>JBIOXS010000069.1:0-17512 GCA_044869815.1 Candidatus Rokuibacteriota bacterium | reverse complement strand
TCGCACTCGGCGGCCTCGATCGCCGACACGCTGCTCGCCGAGCATCCCGCCGCGCGCGCGCTGGTGACGTTTCCGCTGCCGGTGGTGGCGGGCACGCCGCCGGCCGAGCTGTGGGCCGGCCTCACGCGTCGCGGCTTCGCGCGCGTGCGCCTCGGCGAGCGGGTGCTGGATCTGGCGGACGCCCCGCCGCCCACGCTCGACGCGCTCGAGCTCGACGTGGTGCTGGACCGGGTCGTGCTGCGCGCAGAGGGGCGCGCGCGCCTCGTCGAATCCGTGGAAACGGCGCTCCGCGAAGGCGGCGGCCGCTGCGCGATCGACGTCGCGGAGGGGCCCCGCCGCGCCTTCACGGAGGCGTTCCGCTGCGGGAGCTGCGGCGCCGCGCTGGAGCGGCCGCAGCCGATCCTGTTCTCGTTCAACCATCCGCTCGGCGCGTGCGCCGAATGCAAGGGCTTCGGCAACGTGCTCAAGTACGACGAGTCGCTCGTCGTGCCGGACGCCACGCGCAGCCTCGGCGAGGGCTGCGTCGAGCCTTGGAGCCACCCCTCCGGCAAGTGGTATCAGCGCCAGCTCGTGAAGGCAGCCCGGCGCGCCGGCGTGTCGCTCGAGACGGCGTGGGAGGAGCTGGCACCGGCCGAACGGAAGCTCGTGTACGACGGTGACGGCACGTTCCCCGGCATCACCGGCTTCTTCGAGGAAATCGAGTCCTACCGCTACAAGCTGCACGTCCGGGTCTTCCTCTCCCGCTATCGCACCCAGTCGCCGTGTCCCCTGTGCGCGGGGGCGCGGCTCAAGCCGACGGCCCTGGCCGTGCGCGTGGCCGGCATGACGATCGCCGAGTTCACCGGCCTCACCATCGAGCGGGCGGCGGCCGTGCTCGGCAGTCTCTCGCTGACCGCGTGGGAAGCCGCGGTCGCGCGCGAGATCCTGCGCCAGCTCGACGCCAAGCTCGACTTCCTGCTCCGCGTCGGCCTCGGCTACCTGACCCTCGGCCGGCAGACGCGCACGCTCTCCGGGGGCGAGGCGCAGCGGATCAACCTGGCAAACCAGCTCGGCTCGCAGCTCGTCGGCACACTGTACGTGCTCGACGAGCCCTCGATCGGCCTCCACGCCCGCGACACCGCGCGTCTGGCCGATCTCTGCCGCGAGCTCGCCTCCGCCGGCAACACGGTGGTGGTGGTGGAGCACGACCGCGCGTTCATCGAGGCCGCCGACCACGTGGTCGAGCTCGGTCCGGGCTCCGGCGAGCGAGGCGGCGAGGTCGTCTTCAGCGGTGGCCAGGCGGACTTCCGCAAGGCGACGCGATCGCTCACCGCGCGCTATCTGTCGGGCCGCGAATCGATCCCGGTGTCGCTCAGCCGGCGAACCGGACGGCGCTTCCTGACGCTCACGGGCGCCCGCGCCCATAACCTGAAGGACATCACCCTGCGGCTGCCGTTGCACACGATGACGGTCGTCACCGGCGTCTCCGGCTCCGGCAAATCGACGCTGGTGCACGACACGCTCTACCGCGCGGTGGCGCGCGCCTTCAAGACCGAGTTCCAGGCGCCCGGCGCCTACACGGCTCTCACCGGCCTCGAGTATCTGAAGGGCGTGCGCCTCATCGACCAGGAGCCGATCGGCCGCACGCCGCGCTCGAACCCGGTGACCTACGTCAAGGCGTTCGACGAGGTCCGCAAGCTCTATGCGGCGCTGCCGCGGGCGGAGGCGCTCGGGCTGGGCGCCGGGGCCTTCTCGTTCAACGTCCCGGGCGGCCGCTGCGAGACGTGCCAGGGCGACGGATTCCAGAAGCTCGAGATGTACTTCTTCGAGGATGTGTACGTCTCCTGCCAGGAGTGTGAGGGCCGACGCTACCGTCCCGACGTGCTCGGCGTGAAGTATCGCGGCCGCTCCATCGCCGACGTGCTGCAGATGACCGTGGACGAGGCGGTGGATTTCTTCGCCGGCACGGCGCCGCTCGCGCGCCGGCTGCGCACCCTGCAGGAGACGGGGCTCGGCTATCTGCGGCTCGGCCAGCCGGCCACCACCCTGTCCGGCGGCGAGGCGCAGCGCCTGAAGATCGCCGCCGAGCTGGCCGCGCGCGCCGGCGGCGAGATGCTCTATCTGCTCGACGAGCCGACCACCGGCCTGCACCTGGACGACGTCAAGAAGCTGCTCGGCGTGCTCAACCGTCTCGTCGACGCCAACAACACGGTGGTCATGGTGGAGCATCACCTGGACGTCATTCGCGCGGCCGACCACGTGATCGACCTGGGGCCCGAGGGCGGCGACGAGGGCGGCGAGATCGTCGCCGAGGGGTCGCCGGAGGTGATTGCCCAGACGGCCGGCTCCTACACCGGAAAATTCCTCGCCGAGATGCTGCCGAAGAACGGTAGGAAGTGATCCCGGGGCGTCCAGGTCTCATACCCGGCTGGCCGCCGCTGCGGCCGGGTATGGCACGGTTGCCCTTCGATATAGGGGTAGGAAAAGTTTTTCACATGTTACAAATTTAGCTCGTCCGGACTATACTTGCCGCCACTCACGAGATGGCACCTCCGATCCGAGTCAATCTTCCGCCGCCCGACGGGCGGGGCAGTGGTCTGGTCGACGTCCTCGATCGAGTCCTCGACAAGGGGCTCGTGGTCGCCGGCGACGTCAAAATTTCGCTCGCCGAGGTCGAGCTCCTCACGATCCGGATCCGCCTGATCGTGTGCTCGATCGACAAGGCGCAGCAGATCGGCCTGGACTGGTGGAAGCACGACAGCCACCTTGCCCCGGGCCGCAACCGGCTCTCGGCCGAAAACGAGGAGCTGCGCAAGCAAGTGCGCGTGCTCGAGCGAAAGATCGCGTCGCTGACCTCGATACGCTCCACCGGGGGGCGCCGACAGCGTCGTGACGGACACGCCGAAGGAGACTGAGCGATGCCAGTCGAAAGGACAACCGGCGGCACTAGCCTGATCGACGTCCTGGACCGCGTGCTCGACAAGGGCATCGTCATCGATGCCTGGGTGCGCGTGTCCCTCGTCGGTATCGACCTGATCACCGTTGAGGCCCGGGTGGTCGTGGCCTCCATCGAAACCTACCTCAAGTACTCGGAGGCGGTGGGGACGATCACGCCCGCGTCGAAGCCGGCCGTCGACGGCCGCGCCAGCGACGCCGTGCTCGCCGAGAACGCGGCGCTCCGCGCCCAGATCGCCGCCACCGGCCGGGAGCCCATCACCGCGCGGAGGTCGCGCAAGCCGTGAACCGCGTCGCCGCGGTCCGAACCGCGGCGCGACGGCGTGGCCGGGTCGACGCTGTGCGCCGGCTGGAGCTGGCGGAAGCGCTGCTCGGTACCGATGACGTCGCGGCGTGCGCCGAGCGGGGCCTCGAGTGGCTGCAGCGCTCGATCGGAGTCCGCCGCGGGCTCTGTCTCTTCGGGCCGGCCGAGAGCGCCACCGTGCTCATGCCGATCGCCACCGTGGGCGTGCGCGAGCGTCGCGTCGCCCGGTTCGCGCTGGATCTGGAGGCGCGCGACCATCCGCTCGTGGCGGCCACCCTCGGCGCCGGCCCCGTGAACTTCGGCAACAACGGCCGCCCGGTGCCTCCCACGCCGCTGGAGACGGTCCAGTACACGGCGGTACCGCTGCACGGGCGTGACTCCGTCTACGACCTGCCCGTCGGGCTCCTGCTGCTGAGCCCCATCGACGACGAGGTCCGCGAGGACGTGACCTGGGTCGCCTCGATTCTGGGGCCGCGGCTGAACGCGCTCCGCGCCGCCCATCGCGGCGGCGAGTCCGAGCGGCGCCTGCGCCGCGAGCGCACGCTTCTCTACAGCATCATCAACGCCGTCACCGACCCGATCTTGTTGACGGACACCGAGGGCCGCATCATCGTGGCCAATGCGCGAGCGGAAGCGCTGCTGGCGGCCTCGGAGGACGAGAGCGAGGGCCGGCGCCGGGCGGTCGCGCTCAACAACATGCTGTTCTCGTCTGCGCTCAGCCGCCGCGCGTTCGGCGACAGCGAGCCGTGGCGCCACGAGCTCCTGCTCGTCGACCCGAGCGACGGGTCCGACCTGCTGTTCGAGCTCCTGAGCACGATCACCGTCGACCCGCGCGAGGGGACGGGTATCGTCTCGGTCCTCCGCAACGTCACCGACCTCCGGCGCGCTACCGAGGAGATCGAGGAGAACTACCGCAAGCTGCGGCTGGCCGAGGCCGACGCCCGCGCCGAGCGCGACCGCCTCGATCTCATCATCGACTCCGTGGCCGACCCGATCCTCGTGACCGATCCGAACGGCAACATCGTCATGATGAACACGCCCGCCGAGCGCCTCTTCACCGCCGACTTCGCGGCCAGCGAGGAGACGCGGCGGGCCGTCCAGGCCAACGACGCGCATTTCTCGTCATTCGTCTCGAACCTGTTCTTCGAGGCGGGCGTCATGCGGCGCAGCGGCGCCATCGGGCTGGTCGATCCGCGCACGGCAGCCGCCCTGCCGGTGGAGGCCATCTCCGGCAAGATCGTCTCCGAGCACGGCGAGGTCACGGCCATGGTGACCATCCTCCATGACCGTACGGAGGAGTTCGAGCGCGCGCGCCTGTTCGAGCAGCTCAAGCGCGCCTCCGAGGAGCTCGAGCAACGCGTGCAGGAAGCGACCGCGGAGCTGTCGCGCCAGAACGAGCTCCTGCGCCGCTCGCACATCGAGGTCGAGCAGGCGTCCGCGGCGAAGTCGCAGTTCCTGGCCAACATGTCCCACGAGTTCCGGACGCCGCTCAACGCGATCCTCGGGTACACGAGCATGCTGCTGAAGGGCGTGGCCGGCGACATGTCGCCGCACCAGCGGCGCAATCTCGAACGGGTCGACTCCAACGCCCACCACCTGCTGGCCATCATCAACGACATCCTCGACATCTCCCGCATCGAGGCCGGCAAGATGCCGCTGACGGTGGCGGAGTTCGCCGTGCGCGACCTCATCAGCGAGGTGCTGGCGGAGGTGGAGCCGATCATCGCGCGCTCCCGGCTGTCGGTCACCAGCCACGTGCCCGGCGACCTGCCCCTCATCAAGACGGACCGCCAGAAGGTCAAGCAGATCGTCATCAACTTCCTGACGAACGCCATCAAGTTCACGGCGCAGGGCGGGGTCGAGATCGGCGTGCGCTATCTGACGGAGACCGACTCGATGATCATCGCCGTCGCCGACACGGGCATCGGCATCGCGCCCGCCGACCAGGAGCGGATCTTCGAGGACTTCCGTCAGGCGGACAACTCCCCGACCCGCGAGTACACGGGCGCCGGCCTCGGCCTCGCCATCTGCCGCCGGCTGGCCGGCATGCTCGACGGACGCATCGAGCTCACCAGCGAGCTCGGCCACGGCTCGACCTTCACCGTCCGCGTTCCGCGCGAGGTCAAGCGCGTATGACGGGGCCGAAGAAGACGGTGAAGAGCCCCGAGCCGCCCAAGGCGGAGTCGCCGCCGCTCGTGCTCGTCGTCGATGACTTCCCGGACAACCGCGACATGTACATGCAGTACCTGCAGTTCTCCGGCCTGCGGGTGGCCGAGGCGCAGAACGGCCACGAGGCGCTCCAGCAGGCGTTCTCGCTGCTCCCGGACCTGATCGTCATGGACCTCTCGCTGCCCGGCCTCGACGGCTGGGAAGCGACGCGACGGCTCAAGGCCGATCCGCGCACGCACGCCATCCCGGTGATCGCGCTCACCGGCCATGCGCTCGCCGGTCACTCCAAGGGCGCCATCGAGGCGGGCTGCGACGCCTTCATCACGAAACCCTGTCTTCCCGAGCGGCTGCTGGAAGAGATTCGCAAGATGCTCGACGGCCGGCCCGCCTCCGGGAAAGAGGACTGATCCATGGCTCCCAAGCCGAAGCCGAGCTCGCGCCCTCGCCGCAGCGCCACGCCCGCGCGGCCACCGAGTGACGGTGCTGCCGCCGACAGCCCGCCGCGCCGCACGGGCTCGCGCGTCATTCGCGAGACGCCGCCCCGGGCTCCTGTCCCGGCCAGCGCGCCGGCGGGGAGCGGCAAGGCGGCCGAGAGCCGCGGCAAGTACGTGTACTGTGTCATCCGCTCGGAAGATCCGCTCCGCTTCGGCGCCATCGGCCTCGGCGCCACGCCGACCGAGGTGCACACCGTGCACTACAAGGACATCGCGGCCGTGATCTCGGACACGCCGATCGAGGTGCTCGACGCCACGCGGGAGAACGTGCTGGCCCACGAGCGCGTGAACGAGGCGGTCATGCGGCAGCACACGGTCATTCCCATGTCGTTCGGCACCGTCTTCAAGACACGCGACGACATCACCGAGCTGCTCAAGGGCGCCTACGGGGCCTTCACCGACGTGCTCCTCAAGATGGAGGACAAGGTCGAGTTCGGTCTGAAAGTCCTGTGGGACCGGGACGAGGTGATCAAGCAGATCGAGCGCGAGGACGACGACGTCCGTCAGCTGAAGGGCGAGATCGCCTCCCAGACCGGCCCCACCTACTTCGCGCGCGTGCAGTACGGCCGCCTGGTGGAGAGCGCGCTCCAGAACCGCTCCGAGCGGTACGTGTCGGAGATCTTCGAGATGCTGCGCGACGTCTCCGTCGCCTCGCGCGCCAACAAGCCGATCGGCGACAAGATGATCATGAACGCCGCCTTCCTGGTCGCCCGCGATCGCGAGAGCGCGTTCGACGCCAAGGTGAAGGCGATCGGCGCCAAGTACGACCACCTCACGTTCCGCTACACGGGCCCCTGGCCACCCTACAACTTCGTCAACATCCGGCTGAAGCTCGAGCGCGCCAAGCCGGGAGAGTGAGAGACGAGGTGCCGCGGGCCCTCTGGCCGCTGTTCTTCGCGGCCGTGGTGGTGGGAGTCGCGACCGCCTTGCTCTATGTCCGCGCGCGCGGCGCCCAGCGGCGTGCCGAGGCGCTGGCGGCGGCCCGCGAGGAGCTGCTGAAGCAGGAGCAGGCGGCCCGCGCCGATGCGGAGACGGCCGGGCGCGCCAAGGACGAGTTCCTGGCCACGCTCTCGCACGAGCTGCGCACGCCGCTGAACGCGCTCGTCGGCTGGCTCTGGTGGCTTCGCAAGGGCGACCTCGACGAGGCGCGCCAGGAACGCGCGCTGGAGACGATCGAGCGCAACACGCAGGCGCTGGCCCAGCTCATCGAGGACCTGCTCGACGTCTCGCGCATCATCACCGGCAAGCTGCGACTGAAGACCCGCGTGGTGCTGCCGGCGCCGCTGGCCGACGCCGCCGTCGAGGCCATCCGCCCGGCGGCCATCGCGAAGTCGATCGAGCTGGTGACGACCTTCGATCCGGACGCCGGCCCTCTGCTCGCCGATCCCGACCGCCTCCAGCAGGTGATGTGGAACCTGCTGTCGAACGCCATCAAGTTCACGCCCGAGAAGGGCCGCGTCACGGTGAGCCTGGCGGGCGCGGGCGCGCAGGTCAGGCTGGAGGTCAGCGACAGCGGCAAGGGGATTGCGCCGGCGCTGCTGCCCTACATCTTCGACCGCTTCCGGCAGTCCGAGACGACGCTGACGGGGCCGCTCGGGCTCGGACTCGGTCTCTCGATCGTCCGCCACCTCGTTGACGTGCACGGCGGGCGCATCGTGGCGACCAGCCCCGGCGAGGGTCTCGGCTCGACCTTCACGGTGACCTTGCCCATCTACACCGAGGCCGAGCCCGCGGCCGCCGACGCCGCGCTCGGCGGCGCGACGCGCATGGAGGGCCTCGCCATCCTCGTCGTCGAGGACGATCCCGACGCGCGCGAGTGGCTCGTGCAGACCCTGGAACGCTGGGGCGCGCGGGTGGCCACCGCCAGCTCGGGCCGCGAGGCCCTCGACGCGGTGACGCGGGAGCGGCTCGACGTGCTCGTCTCCGACATCCGCCTGCCCGACACGGACGGCTACGAGCTGATCCGCAAGATCCGCGACATCGAAGGCGCGCTGGGGCGCTACACGCCGGCGGTGGCGCTGACGGCCTATCCGCGGGTGGAGGATCGCGCCCGTGCCCTCCGGGCCGGCTACCAGATGCACGTGCCGAAGCCGGTCGCGCCGCACGAGCTCGCCTCGGTCATCGCCACCCTCACCAACCGGCACGTCGACACGTGATCATCCTCGACACGTTGCTGGTGGGGGGCATCAAGTTCGTGCTCCGCAAGATCGTCGACGCGGTGGAAGCGCAGCTCAACGACGACAGCGTGCTCCACGAGGAGCTGCTCGCCGCCCAGATGCGGCTCGAGCTCGGCGAGATCACCCAGGAGGAATTCGCCGTCGTCGAAGCCGACATCCTCGCGCGGCTGCGGGAGATCCGCGAGCGCCAGCGCGGGGTCACTCCTGAACCGGGCGAGATGCGCATCACCGGCATCGAGGCGACCACGTTCGCCGACGAGCCGGCCGACGACGAGGACGGCGCCCGGGGCCGGTGAGCGCGCCGCCGCAGTTCCGCTTCTTCGGCGGCAAGGGCGGCGTCGGCAAGACCACGAGCGCGGCGGCGGCCGCCCTCGCCGCCGCCGAGCGCGGACAGCGCGTCCTGCTCATCTCCACCGATCCCGCCCACTCGCTGGCCGACGCCGTCGACACGAAGCTCTCGTCGCGCCCGCGCCGGCTCGGCGCACGCCGGGGCACGCTGATGGCCGTCGAGCTCGACGCCGACCGCGCGCTGGAGCGCTGGATAGCGGCGCGGCGCCGCCCGCTGCGAACGGTCGCCGACCGCGGCACCTACCTGGACGAGGAGGACGTCGACCGGCTGCTCGCCCTCTCTCTGCCCGGCGTCGACGAGCTGATCGGCCTGGTCGAGCTTCATCGGCTGGCCCGCGGCCGGCCGTACGACGAGATCGTGGTCGATACGGCGCCGACGGGCCACACGCTGCGCCTGCTCGCAATGCCGGAGACGCTGGCGCGAATCGCCGGCGTGCTGGGTGACATGCTGGCCAAGCATCGCTTCCTCGGCGAGAGCCTGGCCGGCGCCCATCGCAGCGACGCCGCCGACGCGCTGGTGGCCGAGATCGAGGGAGAAGCGCGCGACCTCCACGCCCTTCTGCGCGACCGCGCGCGCACCTCCTTCACCTGGGTGCTGCTCCCGGAGCCGGTCGCGCTGGCCGAGACGCTCGACGCCGTCCGGGCCCTCGACGGCGCCGGCATCGCCGTGGACGAGATCCTCGTGAACCGGCTGACGCGGACATCCGCCGCATGCGCGCTCTGCGCCGGCCGTGCCGCCGACGAGACCCGCGTCGTGGACCGCGTGCGCCGTGCGTTCCCCGGCCGGCGCGTGCGCCTGGTGGGCATGGCCGAGATCGAGCCGCGCGGACTCGCCGCGCTCCGCCGTCTGGCGGCGTCGCCGCCGCCCGCGCTGGCGCGCGCTCGCGCGCGGTCCCGCCCGCGGCGGCGCCGCGCGACGGTCGAGGCGCCGCCGTGGCTCGACCAGCTGGCGCCGCCGGGGACGCGGGTACTCGCCTTCCTGGGCAAGGGCGGCGTGGGCAAGACGTCGGCGGCGGCCGCGGTGGCGCTGGGCCTGGCGGCGCGAAGGCGGGACGCGCGGCTGTTGATCCTCTCCACCGACCCCGCGCATTCGCTGGCCGACGTCCTCGAGATCCCGCTCGGCGACGATGAGCGTGCGGTCCCCGGCGCGCCGCGGCTGGTGGCGCGCGAGCTCGACGCCGAGGCCGCCTTCCAGCTGCGTCGAGAGCGCTACGAGAAGGCGGTCGACGAGCTCTTCGACGGCGTGCTGCGCGGCTCGCGCTTCGACGTCGCCTACGATCGCCGCGTCGTGCGCGAGCTGATGGATCTCGCCCCGCCGGGACTGGACGAGCTGTTCGGCGTGCTCACGCTGGTGGACTCGCTGCTCAGGAGAGACCCGCCACCGCACGACATGGTGATCGTCGACACGGCGCCGACCGGTCACGCGCTGCGCCTGCTCGCCATGCCGGCCGGCGCGCTCGAGTGGGTGCACGCGCTCCTCGCCATTCTGCTGAAGTACCGCGCCGTCATGGGCCTCGGCGAGCTCGCCTCCGATCTCCTCGACGTCGCCCGCGAGCTCCGCGAGCTGGCCGCACTGCTGCGCGACGCCGCCCGTACGCGCGTGGTGGCGGTCACGCGACCGGCCACGCTTCCGCGCCTCGAGACGGCGCGCCTGCTCCACGGGCTGCGACGCCTCCAGATCGCCGTCGGCGGCGTCCTCGTCAACGCGATCACGCCGCCCGGCTGCGCGCGCTGCCGGGCCGCCGCCGCGCGCGAGCGCGGCGAGCTCGCGGCGCTCGAGGCGGCCGCCCGCTCCGCGGCCGGCGAGCGATGCGCTATGATTTCCGCGCCGGCCGAATCGCCGCCCCCGGGTGGCGTCGAAGGGCTCAGGGACTGGCTCCGGAGGTGGCAGTGGCGCGCATGACCCGCAGCGACTCCATGGCGACGTACCTCTACTGCGTCGCCCACGGCAAGCGCGCGCCGTCGCTCGCGCGCGCGCCGCGCGGGCTGCCGGGCACCCGGCGCCTGCGCGCGGTCGACGCCGGCGACGGCCTCTGGCTGATCGTCGCCGACGCGCCGCTGGAGCGCTACGGCAGCGCCCCGGTGGAAGCGCGTCTGCGCGATCTGGACTGGGTCGCCGCCTGCGCGACGGCGCACGAGGCGGTGGTCGAGCACGTGGCGCGGGCGGCGACGACGATCCCGCTGAAGCTGTTCACGCTCTTCAACACGGAGGCGCGCGCGCTGGCTCACATCGACCGGCTGCGTCCGGCCATCGAGCGCGCCGTCCAGCGCGTGGCCGGCCGCGAGGAATGGGGCGTGCGCGTCCATCTCGACGAGGTGCGCGCACGGCGGCTCCAGCGCGAGCGCGTGAGCCGGGCCACCGCCGGCGTGACCTCCGGCACGCGGTTCCTCGTCGTCAAGAAGGAGACGCAACAAGCGGTGCGGGAGACGCTCGCGCGCGGGCGCGAGGACATCGACGCGACGTTCGACTCGCTGGCACGCGCCGCTGATGACGCGCGCCGACGCCCCCCGGATGCGGTCGACGGCACGCGGCTCGTCCTCGACGCCGCCTTCCTGGTCCCGCCGCGCCGCCTGCCGGCGTTCAAGCGCGCCGCGCGCGCGCGGGCCGCGCAGCTCGCCCGGCACGGCTACACGCTCACGCTCAGCGGGCCGTGGCCGCCCTACAACTTCGTCGGAGGCACCGCGTGACGGCGGCGCGCGACGAGGCGCGCGACATCCTCGAGCGCGCCGACGCCTCCCTCCTCGACGTGGTCGACAATCTCCTCACCAAGGGAGTCGTGCTGAGCGGCGACGTGGTGGTGGGGCTGGCCGGCGTCGACCTGATCTACGTTCGCCTGTCGGTGCTCCTCTGCGCCGCCGATCGGATCGCCGAGGTGCGGCCATCGTGAGCCACTACGTCTACGCGCTGCTCGCGGAGGCGCCGCGTGGCGACGCGGGCGCCGGGCTCGGCGCCGAGCCCTTACGATTCGTCCCGATCGGCGGCGTCCTGGCCGCCGTCGGCGACATGGCGACGCCACCGCCCGTGAGCGCGACCACCCTCCGCGCCCACGACGCGGTGGTGCGCCGCCTGGCCGCCGCCGTCGACGCCATCCTCCCCGTCCGCTTCGGCACGCTGCTCGACGGCGAGACCGCCCTCGCCGACGCCATCGCGGGACGCGTCACCCGTCTGCGTGAGGCGCTCGCACTGGTGGCCGGGCGCGAGCAGATGACCCTGCGCGTCTTCGGCGAGGCGATGTCGATCGAGGACGTCGCGCCGGCGGCCGGCGATCTCGGCCCGGGCGCCCGTTATCTTGAAGGGCGTCGTCGTCAGGCGCGCCGCGAGGCCGACGTCCCCGAGCTGGCGCCGCTGCGCCGCTATCTCGCACCGCTCGTTCGCGCCGAGCAGGCGCAGCGGCACGACGCGCCGCCGCTGGTGGCCAGCGTCTACCATCTCATCGACCGCGGACGCGCCCCGGCGTACGTCGACGCTGTCGCCGCCGGCGCCGCCGCCCTGGCGCCGACGCGGGTCATCGCCACCGGACCGTGGCCGCCGTACGCGTTCGCGCCCGAAGAGCTCGGATGAGCCCGCGCGACCCCCGCATCGACGTGCGCGAGATCGAGTCGCTGCGGGCGGAGCTCGAGCGGCGCGTGCACGACCTGGCGCCGCCGCGCTGGAACGCCGCTCCGGAGGACGTGCAGCGCTCGGTGGCGCGGCTCGTGCTCACGCTCGTGGAGTTCCTGCGGCAGCTCATGGAGCGCCAGGCGATCCGGCGCATGGAAGCGCAGACGCTCACCCCGGACGAGACGGAGCGCATCGGGCTGGCGCTCATGCGTCTGGAGGAGACCATCCGCGACATCGGCGGGCGGTTCGGGCTCGCGCCCGAAGACCTCAACCTCGACCTCGGCCCGCTGGGACGCTTGATATGAAATCGCTCAAGGACAAGTACTGCATCGTCGGTGTCGGCGAGACGGAGTACTCGCGCAACTCAGGCCGCACCACCCGTGCCATGGCCGTGGATGCCATCCGCAAGGCGATGGCCGACGCAGGCCTCGAGGCCGGTGACGTGGACGGGATGATGAGCTACCAGAGCGGCGACTCCACGCCCGCCAACTGGGTCGCCTCCGATCTCGGGCTGCGGCTCAACTTCTACATGGACGTGTTCGGCGGCGGGTCGTCGACGGAGGCCCTGGTCGGGCTCGCCATGGGCGCCATCGAGACCGGCATGTGCAGCACGGTGGCGCTGTTCCGCTCGATGAACGGCTATACCGAGTTTCGCATCGGCGGCACCGGCGCCCGTGCCGCCCAGCCCGTGCGCTCGCTCGATCTGGCCCAGGTGCCGTTCGGGATGCGGAGCGCCGGCCAGAACTTCGCGCTCACGTTCATGCGCCACATGTACGAGTACGGCACGACCTCCGAGCAGGTGGCCCACGTGCGGGTCGCGCACAGCAAGCACGCCTCGCAGAACCCGAAGGCCACCCAGAAGGAGCGCGTGACCGTCCAGGACGTGGTCGGCTCGCGCTGGATCGTCAAGCCACTCCACCTGCTCGACTGTTGCCTCGAGACCGACAACGCGACGTGCCTCATCGTGACCTCGGCCGAGCGCGCCCGCGACATGAAGGCGCGGCCCGTGTACGTCATGGGCGTGGCCGGTCGTGTCAACAAGCCGCGCACCGACTTCCACTGGGCGCACGGGCCGATCACCCGCGTGGCCGGCTACTACGCCAAGGACATCGTGTTCGGCCAGGCGGGCATCGGACCGGAGGACGTCGACGTCACGGGCTCCTACGATGCGTTCACCTTCACGACCATGCTGCAGCTCGAGGAGTACGGCTTCTGCAAGAAGGGCGAGGGCGGTCCGTACGTGGCGAGCGGCGTCATCGAGCTCGGCGGCAAGCGTCCGAACAACACCTCCGGGGGTCACCTCTGCGAGGGCTACACCCACGGCATGTCGATGGTGATCGAGAACGTGCGCCAGCTCCGCGGCATCGTCGACGATTATTGCCCCGGCGCCGCCAAGGGCGAGCACACCTACGCCTACGCGCCCGGGCGCTGCCGCCAGGTGCGCGACGCCGAGATCGCCATGAACCTCGGCTGGGCCATGCCGCCGACCGGCTCGGCACTGATCCTACGGAGATAGCGATGCCCGAACCCGTGCAATACCGCGGCATGTCGTTGCTGATTCCCGACAACGATTCGGAGTGGAAGGAATACTTCGCCCACGCGCGGCAGCACACGCTGATGCTGCGCGCCTGCAACGCCTGCGGCCTGATGCGCTATCCCCCCACTCACGCCTGCCCCTGGTGCATGGAGCTCGGCTGGACGTGGAAGGAGGTCAGCGGACGCGGGACGATCTACTCGTACGAGACGGTCGTCCACGCCATCCAGCCCGGCTTCAAGGACGCCACGCCCTACAGCGTCGTCCTCGTCGAGCTCGACGAGCAGCGCGGCACGCCGACCCCCGACGAGGCGCTGCGGATCATCGCCAACCTCGTCAAACCCGACGGCACCATGGAAGACGCCAAGAACGTCGCCATCGGCAAGCGCGTCCGCGTCCTCTTCCAAGACCTCGCCCCCCACCTGGCCCTGCCGCAGTTCATGCTGACGGACGAGGCGCCGCAAGGTCGCGTTTGGCAGCTGCCGGAGTGAAGAAGAACAGCGCGGTGGAATAACCGCTTTCGAGCGCCGGCTTCGCCGGCGCAATCCTGCTCTTTGGCGGAGGTTCGGAGGGGGCCGTCAAGGCCCCCTCCGATGAGTCCGCAGCTCCTCGGACTGGCGCTGCCGCGCGCGGGCCATCGCGGAATCGCTGGTGTCGCGCAGCACGCCGTAGAGCCGCTCGGCCGTGAAGACCGGCGGGATCATCACGTAGTCCGCGCCCTCGGCGTAGAGGCCGTTGGCGGCGGCCAGCGTGTCGGCGGTGACGATCACCCGGGCGCGCGGGACGAGCGCCCGCACCTGGCGCAGCAGCCTGAGGTTGTCCGTCCCCTGCAGGAACCAGTCGGAGATCGGCGACACGATCACGGTTGCGGCCTCGATGCCGTGGTGTCTGAGCGTCTGCGTGTTGCTGATGTCGCCGTAGTGGCAGGCGACGCCGTCCGCCTCGAGCTGCGCCAGCGTCTCGGGGTTGAAGTCGATGGCCATGATGCGCTTCTTCATCGGCGGATGATCGCGCTCGAGGTGCTTGACGAGCGCCAGCCCTTCGCGCGAGACGCCCAGGAAGAAGATGTCGTGGGTGCCGTGAGTCACCGGCGCGCTGCCCGTCGGCCGGTGCCGGAGCCGCAGCCAGCGGGGCAGTCCCGTCGCCTCGAGCACGGTGGCCACCGCGGTGGCCAGGGCGTGGTTGTAACGGATCGCGTAGGTGGAGACGACCGAGGTGAGGACGAGCGTGAACAAGACCAGCGAGACGAGCGTCTCGCTCACGTGGTCCTCGCCGAAGCCGAGGGTCACGATCACCAGCGAGAACTCGCTGATCTGCGCCAGGTTGACCGACACCACGCCCGACGTCCGCATGTCCAGCCCCAGCGCCGCGAACACCGGATAGATGGAGATGAAGCGGCTGGCCACGACGAAGAGGGCCAGGCCGCCGGCCACGAGCAGCACCGACCACGTCGGGATCGTGACCTGCAATCCCAGCGCGACGAAGAACAGCGTCACGAAGAAGTCGCGCACGCCGGACAGCCGCGCGATGACCTCGGTGCCGTAGGGGAAGGCGGCGATGACCATGCCGGCGATCAGCGCGCCCATCTCCTTCGACAGGCCGAGGTAACCGGCCATGCCGGCCACGAGGAAGCACCAGGCGACCGATGTCAGCAGCAGGAGCTCGTGCGAGCCGGCCACCGCGCGGAAGAGCGCCGGCAGGGCGAGGCGCGACAGCACGCCGGCGGAGGCCACCAGCGCCATTCCCGCTCCGAGCGAGGCGAGCAGCGGCATCGGCTCCAGCGCGCGCAGGCTCGGCTGGAGCGCGAGGAAGGCGATGGCCCACAGATCCTGGAAGACGAGGATGCCGACGGTGATCCGCCCGGCCAGCGTGCCCATCTCGAGCTTGTCGAAGAGGAGCTTGACGACGATCAGCGTGGACGACAGCGCCAGCGCCACCGCCAGGTAGAGCCGGTCGAAGTCGCCGCCCGTCGACTCCGTCAGGCGTCCGAGGAGGTGCCAGGCCAGCGTGGCGCAGATGGGAAACTGCAGCAGGCCGCTGATGATGATCGTGCGCCCGACCTGGACCAGGCTCGGGATGTTGATCTCGAGCCCGATGATGAAGAGCAGGAAGATGAGACCGATCTCCGAGATGACCTCGACCTCGGCCCGCTCGGTGATGAGCCCGAGCCCGAGGTGGGGGCCCAGCAGCGCCCCGCCCGCGATGTAGCCGAGGATGAGGGGCTGGCGGACGACGCGCGCGAGGAGCGCGAGCGCCGCCGCCGCCACGATGCTGACGCCGATCGCGGTCAGGAGATCGGCGTGCACCCTAGCGAGACGCCTCCGTCAAGCAGTCACCCGCGCCAGGACCTCGTCGAACGCCTTGTCGGCCAGCGCGCGGACCTCCTCGCGCGTCAGCGGCTGGATCGGGTGCGCCACCATGACCGTGCGATAGCTGGTGGCGCCGAGCGCCGCCGCCTGCGCAGCGGCCGCCCGCGCGAACTCGGTGGAGATGATGGTCGCCGTCGGAATGCCACGATCCTCGAAGAACACGCCGTCGTGCACACTGCACGTGGTGCAGGACCCTCAATCGGCGAGCGCTTCGATGAGGACGTCGGTGTCGCGCGCGATCTCCTCGCGCAGCGGGTCCGGCGCCGGCCGGGCGAAGGTCGGCTTCTTCTTGCGGACGATGGCCTTGGGCTTCGCCCGCTCCCGCAGCAGCTCCTCGATGCGGTCGAGCAGGTGGTCACCCTTCGCCTTGGAGATGTCGAGCAGCGTGATCACCTTGCCGTCGAGGCTCGACGGCCGCGGCGCCGTCTTGCGCGGCACCGCCACGGAGTCGGTCGGATCGAGATAGTCGCTCACCGGATCCTCCTCAGCACGAGGTTCGAGCCTTTCGAAAACGACCAGCCAGGCACGATGGCGGAAAATCGCCCGGCCGTTCCTCCCGCCACCACGATCTTGATGTGCTCGGGGGCGCGAAACTTCGGCACCCGCGTGTCGTCGCGCTCAGGATGCGCGAACTTCTTCAGCACATGATCAGGCAGCCCCTCGCCGCCGTCGCGGCCGGGCACGAGCTCCCGCACCGGGCGCTGCAGGCGCTCGAACAGGAAGCGCCGCACCTCGGGCTTGCCCCAGCCGTCGGCGGCCAGCGTGCGCGCGTGCTCGGGGCCGATCACGAGCAGCGTGTCGCCCCAGTGAGTCATCTTGTGATTCATGATGACGGCCATGCTGGCGGCGATGGTCGCCAGCAGATCGGGCGCGGTGCGGCTCCGGTGGTCGTACACGCCGAGCGGCGCGTCGGCGGCCAGCGCCGCCACCGTGCTGTCGTCCCGCCCGAAGCCGTGCTCCACGTGGAGCGGCTCCCAGGGATTCTGCTCCTCCCACTCACCGATGCAGTAGGTGTAGCGGCCCGGGTGCGCGAGCGTCGACATGCTGACCACTCCCGGCCGCGCGCCGCCCACGTTGACGCATACGAGGCGCAGGGCGCGCCCGATGGTGGCGTTGGCGCGCCAGCCCGGACCGAAGACGCCGGCGCCACAGTTCACGTCGAGCGTCGTGCGGAGCGGTCCGTTGATGACGAGGAGCGGCGCGGGGGCATTGGTCGTCGCCGCGACCCCGTGAAGATCGAAGGCGTCGTCGCAGACGGCCTCGACCGCCGCCAGCACCACGGGTAAGTACTCGGGTCGACACCCGGCCATCACGGCGTTCACCGCGATCTTCTCCACCGTGGCGCGCCCGTAATTCGGCGGCACCAGCGCCACGAGCTCATCGGCCGGGCGCCCGGCGGCGGCGAGGGCCTGCTCGACGCGCTCACGCGTCGGCGGCACCGCGGGCAGGCCGTCGGTGACGCCGCGCTCGAAGAGCGATTCGATGGGATCGACGACCGATGCCACATCAAGAAGCTACCACGAGGGCGCTATGCTGACCCCATGCGAGCGCGAGTGCTCGTCGCCGTGATGGTGCTCGCCCT
>JBIOXS010000068.1:0-7070 GCA_044869815.1 Candidatus Rokuibacteriota bacterium | reverse complement strand
AACGTTCGGGGGTATGGGGGGCCCTTTCGAGGCCCCCCATCTCTATAGAAGATCGCGGAGGGGGAGAGCCATCACTTCGAGGAGCTTCGCGGTGAAGCCGCGCTTGCGCCAGTCGTCGTAGGTGACGGGCTTGGACAGCGCGATGTCGTCGGCGAAGATCTGCTCCAGGCGCTGCGCCACCGGCCGGCTGTAGACGATCAGATTGAGCTCGTCGTTCAGGGCGAACGAGCGATTGTCCAGGTTGGTCGAGCCGATGGTGGCCCACACGCCGTCGATCACGATCGTCTTGCTGTGGAGCAGCGCCGGCGTGTACTCGTAGATCTCGATGCCGGCCCGGAGCATCGCGCCGAACTGCCGGCGGCTGGCCTGGCGCACGATGTTGTGGTCGATGGCGCCGGGCACCAGCACCTTCACCCGCGCGCCACGCCGCGACGCCTTGATCAGCGCCTCCTGCATCTTGCCGTCGAGCACGAAGTACGGATTGGTGATGAAGATCGAACGGCGGGCCGCCGATACGGCGAGCAGGAACGTGGTGTACATCGCGAAGCTGCCCGTCGCGGGCGAGCTCTTCACCACCTGCGCGTAGACCTCGCCGCGCGGCCCGAGCGGCCGCGGAAAGTACGTCTCGCCGCCGAGCACGATGCCGGTAGTCTCGAGCCAGTTCTCCGCGAAGGCCGCCTGGAGATACTCGACCACCGGCCCTTCCACCCGGATGTCCGTGTCGCGCCAGTGATGCTCGACGCGCCCGTTGCCCATCCATTTGCGGCTGACGCCGGACCCGCCCGTGAAGCCGAGCCGCCCGTCCACGACGAGGATGCGGCGGTGGTTGCGGTTGTTGTATCGGCGGAAGATATATTGACCGAGCGGCCGGAAGTACGCCACGTGGCAGCCGGAGCGTGCCATCAGCTCGGTGTACTCCTTCGGCATGCTGAGCGTGCCGAACGCGTCGAGCAGGACGTTGACGCCGACGCCTTCGCGACACCGCTCGGCGAGCGCCTCCGCCACCTCGCGCGCGACGGGCCCGTCCTCGTAGAAGTACTGCGCGTACGTGACGGTCTTCTTGGCGGACCGGATGGCGTCCATCATGGAGGGAAAGATCTGCTCGCCGTTGAGCAGAAACTCCGCCGAGTTCCCGCCGACGATCGGCGCCGACGCGTACGCTTCGAGGGTCGGGAAGAACGACGGCTCACCGAGGGACAGCGGCGGCAGTGCCACGTGCGGGTGCACGCGCGCGCACCCCGCCAGCGCCAGCACGCCGAGCAGGGCCGTGACAAAGCGCGTGCAGCTGCGGAGTGGCTGGCGCATCGTTTGCTGGACTCTCGCCCTCAGCATACTGCCATGATGGAAACGCTGCTGCTCCTGCTCCTGGCGCTCGGCGGCGGCAACGCCGCGCCCGCCGCGTCGCCGCAGCTCGCGGCCACCGCCGGTGTTGCAACGCCCGTCACAGGCGTCTGGCGGGGCAAATGGGCGGCGCCCGGCGAGCGGCCGGTGGTGCCGATCGAGGCCGTGCTCGCGCCCGGCAAGGAGACGGGAACGCTCATCGGCCTCCTCGTCTCCGGCATCGGCCGCGACCGGCGCATCGCGCGGCTCGCCGGTCGCTACGACAATGATGGTGCGAGGTTCACGCTGCCCTCGGGCGGCGCCTTGCGATTGATCGCCGAGGGCGCCACGCGTCTCGTCGGCGAGGTCAAGATAGGAGGCGCCGCCGGCTTCGTGCCGGGCGATGGCGCGGTGGAGCTCACCCGGGTCCGGCGGTGATGCAGCTGTTCCGTGTACGGGGTATCCCCGTACGGATCGACATCGGCTGGCTGCTGATCGTCGGTTTCATCTCCTGGAGTCTGGCCTCCGGCTACTTCCCGCACGTGCTTCCGTCGCTGCCGGCGGCTGCCTACTGGGCTCAGGGTCTCGTGGCCGCGCTGCTGCTGTTTGCTTCAGTGCTGCTGCACGAGCTTGCGCATGCGCTCGTGGCCGTGCGCCACGGCGTCTCCGTCGGCGGCATCACGCTGCACATCTTCGGCGGCGTCTCCCAGCTCGAGAGCGAGCCGGACACGCCCCGTGCTGAGCTCGTGATCGCCATCGTCGGCCCGCTCACGAGCTTCGCCATCGCCGGCATCTCGCACGGCCTCGGCCGCCTGCTCGCCGAGCCATCGTGGGCGGCGGCGCTGGCCGGGTATGTCGCCGCCGTCAATCTGGTCGTCGGCGTCTTCAACCTGCTGCCCGCGTTCCCGCTCGACGGCGGGCGCGTGCTGCGCGCGGTGCTCTGGGCATGGACCGGCCGCCCGGAGTCCGCGACGCGCGTGGCGAGCCGTCTCGGCTCGGCGGTGGCGCTGGTGATGATCGCCTTCGGTGTCATGCGCGCCCTCGGCGGCGACGCCGTGGCCGGCCTCTGGTTCGCGCTGATCGGCCTCTTCCTCCATCAGGCCGCCCGCGCGTCCTACGCGCTGATCCGCATCCGCGCGCGCCTGACCGCGCTTCGGACCGAGCAGGTGATGAACACCGCGCCCGCCGCGCTCGAGCGCGTCGGGGGCGTCACCCTCGACGCCGACCAGGTCGTCGCGCCGGGTGATTCGGCGTGGCAGGCGTTTCTCAAGATCGCGCGCAACGGACGTGGCCGCGTGGCCGTGGTCGACAAGGGCCTGCTCGTCGGCGTCCTCACACAGCGCGACCTGCACGACGTCGTCACGGCCAACGACGGCGACGCGCGCGCGGCTCCGCGCGCGGCGTGAAGGTCCTGCTCGCGGCGCTCGCCCTGGCGGCGGCGCTGCTCGGCGGCGCCGGCGTCGTCACGCGGCTCGTCGAGCAGCGCCTGGCCACCCTCACGCCCGGCGGGGTCGCCTTCGACACGCTCAGCTACGACCCCTTCACGGGGCGCCTGTTACTGCGGCGCGTCCGCGGCAGCGACGCGGACGGCCGTGAGATCTTCCGTGCCGACGAGATCCGGGCGACGGCGCCGGTGGCCGACCTGCTGGCCGGCATCGTCACGCTCCAGCGCGCGCAGGTCGCGTCCCCGCGGCTCGTCGTCCCGGCGGGGCCCGTGATGAAGCTCATCGCGCTCGGCGGTGCGGCGCCGCGTCCCGCGCCGATCGCCGTCGACGGCCTCGTCGTCACCCACGGTGCGCTGGTGATCGAGGACGCGAGCCGCGACGAGCCGCTCGTCGTCCGGGACCTCGCCGTGCGCGCCGACCGCATGGCCGCCTTCGGCGGTGACGGCGCCTTCGCGGTGGAGATGGCTCTCTACGGGGCGAGCGTGCGCGTGACCGGGCAGCGGCGCTTCGGCGCGCCGGGCTACGCCGTCCACGTCCGCGCCGACGGGCTCGATGCCGTCGCGGCCCTCCGCGACTTTCCGCAGCTGACGGCGGGCAGCGGGGTGACGCTGACGGGCGGCCGGGCCGACGTCGATGCCACGCTGCTCTTCGCCGAGCAGGGACTGCTCGTGTCGGGGCAGGTGCGGCTCGAGCGCGTCCTGGCGCGGTTCGCCGAGCGCGCGCTGTCGCCGTTCTCGGCGGCGGCCGTCATCCTCGGCGTGGATCGCTGGGACGTGACCGCCGGCGCCGGCCGGATCTCGCGCCTGGAGCTGCGGGCGCCCCGGTTCAGCGTGTCGCTGCGCCGAGGAGCGCCGTCGACCCTCGCGTCGCTGCTGGACGTCTTCGCCGACGACGGCGTGGTGCTGCGCCGCGTGCGCGTGGTCGACGGGACGCTGACGCTCGATGTCGCCGAGGGACCGATCACGCTGCGCGGGGTGAATCTGGCGCTGCAAGCGCGCGAGAGCCTCTCCGGCGCCGGCTTCGTGCTCACCGGCCGTTCCCGCGTCGGGACCGATGGCCGTCTCGCCGTGGAGGGCGCGCTGTCGCGTGACCTCCGCCGCGCCGAGGGCGCCCTGCGCGCCGGCGGCGTCACGGCCGGCGGCTGCAATGTCAGCGATGCCACCGTGCGGCTGCCCGAAGCGCCGACCCTCAGGGCGCTCATCTCCGCGCTCGCCGCCACCTGCGAGGTGCCGCTCTAGCCTCGTAAAAAAGAGAAGGCCGGGATCGCTCCCGGCCTTCGGTGCTGCGACTGCGCGAGATTACTTCGTCGGCGGCTTGGCTCCGCTGGACGAGCCGGCCCCGCTCGGCGCGGGCGATCCGCTCGGAGTCGACGACGAGGACGACCCGCTCGGCGACGAGGCGCTCGAGGAGGACGACCCGCTCGGCGACGACGAGGACGCACCCGACGAGGACGAGCCGCTCGGCGAGGCGGCCGGGCTGGTGGACGAGGTGTCCGCCTTCGCCTGGACGCCCAGCTTCGCCACCGTCTCGCTGTCGAGACGACCCGTGGCCTTCAGCCCTTCCTTCTGCTGGTAATCACGAAGCGCCTGCTGGGTCTTCGGGCCCATCTTGCCGTCGACCTCGCCGGGATCGTGACCCTTGTCCTTCAGCGCCTGCTGAACGGCCTTCACCTGCTCGGCATTACCGCCGGCGGCCGCCTCGCCCGACTTGCCGCCCTTCATCGCGGAGCCGGACTTCATCTCGCCGCCCGACTTGGTGTCCGTGCTCGGGCTGGCAGCGGGAGGCGACTTCTGATCCTTGCTCTTGGTGTCGCTGCTGGCCGGGGTCTTCGTGTCGGCGCTGGAGCCGCTGCCGCCTGTGGACGTGCCGCTTGCCCCCGCGCTCGACGAAGAACCGCTGGCGGAGCCGCTAGACCCGCCGGCGCCGCCACTCTGGGCGAACGCCGACGTTGCCAGCATCGCGCCGGCCACGGTCAGCGCCAAAGCGCTCATCCATGTCTTCATCACTACTGTCCTCCTGATGCTGGTGTATGAATGTGTCCGGCGCGCGGCTCAGCTGGCCTGGCGCCGGTCCGCCACCTTCCGCACTTCGTGCTCTGCGGGGGGCGCTTCGACACGCGCGAGTCGCGGCAACGTCACCGGACGGCCGTCACGCGCGGAGCGATAGATGGCTTCCACGATGCGCACGTCCTGCAGCCCTTCCACGCCGGAGGGCTCGGGTGCGCTGTCGCGAACGATGCAGTCGGCGAAGTACTCGATCTCGCTCGCGTAGGCATCGGTCGCGTCGAACGTCTGCTCCTCGCGCCGCCCGCCGCGCACGATCTCGAGCGCGGACGGCTGCGAGGCGTCGTAGGCGCCGGTGAGGCGCGCGTACCCGTCCTCGCCGAACGCCGTCAGCACGGCCGTCGGCTCCTCGCCGAAGCTCGTGTGGAAGTGCGTCAGGCGGTCCTCCGGAAAGCGGATGAGGGCCACCGTGCTCTCGTCGACGTCACCGCCATAGCGACGAGTCATGCGCGCGGTCATGGCCATGACCTGCGCCGGCTCAGCGGCGAACAGCGTGCGGACGGCGAAGATGGCGAAGATGCCGAGGTCGTACACCGTCCCGCCGCCGAGGCGCCGCTGCAAGCGGCCGTCGTCCTGGTCCTGCACACGCAGCGTCAGATCGGAGCTGATCGTCTTCGGCGCGCCGATCGCGCCGCTCCGAACGACCTCGGCCAGCCGGAGATGACCGGGATGGAACTGCAAATGATAGGCGACCATGAGCTTGACGCGGTTGGTCTGGCAGGTGCGCAGCATGCGGCGACACTCGTCGGCCATGACCGCCATCGGCCGCTCGACCAGCACGTGGGCGCCCGCCCGGGCGGCCTCGACCGCGTAGTCGCAGTGCAGCGAGTTGGGCAGGGCGATGTAGACGGCGTGCACGTCGTCGCGCTGCAAGCACTGCCGGAACTCATCGAGGTGGTAGGCGGTGGCCCGATGTTCCTGAGCGAGAGCCTGACCGCGCGCTCGATCGGTCGAGACGATGGCGGCAAGGCGTGCCTGGCCGTTGGCACGCGCAAACGCCGGAAGCAGCGCGCGCTCGACGACAGCGCCGGCGCCGACGACGGCATACCCGATTTGCTTGCCCATGCGTCTCTCCTCGTTGGTTTTCGAGTGGCAAAGGTGCAAGCGAAGGGCCATGGACTGGCGTCTCGACGAGGATCCGCGCCGGGATGTTTCCCCTATATCTCGTGGGAGGATCGCGCCGGACCCACGACATCTCAGGGCTTGCCGGATACTCAACTCGTGTTTAGCTTGACCGACATGACGATGGCTTCCTGGTTACAGCGGGGCAAGATCACGGAGATCGTGGGACCGCTCGGGTCGGGACGCACGAGCGTGCTCGTGGCCGCGCTGCGTGAGGTCACCGCCGCCGGCGGCGCCGCCGCGCTGGTCGACGCGGATGCGACGTTCGATCCCGTGACCGCCGCCCGTGCCGGCGTCGTGCTCGCGCGGCTTCTCTGGGTTCGCTGCGACGGCCGTCGCCAGGACGCCGTCGCCGCCCTGGATCTTCTGGCGCGCTGTCCCGGCTTTGCGCTGGTGGCGCTCGATGCCGGCGAGACTCCGCCCCGATTGACGCTGACGCAGGCGTTCCGCCTGCGCCAGGCGGCGCGGCGCGCCGACGTCGCGCTGCTGCTCGTGAGCCGAGATCGCGTGGCCGGCGCCGGGGCGGCGCTCGCGGTGCGGACGCGCCGCGAGGCTCTCGCATGGGCGGGGCCGCGGCGGCGGCCGACGCGGTTGGCCGGCATGGGCACCGCGCTGCACGTCCTACGCAACCAGGCCGGGCCGCAGGCGGCCATCGACCACCGCTGGTGGACGGCGTGAGTCGCATCGCCTGCGTCTTGGTCGAGGCGTTCGCGGCGGCGGCCGTCGAGCGCTCGGAGCCGGCGCTTCGGGAGATGCCGCTCGCCATCGTCGCCGGGACCGCTCCCGGCCGGCGTGTCACCGACGCCAATGCCGCCGCGCGCGAAGCCGGTGTGCGCTCGCTCATGGCCGAGGCGGAGGCGGTGGCCCGCTGTCCAGGGCTCGTCCGCCGCGCGGTCGTGGAGGAAACCGTGGCGGCGACACGCCGGGCGCTGCTCGACGCGTGCTACGGGCTTTCACCGCGGCTGGAGGACGCTGCCCCCGGCCTCGTGTTCGTCGATATCGTCGGGCTCGAGCGTCTGCTCGGCTCCGATGCGCAGATCGCCGAACGGCTGGCGCGCGCTTCGCGTGCCGTCGGACTGCCGGCGCGCGTGGGCGTCGCGACCACGCGGACGGCCGCGCA
>JBIOXS010000067.1:0-2243 GCA_044869815.1 Candidatus Rokuibacteriota bacterium | reverse complement strand
GCACCGGCATGAAAAAATTGAGATTGGGGACGATGTCGCGCTTCGACATCCCGTGCATGCCAAGCTCGATCAGGAAATTGTCGCGGCAGGAGTGCAGATGCCGCGCCTGCTCGCCGAAGCGCACGGTGTTGCCTTCCGCGCTACAACACCCAACCAGCGTGTCGTGGGCGCCGAGGGTGTCGGCGGCGACGCTCATCATCACCCGGCCCCGGTTGGAATAGAGCCGCGTGCCCCGGGTAACGATGGTGCTGGCCTGGGTGAGAACCGTCAGCTGGGCATCGTAGCGCTCGGCGGTATCCGCAGCGGCGTAGAGGAGTGTATCGACCGCCTGCTCGCCGATCAGGTCGACGATACGCAACGTCTCTCCTCGCGCCACGAGGCCCGACCAGGACCGCCCCGGTGGGACGACGCGGCGGTACCGCACGGCCGGCGGCTCAGATGCCTCGGCCATTACCGCCTCCCTTGCTCCCGGCGAGATAGGCGCGCGTCCCCGCGAAGGCCCGTCCCGCCTCGCTCGTCGCGTCGCGGCAGAAGTCCGAGATGTCGGCTCGTTGTGGACGCCAGAGGCAAATGCGGACGTCCTCCGCCACGGACCCCGCCGGGGCCAGCGGATGGGGCACATTGGAGACGGCGGCCAGCAGATCTATCTCGGCATGAAGATCGAGATAGGTTTCCCCTAGGGTGGCGCCGCTCTCCCAGCCGAAGCGCTGGTCGGCGCCGCACCGGACCGGGGCGAAGAAGGTCACCGGCGCATGCAGGTCGCGCGCGCCCAATCCCAGCTTGGCCGCGGCGAGGGCGAGGTTCTCGGCGCCGTTGCGGGCCTCGAGCGGCGACGTGCCGTCGTCGTCGACACGGGGCGGGCCGGCGCCCAGCAGGACATCGTGCCGTCCGCACGTGTCTTCGACGATCGACGCCAGGGCCCGGCCCATGTCGGAAAGGAGCAGCCGGCCGCGGCCGATGCCCGCGGTCCACTGCACTTTGACCGTGTCGGTCGCGCAGAAGCGTTCGCTGGGATCGGCTGCGTTCCAGAACAGGCACGACAGTCCCGGCGTGCCCCGCGGATTGTCGAGCCGGAGACAGGTTCCGGCCGGTACCCGGCCGTGCCAATACCAGCCAGCGGGAACGATGGTCTCGAGGCGGAGCGAAGCGGACGGAATCTCACGCGGAATCCGGGCGGCGGCCGCCACGCGGGCGTCGAATTCGCCGAGCGCCTGACCTTCCGCCCGCAACGCCTCGTAGCGCGCGCGCAAGGTGGCGATCCGCGCCCGCTTTCGTGCGACGTCGGTCGAGGCAGGAACGGGCCGTGCCGGGTCGTTCATGTGTAACGGCTGAGGAACTGGCGGGCGCGGGCGGTCTGCGGCCGATCGAAGAACGCCTCGGGCGCCTGGCGCTCGACCACGCAACCCTGGTCGATGAAGACGATTTCGTCGGACACGTCGCGAGCAAAGGCCATCTCGTGGGTGACGACGACCATCGTCATCCCTTCCTCCGCGAGCGCGCGCATGGCGGCGAGCACTTCACCTACCAATTCCGGATCGAGCGCGCTGGTCGGTTCGTCGAACAGTATCACCTCGGGATTCATGGCGAGTGCCCGGGCGATGCCGACCCGCTGTTTCTGTCCGCCCGAGAGCACGTAGGGATAGGCGTCGCGCTTCTCGCCGATGCCGACCTTTTCGAGCAGCTTCTCGGCGCGACCGATCGCCTCGTCCTCGGCCATGCCGAGGACGTGAATCGGCGCCTCGGTGACGTTCTCGATGACGCTCAGATGAGGCCACAGATTGAAGCTCTGGAAGACCATGCCGATGCGCGCCCGCATTCGAGCGAGGTCGCGGTCCGGCATGTGCGTCTTGCCGTCGGCCCGGACGCCGATGCGAACGCCGGCGATGAAAATCTCGCCGCTGTCGGGTTCCTCCAGCCAATTGATGCAGCGAAGAAGCGTCGATTTGCCGGAACCGGACGGGCCGAGCACGCTGACGGTCTGGCCGTGCGCGACGCTCAGGCAGACGTCGCGCAGCACTTCGATGCCGGCGAAGCTCTTCGAGACGTTGCGGACTTCAACGGCGAACGGCGGCGCGCTTGTATCCAAGGCCTTTTCTCTCCGCGGCGAAACCGATACGCGCCACCAGCGCCTCGATCACCATGCTCGTCAGCCAGTACAGCCCGATGGCCACGATAAAGGCCTCGAACGGGATGAAGTATTGGGACTGCACGGCGCTCGCGGCCGCGGTCAATTCGCGCACCGT
>JBIOXS010000066.1:0-18102 GCA_044869815.1 Candidatus Rokuibacteriota bacterium | reverse complement strand
CGGGCTGGTGGGGCGGCGCGCCGGCCGTGAAGACGCTCGTCTTCCGTCCGATCCCGGAGGCGGCCGTGCGGGTGGCGTCGCTCCAGGCGGGCGAGGTGGACATCGCCGTCAACCTGCCGCCGCACCTGATCTCGATCATCGACCAGCACCCGCGGCTCTACGTCTCGAAGGCGCCGAGCGTCCGTCCGATCTTCATCCCGATCTACACCCATCAGTTCGACGTCAGCCACAAGCCCGTCGGACCCGTCGACGGCCCCACGCGCGACAAGCGCGTGCGCCAGGCGATGCTGGCCGCGGTGAACGCCGACGACATCGTGCGCACGGTGATGGAGGGCAACGCGATCCGCACCGCCACGCCGCTGACCTCCAAGCACTTCGGCTTCGATCGCACGCTGGCGCCCGTCAAGCAGGATCCTGACCGCGCGCGCAAGCTGCTGGCCGAGGCCGGCTTCCCCCAGGGCATCGATCTCGTGCTCAACTCCCCGGACGGCCGCTACCTTAAAGATAGGGACGTCGCCGAGGTGGTGGCCGCCCAGCTCACCAAGGCCGGCATCCGCACCCGCGTCAAGACGCACGAGTGGACGACCTACCTGAACCAGCTCGTCTACCCGCACAAGGCGAACCCGATGTACTTGATCGGCTGGGGCAACACGACCTGGGACGCCGACGGCACGCTCGGCCCGCTGTTTCGCTCCGGCAACGCGCAGTCCAACTACAACAGCCCGGAGTTCGACGCCCTCATCGACGAGGCGCAGACGTCCGTCGATCCGAAGCGGCGGCTCGAGCTCTACGCGAAAGCCCAGCGCATCATGCTCGACGACGGCGCCGTGCTCCCGCTCTACCAGCAGATGGACATCTACGGCGTCAGCAAGCGCGTCGCCTTCCAGGCGCTCTCCTCCGAGCAGCTCGTGGGCGCGTGGATGTCGCTGCGGGACGGAAAGTAACTCTCGCGGCGAGTTGACACGTCCGAGCGTTTCGCCGACGATGGCCGCCCATCATGGAGCGTGAGGCGGACGTCGTCGTCGTGGGGGCCGGCATCGTCGGCTCCGCCGCCGCGTACTTTCTCGCCTGCCGTGGCGCGCGCGTCGTCATCGTCGAGCGCGGGCGCGTGCCCGGCGAGCAGTCGCGAAAGAACTGGGGCTTCGTCCGTCAGCAGGGTCGCGATCCTCTCGAGATGCCACTGGTCATGGAGGCCAATCGCCTCTGGCGTGGGCTCGAGCGTGAGCTGAACGCCGACGTCGAGTGGGTCCAGGGCGGCAACCTCGCCCTCGCCGCCGACGAGCAGCGCATGGCGCGCTTCGAGGCGTGGATGCCGATCGCGCGCGAGTTCGGGCTCGAGACCCGGCTGCTCCGCGGCCGTGACGTCGAGCGCGTCGTTCCCGGCCTCACCGGCGGCTGGGTGGGCGGGATGCACACGCCCGGCGACGGCCACGCCGATCCCGAGAAGGCCACCGACGCGTTCGCGCGCGCCGCCGTCGCGCAGGGCGCGAGCCTCCGTCTCGACTGCGCAGTCCACGGGGTCAGCACGCGCGCCGGCGCCGTGAGCGGCGTGGTCACCGAGCACGGCGAGATCCGGACGCCGGCCGTGGTGTGCGCGGCGGGTGCGTGGTCGGCGCGGCTCGCGCGCACGCTGGGACTGAATCTTCCGCAGCGATGGGTGCGCGGTACCGTCGCGCGTACAACCCCCGCGCCGGCGACGACGGCGTGCGCGGTGTGGGGCCCGGGCGTGGCGTTCCGCCAGCGCCGCGACGGCCGCTTCAACATCGCCGCCGGCGGCGCGCTCGACCACGACGTCACGCTCGACTCGCTGCGCCAGCTGCGTTTCTTCCTGCCGAACTTCTGGAAGAACAAGGCGCTGTTTCGCTTCCACGTCGGGCGTCCGCTCCTGGCCAGCGTGGCGGCGGCGCTGCCCCGCTCGACGGCGCGCCGGCAGCCGCTCGTGTGGGACCGCGCGCTCGAGCCGCTGCCGAATCCGGCGAAAGTGCGGCGCAGCCTTGCCGAGCTGCAGCGCGTCCTCCCGGCGCTGCCGCCCCTCGGCATCGCCAGGTCGTGGGCCGGCTACATCGACGCCGCGCCCGACCTCGTGCCCGTGCTCGGCGAGGTGCCGGAGCTCCGCGGCTTCGTGCTGGCGACCGGCTTCAGCGGCCATGGCTTCGCGATGGGTCCCGTCGCGGGCCGGCTCGTCGCCGAGCTGATCGTCGACGGCAAGCCCTCGCTCGACATCACCGGCTTCCGATTCTCGCGGTTCTCCGAGGGCGCCGTCGGCAAGCCGCGCAACGTCCTGTGAGCGCGCGCCGCATCGCGCGCGCCGGCGGCCACGCCGTCGCCCTCGACGTCGGCGGAACGTTCACCGACGTCGCCCTCGTCGACGAGGCGACCGGCCGGCTGTGGGTCACCAAGACGCCGACCACGCCCGACGATCCCTCGCAGGGATTCATCGCCGGCATCGAGAAGGCGCTGCGGCTGGCCGGCGTGGAGGCGGCATCGCTGCGCCACGTGCTGCACGGGACGACCACCGCGACGAACGCGATCCTCGAGCGCAAGGGCGCCGCCACCGGTCTCCTCACCACGGCCGGGTTCCGCTACGTGCTCGAGATCGGCCGTCACGACATTCCGCGCCGCGAGAACATGTTCGCCTGGGTGAAGCCGGCGCGCCCGGTGCCGCCCGAGCTGATCTTCGAGATCGGTGGCCGCATCAGCGTCGACGGCGAGGAGCTCGAAGCGCTCGACGAGGGTGGCCTGCGCGCGGCGGCCCGCCGGCTGCGCGAGGCTGGCGTCGATTCCGTCGCGGTGTGCTTCCTGCACAGCTACGCCAATCCGACCCACGAGCGCCTCGCGGCGGCGCTGCTGGCGGACGAGCACCCCGGCTGCGCGGTGTCGCTCTCGAGCGAGGTGCTTCCGGTCTTCCGCGAGTACGAGCGCTCGATGGGGACCGTCCTCAACGCTTACGTCCGGCCGCTCGTCGGACGCTACGTCGCCCGCCTGCTGGAGCAGCTGCGGCCGCGCGGGATCCGAGCCCCGCTGTCGATCATGAAGTCCAACGGCGGCGTCATCAGCGCCGAGGTCGTGCGCACGCAGGCGATCCACACCGCGCTGTCGGGCCCCGCCGGCGGCGTGATCGGCGTGCGACGGATCGGCGAGGCGGCCGGCTTCGAGGACCTGATCTCGGTCGACGTCGGCGGCACCAGCGCCGACGTGTGCCTCGTGCGCGGCGGCGAGGCCGAGGTGACCGTGGAGGGCCGCGTGGGCGCCTGGCCGCTCCACGTGCCGATGATCGACATCCACACGATCGGCGCCGGCGGCGGCTCCATCGCCCGCGTCACCGAGGACGGGACGCTGACGGTCGGGCCCGAGAGCGCGGGCGCGCAGCCCGGGCCGGTGTGCTATGGCGCCGGCGGCGAAGAGCCCACCGTCACCGACGCCCACCTCGTGCTGGGACGCATCCCGCCCCATCTGCTCGGCGGCGAGATCGCCCTCGACGTCGAGCGCGCGCGGCGCGCCATCGAGGAGCGCGTGGCCCGGCCGCTCGGCCTGCCGCTGGCCGCCGCCGCGCAGGGAATCCTGGACATCGTGAACAACAACATGGTCGGCGCGCTCCGGCTGGTATCCGTGGAGCGCGGCTACGATCCCCGCGACTTCGTCCTCGTGCCGTTCGGTGGCGCCGGGCCGCTGCACGGCGCCGAGCTCGCCGCGCTCCTCGCCATGCGCACCATCGTCGTGCCCCGCCACCCCGGCGTGCTGTCGACGTTCGGCCTGCTCGGGACGGAGGTGCGCAACGACTACGCGCGGACGAGTCTCCAGAAACCGCCCGATCACGACCTCGCTGCCGTCGGCGCCATCTACGCCGAGCTCGAGGGCCAGGCACGCGCGTGGCTCGCCGCCGAGGGCGTGTCACCGGGCGCGCGCCGTCTCACCCGGCTGGCCGACCTCCGCTATCGCCACCAGGGCTTCGAGCTCACGGTCCCGTGGCCCGAACCCGACCTCTCGGTGAATGCGCTCATCGCGCGATTCCATGCGCGCCATCGTCAACTCTACACGTACGCGCTGGCCGACGCGCCGGTCGAGATCGTGACCCTCCGGGTGGCCGCGGCCGGCCGCGTGCGGCGTTTCACCGTCCCGTCCCTCGACCGTCGGCGCCCGGTGCGCACGCGGCCCGCCCGGCGGCGCGTGTACTTCGCCGGCGTCGGCTGGAAGGCCTGCCCCTGCATCGACCGCGAGCAGCTGGGCGCGGGTGCCGTCGTGCCCGGGCCGGCGATCGTCGAGCAGCTCGATGCCACCACCGTGGTGCCGCCCGGACGGCGCGCCACCGTGGATCGGGTGGGGAACCTGGTCATCCGGGGTGTGCGATGAGGCGGGCGCGGCGCCGGCACGTCCCCGCGCTCGACCCGGTCACGCGCGAGATCATCCGCGGCGCGCTGCGGGCCGCGCAGACGCACATGGAGGCCGTCATCGAGCGCACGGCCATGTCGCCGTTCATCCGTGAGAAGAACGACTACTTCGCCGGTATCCTCGACGCGCGCGGGCGCGTGGTGTGCGGCACCATGATCCCGCTCTTCGGCAACCTCACGCAGATCATCTTCGAGCAGTACCCGGCCGACACCATGCGGCCCGGCGACCTCTACTGGTACAACGACTGCCACGGCTCGCACGGCGGCGTCTCTCACTCGCCGGACATGGTCTTCGCGGCGCCGGTGTTCCACCGCGGCCGGCTGGTCGCCTTCTCGCAAACGTGGGGTCACTTCTGGGACATCGGCGGCATGCGGGCGGGCAGCATCTCCCCGGACGCCACGGAGATCTTCCACGAGGGCATCATCGTCCCCGCCGTCCGCATCTACCGCGAGGGCGTGCTGAACGACGAGGCGTTCCGCATCTTCCTCCGCAACTCGCGCTTCCCCGAGATCCTCAAGGGCGACATCCGCGCGGTGCTCGCGGGCTGCCAGCTCGGCGAGCGCCGCGTGCTGGAGCTCTTCGACCGCTTCGGCGCCCCGACCGTGCTGGCGGCGTGGGCCCTCTTCGAGGCGCAGTGCCGCGACACGATCCGCAAGACACTCGAGTCGCGGATCCCCGACGGCAGCTACGAGAGCGAGGACGCGGTGGACGGCGACGGGATGAGCGACCGGTCGTTCCGCGTGCGGATGACGCTGACCAAGGAGAGCGGCCGCATCACGCTCGACACGCGGGCGAGCGATGACCAGGCGCGGGGGCCGATCAACTTCATCATGCACCCGAGCGTGCCGAAGCTGATCGTGGGCATCTATCTCCTCTCCGGTCATCCGACGATCCTGCTCAACGACGGTGCCCAGGACGCCATCGACGAGGTGCTGGTGCGGCCGGGCAGCATTCTCCAGCCGCACTGGCCGGCGGCGCTCGGCAACCGCGCTCACACGCTGGCGCGGGTGCAGTCGAACGTGCTGGCGCTCCTGGCCCTCGCCACCGGCGGCGACGTGCCGGCGCCGAACTCCGTCTACAACATCTACTTCCTGCGCGGCTTCGATCGCGCTCGCAACGAGTTCTTCCTGTGCAGCGACGGCGTCGCCGTCGGCTACGGGGCGCGGCCGTTCGCGGACGGCCTCGACGCGATCTACTACGTGGCCCAGAAGAACTACCCGGCCGAGTTCATGGAGATGGTGTTTCCGCTCCGCCTTCGTCGCTACGCGCTCCACCAGGATTCCGGCGGGCCCGGGCGCTTCCGGGGCGGCGCCGGGGTGGTGCGCGAGATCGAGCTCACTGCCGACGAGGCGATCGTCGCCCTCCGGCAGGACAACATCCTGTTTCCGCCCGCCGGCGTGAAGGGTGGTCACGCGGGGCGGCCGGGCAGCTGCGTGGTGAACCCGGGACGACCCGACGAGCGGAGCCTGGCGCCGATGTCCGACGGCAACGTGCTCCGCAAGGGAGACGTGATGCGCCTCTCCACCAGCGGCGGCGGCGGCTGGGGCCATCCGTTCGACCGGCCGCTGGAGCGCGTGCGTCGTGACGTCATCGGCGGCTTCGTGTCCGTGCCGGCGGCTCGGGAGGATTACGGCGTCGTGATCGACGCGAGCGGCGAAATCGATACGGCGGCGACGAAGACGCTGAGGGGGCGGTCGCGCGGGCCGGTGCGAATGTTCCACCGTCAGGGCTACTTCGGCCCGGTGGTGACGCCGCGACGATGAGCGCGCCGGCGCGAGTGGCGGTGGTGACCGGCGCGGCGCGCGGCATCGGTCGCGCGACGGCGGCCGCCCTGGCGAAGAACGGCTTCGGTGTCGTACTCGTCGACGTGCGCGAGCCCGAGTTGCGCGAGACGGCGGCACTCGTGACGAGCGCCGGCGCCGCCGCGCTCGTCCTCCCAGGCGACGTCACCAGCTTCGCGACGGCGCAGCGCCTGGCCGGCGAGGTGCTCGCCGCGTGGGGTCGTGTCGACGTCCTCGTCAACAACGCCGGCATCTCGCAGCCCAAGGGGCTGCTCGAGATCACCGAGGAGGAGTGGGATCGCACCATCGACACGCATCTGAAGGGCGCGTTCAACTGGTGCAAGGCGGTGGCGCCGGCCATGCTCGCGCAGCGCGCCGGTCGCATCATCAACATGTCGTCGGTCAGCGCCCACACCGGCGCCGGGACGGCGGCCGTGAGCAAGTCCGCCTACTGCGCGGCCAAGGCCGGCATCCTCGGCCTGACGCGGGGGCTCGCCAAGGAGCTGGCTCCCCACGTCACCGTCAACGCAATCTGCCCGGGCCTCATCGCGACCGATCTCACCGCGGGCATGATCGCGCGCGAGGGCGCCGAGACGCTGATGCGCGCGATTCCCCTGGCGCGGCTCGGGACGCCGGAGGACATCGCCCAGGTCGTCGTGTTCCTCGCGACCGTCACCCCGTGCTTCATGACCGGCGAGGTGCTCGACGTGGACGGCGGACAGTGGGTGAACTGAGCGAGCGCGCGGTCGTGGTGACCGGCGCCGCCTCGGGCATCGGCCGGGCGCTCGCCGAGGCGCTGACACGGCGGCGCCAACCGGTGGTGCTCTGCGACCTCGACGCCTCCGGCGTCGAGGCTGCCGCCGGCAAGATCGTCGCCGCTGGCGGCCTCGCGTGGCCGGTCGCCGCGGATGTCACCCGGCCGGCCGACGTCGAGCGGATGGTCGATCGGGCACGCCGCGACGCGGGCCCCCTCGGCGGCCTGGTGAACTGCGCCGGGATCTATCCGAGCACGCCGTTCCTCGACATGACCGTGAAGGAGTGGGACGCCGTCCTCGCCGTCAATCTGCGCGCGCCGTTTCTGGTCACCCAGGCCGTGGCCCGCTGCATGATCGCCGACGGCGGCGGTGGCAGCATCGTCAACGTGTCGTCGACGGCAAGCCGACTGGCACGGCCGGGCATCGCCCACTACGGCGCCTCGAAGGCCGGCCTGAATCAGCTCACGGCCGTGACGGCCGTCGAGCTGGCGCCGCACGGCATCCGCGTCAACGCCGTGCTGCCTGGCGTCGTCGGCACCGAGCGCGTGTACGCAAATGCGGCGAGCGAAGGTGGACGGCTGGAGCATGAGACGAAGCTGGCGCGCATCCCGCTCGCACGTCTCGCGGAGCCGGCCGAGGTGGTGAGCGTCATCCTGTTCCTGCTCTCCGCCGAGGCCGCGTATTGCACCGGCGCGCTGTTCACCGTGGATGGCGGTTTCACGCTCGGCATCCCGAGCGCTCGGAGGTGAGCATGCCCTGGTTCTCCCGAATCCTTGCGGTGTGCATCGGACTCACGCTCGTGGGTCCGCTTTCAGCACCGACGAATGAGAAGATCGTCATCGACGGGTCGACCGGCGTCATGCCACTCGTGGCCGTGCTGGTCAAGGCATATCGAGAGCGGAACCCGTCGGTCGTGGTGGAGATCGGCACGGGCATGGGGACGAAGGCCCGCCTGCAAGCTCTCGACGAAGGCAAGATCAACATTGCGCTCGCCAGCCATGGCCTGGCCCCCGAAGAGCTGAACCGGCGAGGCATGGTCGCGCGTGAAATCGCGAAGGTGGCGGTCGTCTTCGGGGTCAACGCGGGCGTGCCGGTGACGAACGTCAGCGACGCGCAGATCTGCAATGTTTACGCGGGCCGCACCACCAGCTGGAAGGACCTCGGTGGCCCCGACATCGCGATTGCCGCGCTGACGCGGCCGGACTCGGAAGTGGACGCCGAGGTCGTTCGGGAGAAGCTCACGTGCTTGAAAGAGCTGAAGATGCCCGCTGACGTGAAGGTCATGAAGAGATCCTCTGACATGGCGAAGGAGCTCGCCGCGACCGCCGGCGCCCTGGGCATGACAACGACGACGATCGTGGAGCAGAGCGGCGGGCGCATCAAGGCGCTGTCGCTCAATGGCATCGTCCCGAGCGCGGAGAACGTCGAACGCAAGACGTACACGCTGACGCGAGACTCCTTCCTGGTCACGAAGGTCACCCCTCCGCCGGCCGTCTCCGAGTTCGTCGAGTTCGTTCGCAGCCCCGCCGGCGCCGCCATCGTCGCCGCCAACGGTGCGGTGCCCGTGAAGTGATGCGCGGCGTGCGACGGCTTGCCTGCCCCGCCGGCTCTGCCGTACAATCCCGCCACTCGCTCGCTGGCGTCCCTGACATTTTCGGGACTTCTTGGAGGCTGCTCATGACCCACGGTCGTTCCTGGCTGATCGTCGTTCTCGCCCTCGTGATGCTCGCCGCGCTCCCGGCGGCGCCGGCCACGGCGCAGACGCGCTTCGTGTTCGCGAATGAGAGCCCGTACGACACCATGGATCCGCATGCGGTCTTCGACGTCGGCCGCGTGGCGGTCCGCCTCAACCTCTACGATGGGCTCTACCGCTGGCTCGACAATCCACCGAAGCTCGAGCCGTGGCTGGCCGAGAGCCACACCGTCTCGCCTGACGGCCTGACCTATACCTTCAAGCTCCGCCGCGGGGCCAAGTTCCACGACGGCGCCGAGATCACCGCCGACGACGTCCGCTACAGCGCCGAGCGGATCCTTGCGCTGAAGAAGGGCGCCGCCTCGCTCCTTGCCACGATGATCGCGCCGAACTCGACGAAAGCCGTCGACCGCCACACCGTCCAGTTCACGCTCACGAAGCCGGCGGCGATCTTCCTGGCCGTCGTGCCCGAGGTCCACGTGGTGAACTCCGCCCTTCTGAAGAAACACGAGAAGGACGGTGACTGGGGCGCGGCGTGGCTGACCGGCAACGATGCGGGCTCGGGCTCGTACATGCTCAATCGCTACGATCCCGCCGTCGGGTTCACCGCCAAGCGCTTCCCGGGACACTTCATGCCGTGGGGGGCGAAGTTCATCGACGAGATCGATTTCCGCACGGTGAAGGAAGACAACACGCGCGTGCTCGGCATGATCCGCGGCGACTACCAGGGCACCGGCGGCTACCTGCCCAACGACCAGGTCAAGCGTCTGCGCGAGGCCTCGAACGTCAAGATCATCGAGCAAGAGTCGATGCGGATCATGATGTTCCAGATCAACAACCAGCGGCCGCCGCTCAACGACGCGAACGTGCGGCGGGCGATCAGCTACGCGTTCGACTACGACGGCTTCAACAAGGAGATCCTCGGCGGCACCGTCGAGCGCAACCCGGTCCCGATCCCGAACAACATGTGGGGCGTGCCGCGCGACGTGAAGGGCTACAGCTACGACCTCGACAAGGCGAAGGCCGAGCTCGCCAAAGCCAAGGCGAAGGTGGATCGTCCGCTGACCGTCGGCTACCTGCAGGGCTTCAGCCAGACCGAGCAGGCGGCCACCGTCATGGCCAACGGCCTCCGCAAGCTCGGCCTCGACACGAAGCTGACCAGCGAGGTGTGGCCGACGATGGTCGAGCGGATGAAGAAGCCGGATACGTCGCCCGACCTCGTCGTCTACTGGATCAGCACGTACTACGCGGACCCCAACAACTGGATCGGCGAGATGTTCCACTCGGGGCAGTGGGGCACCTTCAAGGCGTCGAGCTTCTACAAGAACCCGAAGGTCGACGAGCTGCTCGACGCCGCGCTCAAGTCCACCGATCGCAAGGTGCGCGAGAAGGCCTACCAGGACGCCGCGCGCATCGTGGTGGACGAAGCGGCGGGCATCTGGATCTACAACACGAAGTACTTCGGTCCGTGGGCCAAGAACCTCGAGGGCGTGCGCTTCAGCCCCGTCGGCAACGGGCAGGAGATCCGCTGGGTTCATTACAAGTGACCCGGAGGGGGGTTTCACCCCCCTTCCGGCGGTCGTCGCGCGCCTGGCGGCGCGCTCCTCCCTGCCTCCCCCCAGCAGCGGGATTGCGCCGGCAAAGCCGGCGCTCGAACGCGGTTGATCGATAGCATGAGGCTATTCGCACTCGCCGTTCATCGGCTTCTCTGGTTCGCGCCAACCTTGCTTGGCCTGCTCGTCGTGACGTTCGTGATTTCGCGGATCATTCCGGCGGATCCGGTGGCGCTGGTGGCGGGGGAGACGGCGACGCCGGCGCAGGTGGAGGCGCTTCGGCGAGAGCTGGGATACGACCGCCCGCTGCCGGTGCAGTTCGTCGACTACGTGGCGCGGCTGGCGCGTGGCGACATGGGCACGAGCCTCTTCACCCGTCGGCCCATCGTGGACGACCTCCTCCACCGCCTGCCCGCCACCATCGAGCTCACGCTGGTGGCCATGGCCGTCTCGGTGCTGATCGGCATCCCGCTCGGCGTCCTCTCCGCCCTCTGGCGCAACTCGCTGCTCGACCACGCGTTGCGTGTCATCACGGTCTCCGGACTCGCCATCGCGAGCTTCTGGCTCGGCATCATGCTCCAGCTGCTCTTCGCGATGCGGCTCGGCTGGACGCCGCTCAACGGTCGCCTGCAGGGCTTCCCGCCGCGGAGCATCACGGGTTTCTACCTCGTCGACGCGGCGCTCACGTGGGACTGGGCCACCTTCGGTACAGCGCTCCAGCATCTGGCCCTGCCCGCCGCCACCCTCGCGTTCCCGGCGCTGGCCACGCTCGTCCGCTTCACGCGCGCCGGCGTGCTCGACGTCATGCAGTCGAACTTCGTCCTCTACGAGCGCGCGATGGGCTTGCCGTGGCCGCTGATCGTCTGGAAGTACATCCTGCGCTCCGCACTCACGTCGACGGTGACCCAGATCGGCCTCTTGTTCGGCATCCTGCTCGCCGGCGCGGTGGTGACGGAAGCGGTGTTCGACTGGCCGGGCATCGGCACCTACGCGGTCAACTCGATCCTGCGCTCGGATTACAACGCGGTGATGGGGTTCACCGTCTGGGCCGGCGCCATCTTCATCGTCGTCAACCTGCTCGTCGACGTCGCCCACACCCTCGTCGATCCGCGCGAACGGACGACATGAGCGCCGCGTGGTTCGTCTTCACGCGGCTCACGCGCGATCGATCGGCGCTGATCGGGCTGGTGCTGATCGCGCTGCTGGTGGTGTGCGCGGTGCTGGCGCCGATGCTCGCGACGCATCCGGACGACGTGTTCGAGCTGCACCCGTCGGAGCGGCTGCGGGCGCCGAGCGGCGCCCACTGGCTCGGCACGGATCGGATGGGGTCGGACATGTACAGCCGGTTGCTCTTCGGCGCGCGCATCACGATCCTCATCGGCCTCATCGCGGTCGGTGCCTCCCTCGCCATCGGTGTCCCGATCGGCCTCGTTGCCGGCTACCACCACGGCTGGCTGAGCGACTCGCTCATGCGCGTCTCCGACATCTTCCTGGCCGTCCCCCAGGTCGTGCTCGCCATCGCCATCGCGCAGACGCTGGGCCCCTCGCTCCCCAACGTCATCCTCGCGCTCTCGGTCACCTACTGGCCGTGGTTCGCGCGGGTCGTCTACGCGGAGACGCGCGCGCTCCAGAAGGAGATCTTCGTCGAGAGCACGGCTGCGCTCGGCGCCTCGCCATGGCGGCTCACCGCGCTGCACGTGCTGCCGAACATCGCCTCGCCCATCATCGTGCGCGCCTCGATCGGCATGGGGTTCACGATCCTGACCGCGGCCGCCCTCGGCTTCCTCGGCCTCGGCCCGCCGCCGCCGACGCCGGAGTGGGGACGGACGATCGCCGAATCGCGCGAGTTCCTCCCCGACGCCTGGTGGTACGCGGCCGCGCCGGGGCTGGCGATCTTCCTCACCGTGATGGGCTTCAACCTGCTCGGCGACGGCCTGCGCGACGTCCTCGACCCACGGCTCCGCCGCAGCCGCACCGCGCGTGATGGCTGACCTGCTCACCGTCCGCGGGCTGCGCGTCGAGTTCGCCACCGACCGCGGCCCCGCGCAGGTGCTCGACGGCATCAATCTCCAGGTCGGAAGGGGCGAGGTCGTCGGGCTCGTGGGCGAGAGCGGCTGCGGCAAGACCACGCTGGCGCGCGCCGTCCTCGGCATCCTGCCGGACGGTGCCGCCCGCATTCGCGGCGGCGAGGTGATGTTCAAGGGCACCGACCTCCTGCGCGAAGATCCTGCCGTCGTGAACGATCGGGTTCGCGGCCGCGCCATCACCTTCATCCCGCAAGATCCGTTCACGTCGTTCAGCCCGGTGTTTCCGGTCGAGACGCAGATCATGGACCTGATGAAGTGGAAGTCGCCGCGCGCGGGCAACGGCGCGCGTCCCGCCTCGATCATCGGCCGGTATCCGCGCGGGCGCTATCGCGCCGATCGCGAGGCGGTGCTCGACACGCTCCGCGCCGTGCAGATCCCCGAGCCGGCGCGGGCGCTGCGGCGGCTGCCGCACGAGTTCTCCGGCGGCCAGCGCCAGCGGCTCATGATCGCGATGGCGCTCTTGCCACGGCCCGACCTCATCATCGCCGACGAGCCGACGACGGCGCTGGACGTGACGATCCAGGCGCAGATCCTCCGGCTGCTGCGGGCGCTCGTGAAGGAGCGCGGCGTGTCCGTGCTCTTCACCACCCACGATCTCGGCACCGCCCACGAGATCTGCGACCGCGTGGTCGTCATGTACGCGGGCCAGGAGATGGAGGCGGCGCCGACCGGCGCCTTCTTCGGACGTCCCGCGCACCCTTACACCCGTCGCCTGCTGGCGAGCGTGCCGGGCCCCGGCGGCGAGCTGCGCGACATTCCGGGCGAGGTGCCGAGCCTCGTCGCGCCACCGACCGGGTGTCGCTTTCATCCACGGTGCGATTACGCGACGCCGGAGTGCGGGGAGCTGCGACCGGCGCCGCGCGCCCTCGCCGACGACCATGCCGTGCGCTGCCACCATCCCGTCGGCGGGTCCGAGCCGTGAGCGCGCCGCTCCTGGAGCTCGTGGACCTCGCGCGGCACTTCGTCGTGCGCGACGCCGTCGGCCGGCGCGCGGGGTGGCTGCGTGCTGTCGATGGCGTCTCGCTCCGCGTCGAGGCGGGCGAGACGCTCGGCCTCGTCGGGGAGAGCGGCTGCGGCTAGTCGACACTGGGCAAGACGGTGATGGGGATCTACACGCCGACGGCGGGCGACATCCGCTTCGCCGGCCGGGAGATCGGGCGGCTGGCGCGGCGCGAACGCCGCGCGGTGGCGAAAGATCTCCAGTACGTCTACCAGGACCCCGGCGCCTCGCTCGACCCCCGCTGGAAGGTGGGCCCCCTGCTGCACGAGCCGCTCAAGATCCACACGGCGCTGTCCCGGGCCGAGCGCGATCGCGAGGTGCGCGCGATCCTGGCGGCCGTCGGGCTTCCGGACGCCCATCTCGACCTCTATCCGCACGAGCTCAGCGGTGGCCAGCAGCGCCGCGTGGGACTCGCCCGCATTCTCACCCTCCACCCGCGCCTCGTGATCCTCGACGAGCCGACGTCCGGGCTCGATGTCTCCGTTCAGGCGAGCGTGCTCAAGCTCGTCCGGACTCTTCAAGCGACGTTCGCCCTCACCTACGTGTTCATCTCCCACGACCTGTCGGTGGTGCGTGCGATGTGCGCGCGGATCGCGGTGATGTACCTCGGCAAGATCGTCGAGCTCGGCCCCACCGCCGAGATCTTCGAGAAGCCGCGTCATCCCTACACGCAGTCGCTCCTGGCCGCGGTGCCGCGCATCGGCGGGCGCCGCGTCACGGAGGAGTTCGCGCTGGAGGGCGAGCCCCCGAACCCGCGCGACGTGCCGAGCGGCTGCCGGTTCCGCACGCGCTGTCCGCTCGCGCAGGCACGCTGCGCTGCCGAGGAGCCGGCGCTGCGCGTGCTCGACGGACGCACGGTGGCGTGCCACTTCGCGTGACGCGTTAGTATCTTGTCGCATGGCTCGACTCAAGACCCGCAAGCGAGCTGGGCTCCCGGACCGGGCGTTCGCCTACATCGACGCTCGCGGCCGGCGGCGGCTGCCCATCCACGACAAGGCCCATGTCCGAAACGCACTCGCCCGCTTCAATCAGGTCGACTTCGAGAACGACGCCGCCCGTGAGCGCGCGCGAAGGCGCCTTCTGAACGCGGCCAGGAAGTACGGCATCGTGCCGGTGGGGTTCATCACCGGCCAGCTGCAGTCCGAGCGCCGCCACGCGGCCGCGCAGATCCGCGCGACCGCCATCGACGCCGCGGCGCTTCCGACCGGGTTCGTCACCCTGCTGATGAGCGACATCGAGGCCTCGACCGTCCTCCTCCGCAAGCTGGGCGACCGTTATGGTGACCTCCTGAACGAGGTCAGAGGCATTCTGCGGGCTGCCGTGTCGCGAGCGAGCGGAAGGGAGATCGATGCCCGCGCCGACGAGTTCTTCGCGGTGTTCGAGCGCGCCGGGGCCGCCGTGGCCACGGCCGTCGCCGTCCAGCGGGAGCTCGGTAACCGAACGTGGACGGATGGCGTCGAGGTGCGGGTGCGTATCGGCATCCACAGCGGCCGGCCGACGGTGACCGACGTCGGGTACATCGGACTGGCCGTGCACACCACGGCGCGCGTGTGCTCGGCAGCTCACGGCGGTCAGATCGTCGTCTCCGCCGCGACCCGAGCGGCGATCGCGACGTCGCCACCGTCCGGCATCCGGTTCCGCAGTCTCGGCCGGCATCGCCTGGCCGGCCTTCCGGAGGCGGAGATGCTCTTCCAGGTACAGGCGCAGGGACTCCGCGCCACGTTTCCGTCGCCACGGACCGAGCGTCGCCGGAGCCCGCGTCGCCAACCCGCGGATCGTCGCGCGGGCTCTCCCGAAGAGGGCCAGCTCGAGCTCCCTCAGCCGCCCGCCTGAGGGCTCAGCGCGCATGTCGCTGGTGTCGTTTCGCGATGTGACGAAGATCTACCGGTCACTGCAGGGCGTCGATTACCCGGCGGTGGAGCGCTTCGAGCTGGACATCGAGGCCGGCGAGTTCTTTTGCCTGCTCGGTCCCAGCGGCTGCGGCAAGACCACGGTGCTCAAGATGCTGGCGGGCTTCGAGGCGCCGACATCGGGCCAGATCATGATGGAGGGCCGCCTCGTGACCGGCGCCAGTCGCGACCGCGGCGTCGTGTTCCAGGGTGACGATTCCCTCTACGGCTGGCTCACCGCCGTCGAGAACGTCGAGTTCGGTCTGCGCATGCGGGGCGTGGGCAGGGCCGAGCGCCGCGAGCGTGCCATGCATTACCTCGATCTCGTCGGTCTCACCGGTCAGGAGCGGAAGTATCCGGCCGAGCTCTCCGGCGGGATGAAGCAGCGCATCCAGATCGCGCGGGCGCTGGTGAACGAGCCGACGATGCTGCTGATGGACGAGCCCTTCGCCGCGCTCGATGCACAGACACGGTCGCTGATGCAGGGGGAGCTCGCCAATGTCTGGCACACGACGCACACCACGGTCCTCTTCATCACCCACGACATCGACGAGGCGATCACGCTGGGCTCGCGCATCGGTGTGATGCGCGCCGGTCCGCGCGCGGACGTCAAGGGCGTGATCGACGTCGCGCTTGACGGCGCGCGCAGTCGCACCGACGACGCCTTCATCAAGTACTACAAGCAGGTCTACGAGATGATCCGTGACGAAGTGGCGAAGTCGATCGCGCGGGCGGGCTAGCGTGAGCACGGCGCGGCGGCTGTGGAGGATCTACGGCGGCTATGCGGTGGGCTTCGCCAGCCTGTTCCTCATCTGGCATCTCGCCTCCGTGTACCTGGTCAGCTCCGTGCTGTTCCCGCCGCCGGCGGCCGTCTTCCGCAAGGGCGTGGCGCTGGCGCGCAGTGGCGTCTTGCTGGAGCACCTGTCCGCGAGCATCCAGCGCATCCTGGCCGGGTTCATCGCCGGCTCGCTGTTCGGGATCCCGATCGGCCTGGCCATGGGCTCGTTCCGGCCGGTCCGCAAGCTGCTCGAGCCCTACACGGAGTTCCTGCGATTCATTCCCTCGGTGGCCATGATCACGGTGGCGGTGATCTGGTTCGGGATCGGCGAGGCGTCCAAGATCTTCCTCATCATCTACACCACGATCTTCATCGTCATCATCAACACGGCGGCCGGCGTCTCCGCCATCGCGCCCAACAAGATCCGCGCCGCGCAGGCGCTGGGCGCCACGCGGAGGCAGATCTTCCTGCACGTGGCGTTGCCGGCGACGGTGCCCTACATTCTCACGGGGATGCGGCTGGCCATGGCCAACTCGTTCACGACCATCGTGGCGGCGGAGCTGATCGCCGCCAACGAGGGCCTCGGCAAGATGCTGTGGGACGGCCGGATGTTCATGCTGGTGGACGACATCTTCGTGTCGCTGGTCACGCTCGGGCTCCTCGGGTTCGCCGTCGACCGCATGTTCCGCTGGAGCATCTACACGTTCGCGGGGAAGTATTCGCCGGCGACCTAGCGGGTCGTCACGGGAGGGCTACCGTCATGCTGACACGTGGTGCGCAGTGCCTGCTGGTGCTGGCCATGCTGCTCGGGAGCGGGCCGACCTCGGCGCAGACCAAGATGACCATCGCCACCGGCGTCGATCCGGTGTTCTCGGCGTACTACGTCGCTCAGCAGGCGGGCCTGTTCAAGAAACACGGGCTGGACGTGCGGATCAACACCGGGCCGTCGGGCTCGGCGATGGTCTCGTTCCTCGTCAACGGGCAGATCGAGTCCGCCTTCGGCTCCGAGATCGCCGGCGTCAGCAATCACAACCTCGACCCCAACGTGGTCGTGGTCGCGCAGGCCACGCGCCTGGTGCGCTGGATCGCCGTGGTCGGCCGCAACATCGACAACCTCGATCAGCTCAAGGGCAAGAAGGTCGGCATCGCCCGCGGCTCGGGCGGCGAGGTGTTCTGGCTCGCCATGCTCGACAAGCTGAAGCTCAACGCCGCCGATTACACGGTGGTCAACGTGGAGGCGCCGGAGATGGTGGCGGCGCTCGAGCGCGGCAACATCGACGCCTACGCCGTCTGGGAGCCCTGGGTCACGCGCGGGCTGGCCGCCGTCAAGAACACCAAGGTGCTCCGCGACCAGGAAGGCATCCTCGAGCAGGGCGTGTACATCTACATGAACCGCGGCTGGATCCAGAAGAACCCCACGCAGGCCGAGGCGTTCATCCGCGCGCTGGTGGACGCCACCGACCTCATCAACAAGGACCGTACGCGCACGGCCAAGGACGTCTCCGATTTCCTCAAGAACCTGGACCCCGCCCTGGTGGAGCAGCTGATGACGAAGCTCCGCTTCGAGATGGTGCTCGACGACTTCACCATCGGGCTCTTCCGGCTGGCCGAGTCTCAGCTCAAGCAGCAGGGCAAGCTGACGAAGCCGCTCGACTACAGCGCCTTCGTTTACCCGGACCTGATGCGCAAGGTTCTGCCGGCGAAGGTCAACTACAAGCCGTAAGACGGGGAGTCATGCCTGGCGCCGACGGCACGATGTACACAAACGCTCGTGTCGACCGGAGCTGAGGAATGGCGCATCGCATGCCAGACAGCCAATGGTTCGCAGGCCTGTCGGCCACGCGTTCGGGAGCGGGCTCTCGCCCTCCTGGCTCTGACAGAGCTGCGGCGCCACGCGCGGCCATGACCGCTTGTCGCGACCCGCGCCGCGCGGACCGACCGGACTACTGGCCTTCAGAAGCCGGGGGCCTTGCGTCACGACGCACCGGCGGGCGCCGGCCCATCGCGCTTGGCGATCCGATAGACGATCCAGCCAGTCTCGTCTTGGCCGCCGATGCGCTTGGCACGTTCGAACAGGCTCAGCCGCCCTCGAGCTGCCGCCGCCGGATACTGCGCGAGCATGGCCTGCCGTCCCACCACGACCGCCGCCGCCGCCGACGGCGCGTCGACCTCGTAGC
>JBIOXS010000065.1:0-27902 GCA_044869815.1 Candidatus Rokuibacteriota bacterium | reverse complement strand
GGGACCTTCTTGGCGATCTCCTTGACGATGTCACCGGCGAGTCCCGTCGCGGCCGGAGTGATGATATCCATCGCCGATTGCGCTTCATCCTCCATGTGCTGACCATGTGCTGAGCGCCCCGCGTCCGCTGTCCGCGTCGGGCGCTCGTGTCTGCTCCTGTCTAGTCATGGCATACCGCAAGTATGCAGCAGGACGAGGCTCGCTTGGTAAGTGTGTGATTCGCCGTCGTGCCCCGTGGGATTTGCAGTCCGCTCCCTTAACCACTTGGGTACGCCGCCGTCGAGCGAGAGAGAGTTAGCTGGAGCGGGAAACGGGATTCGAACCCGCGACCCCGACCTTGGCAAGGTCGTGCTCTACCACTGAGCTATTCCCGCGATCCAGCGAGCCTGGATTCTACCACGGGGGCGCTCAGCCGGCGTTCCGGAGGGCGGCCGCCGCGTCCTCGGGCGGCACCGGATTGATGAAGAAGCCGCTGCCCCACTCGTAGCCGGCCACGCGCGTCAGCTTCGGGATGATCTCGAGATGCCAGTGGAAATGGTCGAGCGGGCCGTCGTGCAGCGGCGCCGTGTGGAGCATGAAGTTGAACGGCGGCGTGCCGAGCACCGCGTTCATCCGCTTGAGGAAGTCCACCACCATCGCCCCCAGCGCGCGGATCTGGTCGACGTCGGACTCCTCGAACGCCGAGTGGTGGCGCCCCGGGAGGATCCACGTCTCGAACGGAAACCGCGGCGCGAACGGCGCCACGGCCACGAAGCCGCTCGCCTCGGCGATGAGACGGCGGCGGTCGCGGCGCTCCTGGCGGACGACGTCGCACCAGACGCAGCGCTCCTTCATCTGCCAGTAGAGCGCCGAGCCGGCGAGCTCCTCGGTCACCATGATCGGGATGATGGGCGTGGCGATGAGCTGCGAGTGCGGATGCTCGAGCGAGGCGCCGGCGGCCTCGCCGTGGTTCTTGAAGACCAGCACGTACTCGAACCGCGGGTCCTTCTTGAGGTCGACGAGCCGCTCGCGAAACGCCAGGAACACGTCGGTGACGGCGTCGATCGACATGGCGGCCATCGAGGCGTTGTGATCCGGCGTCTCGATCACGACCTCGTGGGCACCCACCCCGTTCATCCGGTCGTAGAGGCCTTCACCGGCGGGCTCGAGCTCGCCCTCGATCCGCAGCGCCGGAAACTTGTTCGGCACGACCCGGAACGACCAGCCGGGCCCGTTGTGCGGCGAGTCGTGGGGCCGGCCGGCCACGATCTCCGGCGGCGTCTTGTCCTCGTTGCCCTCGCAGAAGACGCACGGGCCGCCGCGCGCGCGCACGGGCTCGATGTTGAAGTCCGACGGCCGTCGTGCGCGCTCGGTGGAGATGATCACCCAGCGTCCGACCACCGGATCCTTCCGTAGCTCAGGCACGGCGACCTCCGGTCGTGGCGTCCTCACGGGTGGCGGCGCGGCCGAGCAGCGACGCGAGCGCCTCCGCGGGCGCCTTCTGGCGGAACAGCACGGCCGCGACCTCCTCGCAGATCGGCATGGAGACCTGGTGCACGGCGGCCAGCGCGAGCGCCGTCCGCACCGTCGGCACGCCCTCGGCCACCATGCGCGTGCTGGCGGCGGCCTGGGCCGGCGAGTCGCCCCGCGCCAGCGCCATGCCGAGCGCTCGGTTGCGCGAGAGCGTGCCGGTCGCGGTGAGGACGAGATCGCCGAGGCCGGCCAGGCCGGCCAGCGTGGACGGCTCGCCGCCGAGCGCGACCGCCAGGCGCGTCATCTCGGCCAGCCCGCGCGTCACCAGCGCGGCCCGCGCGTTCTCGCCCAGGCCCAGGCCGTCGGCGATGCCGGTCGCCACGGCGATCACGTTCTTGAGCGCGCCGCCCGCCTCCACGCCGATCAGATCGCGGTTCGTGTAGAGACGGAGCTCCCGCGATCGCAATCGCCCTTGCAGCTCCGTCGCCAGCGCCTCGTCGCCCGCCGCGATCACGGCGGCGGTCGGCCGCGCCAACGCCACCTCGCGCGCAAACGTGGGACCCGAGAGCACGGCCAGCGGCGCCGTGGGAAAGCGCTCGCGCACCAGCTCGCTCATCCGAACGTGACGGGCCGGATCGAAGCCCTTGGTCGCCGACACGATGGTGGCGCGCGGCGGCGGCGTCAGCCGCGCGAGCGTGGCGCCGAAGAACTCGGATGGCACGGCCACGATGACGACGGCGGCGTCGACCAGGGCCGCCGCGGGATCGGCCGTCGCCTCCACGCCGTGCGGAATCTCGAGGTCGGACAGATACCAGGGGTTTCGGCGCCGCGTGGCGATCGCCTCCGCCACCGGCGCAGCACGCGCGCAGAGCCGCACGGAGGCGCCGCCGCGCGCGAGATGGATGGCCAGCGCCGTGCCCCAGCTGCCCGCGCCGACGATCGCGATCACGGCCGGGAGCCCTCGGGCCTCGGCGTGGGGCGCTCGCCGAGGCGACGCTCGGTGCCGGCGCGGAGGCGCGCGATGTTCTCCCGATGGCGGACGATGACCACCGCCGCCACGGCGAGGGCGCCGAGCACGTATGGACGGGGGCCACCGAGGGCGAGCGCTCCTAACGGCACGCACGCAGCCGACAGCATCGAGGCGAGCGATACGAACCGCGTCGTGCCGGCCACCGCGACGAACACCGGCAAGGCCGCCAGCGTGGCGAGCGGGGTCAGCGGCAGCAGCGCGCCGAGGCCGGTGGCGACGCCCTTGCCGCCGCGAAATCCGAGGAAGACCGACCAGCAGTTGCCGGCCACCGCGGCCACCGCGCCGGCCGCGGTCACTGCCGGCACGCCGCCGCCGAGGTGAGCGGCAAGGGCGACGGCGGCATAGCCTTTCCCGATGTCGCCGAGGAGCGTCATGATCGCAGGGACGCGACCGAGGGTGCGCAGGACGTTGGTGGCGCCGATGGTGCCGCTGCCGTGGCGGCGGATGTCGCCCACCCCGAAGGCGCGGGCCACGAGGAAGCCGATCGGTACGGCGCCCACCAGGTAGGCCGCCGCCACGGCCACCACGTTCACGACCAGCGTTCTTCGTCCGGCACGATGGCCCGGTAGTCCGCCTTTCGGAAGAAGCGGTAGAAGTAATCGACGGCCGACACGATCGTCAGCGCCACCGCCACCAGGAGGACGCCGGTGGCGACCGCGTGGAATCCCGGCGCCGCGATGCCCTTCTCGAGGATCAGCATGGTCACCGCCACGTACTGCGTCACCGTCTTCCACTTCGCCAGTCGCGACGCCGGCACGATCACGCCGTGGCCGGCCGAGACCGCGCGCAGACCCGTCACCGCCAGCTCCCGGCCGATGATGACCACCACGATCCAGGCGGCAATCTTGTCGATGGTCAGCAGCGACACCAGCGCGGCGGCCACGATGAGCTTGTCGGCGATGGGATCGAGGAGCGTTCCCAGCGTGGTCACCTGGTTGCGGCGCCGCGCCACCACGCCGTCGAGCCAGTCGGTGAACGCGGCCGCCATGAAGATGGCGGCGGCGATGAGCGCGTGTACGCGGGACGAGGAGATGAGGAACAGGATCAGCAGCGGGACCGCAACGATCCGGGTGATCGTCAGCCCGATCGGTAGATTCACGCCTGGCCCTCGCTCGATCGATAAATGGCCGCGCTCATTATCGACGTCCGGCGACGATCTTGTCAATGTCGCGACGATACTCCGGGACCAGCGTGCGCGTGTCGAGGGTGAGGCACGCCGCCAGGTCGCGGCCGCGACCGACCGCGCTCAGGTGACGCGCCCACGACGAGTCCTGCCCCAGCCGGCCGACGTCCTTGCCGTAGGGGCGCGAAGCGCCGAGGGCGCGCTCGGCCTCGCCGGTCGGCGTCGCCGTCGGATCGGCGGCGGCGAGCCGCTCGACCAGCATGCCCGCGCAGACGTAGTCCTCGAGCGAGCGCGCGCCCCGCTCCCCCGCGCACAGCAGGAGCACGTCGCGGGCCCGTGCGAGCGCCCACGTGACGGCGGCGCCGTGGTTGATGAAGGCGGCGACCCCGACGGCCTGCGCCGGCCGCGCCGCGACGAGAGCTCGGGTTCCGTTGCTGGTCGTCATGACGACGGTGCGGCCGCCGACGCGGCCGCGCGTGAACTCGAGCGGCGAGTTGCCGAGATCGAAGCCCTCCAGCGGCTCCCCCCGCCGCTCCCCCGCGATGAGCGCGCCGTCGAGCGCCGCCGCACGGCGCCGCGCCTCCTCGGGGCTCGCCACCGGTACGATGGCCGCGCAGCCGTTGGCGAGCGCGGTGACGATGCAGGTGGAGGCGCGCAGCACGTCGACGACGAGGACCGTCGAGTCCGCCACCGCAGCTGGATCGAGGCCGTCGGGGGTGGCGGCCACGTCGATGCGCACGCTCAGCTCCGGCGGTCGCGGAGGGAGCGGATCTTGAGCCGCAACGCGTTCAGGTTGATGAACCCCTCGGCGTCGCGCTGGCGGTAGACGCTGTCCGCCTCGAACGTGGCGAAGTCGGTCCGGTAGAGCGAGCGCGGCGAGCGCCGGCCGGTGACGACCACGTTGCCCTTGTAGAGCTTCAGGCGCACGGTGCCCGTCACGTCCTGCTGGCACTCGTCCATGAACGTCTGCAGCGCGCGTCGCTCCGGCGAGAACCAGAAGCCGTAGTAGATCATCTCCGCGTAGCGGGGGACGACGCTGTCGCGCAGGTGCAGCAGCTCGCGGTCCAGCGTGAGCGATTCGAGCGCCCGCCGCGCGACATGCAGGATGGTGCCGCCGGGCGTCTCGTAGACGCCGCGCGACTTCATGCCGACGTAGCGGTTCTCGACGAGGTCGACGCGACCCACGCCGTGCTCGCCGCCCACGCGGTTCAGGTGCGTGAGCAGGTCGACGGGTCCGCGGCGCCGGCCGTCGACCGCGATCGGATCGCCCCGCTCGAACTCCAGCTCGATCGAGATCGGCACGTCCGGCGCCGCCTCGGGCGACTGGGTCAGCTGGAACATCTTGTCGGGGGGCTCGGACCACGGGTCCTCGAGGATGCCGCCCTCGTACGAGATGTGGAACAGGTTGCGATCCGTGGAATACGGACGCTCGGCGGTCACCGGCACCGGGATGTCATGACGGCGGGCGAACTCGATCAGCGCCGTCCGCGAGGTGAGATCCCACTCCCGCCAGGGTGCGATCACGCGCAGCTGCGGGGCCAGCGCGGCGTAGGTCAGCTCGAAGCGGACCTGGTCGTTGCCCTTGCCGGTCGCCCCGTGGGCGACGGCATCGGCGCCTTCGCGGACGGCGACGTCCACCTGCCCCTGCGCGATGAGCGGCCGGGCGATGGACGTCCCGAGCAGATAGCTGCCCTCGTAGACGGCGTTCGCGCGCAGCATCGGAAACACGAAGTCGCGCACGAAGGTCTCGCGCAGGTCGACGATGTGGACGCCCACGGCGCCGGTCTTCATCGCCTTGTCGCGGATAGGGATGAGCTCCTCGCCCTGCCCGAGATCGGCGCAGTAGGCGACGACCTCGCAGCGATAGGTCTCGATGAGCCAGCGCAGGATGACCGACGTGTCCAGGCCGCCGGAATAGGCGAGCACCACTCGCCGCATGTCAGGCATCGTCGCCGTAGCCTCCGAGGAGGTCCACGATCACCGCCTTCTGCGCGTGCAGCCGGTTCTCGGCCTGGTCGAGGACGATCGAGTTCGGCCCGTCGAGCACTGTGTCCGTGATCTCCTCGCCCCGATGCGCCGGCAGGCAGTGCATCACGAGCGCGCCGACCTTGGCGAAGCTGACGATCGTCTCGTTGAGCTGATAGCGATTGAACGCCTCGAGCCGCTTCTCACGCTCGGCCTCCTGCCCCATGCTGGTCCACACGTCGGTATAGATGACGTCGGCGCCGCTGGCCGCCTTGCGCGCGTCCTCGGTCACTTCCACGGCGCCGCCGAGTCGCCGCACCTGGGCGAGGACCTGCGGGTCCGGCTCGTAGCCGGGCGGACACGCAATGACCTGCTCCGCCCCGAGCAGCGCGCCGACGAGCGCCACCGAGTGGAAGACGTTGTTGCCGTCGCCGATCCACGCCAGGCGCGTGCGCGAGAGATCCAGTCCGCGCTCCCACAGCGTGAACCAGTCGGCGAGGGCCTGGCAGGGATGCTCGAAGTCCGAGAGCGCGTTGATCACGGGGATGGTCGCGTGCCGGGCGAGCGTCTCCACGGTGGCGTGCTTGAAGACCCGCGCGGCGACGGCGTCGACCCAGCGGGAGAGGTTGCGGGCCACGTCCGCCGGCGATTCCCGCGTGCCGAGGCCGATCTCGCCGCCGGAGAGGTAGACGGCGCGGCCGCCGAGCTGGACCACGCCGACCTCGAAGGTCACGCGCGTGCGAAGCGAGGGCTTCTCGAAGATCAGCGCGATCGACCGGCCCCCCAGCGGAGCGTCGCGGTGTCCGGCCTTCCAGCGCTGCTTGAGGTCGGCGGCGAGCTCGAAGAGTCCGAGCACCTGCTCGCGCGACAGGTCGCCGGCCGAGATCAGGTGTCTCATTCGCCGGCCTTGCCGAGGACGTCCTTCAGGATCCCGAGCGCCCGCGTGATCTCGCCCCGCTCGACCACCATCGGCGGCGCCAGCCGGATCACCTTCTCGCCCGCCGTGAGCACGAGCAGGCCGTTGTCCCGGCAGGCGTCCATCAGCGGCGCCGCCGGCTTCGTCAGCTCCACACCGATGAGGAAGCCGCGGCCGCGCACTTCCTTGATCAGCGGGTTGCCCGCCTGGAGGGTGCGCAGGCCGTCCATCAGCTCGCGGCCGAGGCGCGCCGCGCGCTCCGGCAGCTTCTCGCCGATCATCGTGGTGAGCGTGGCCAGCGCGACCGACGTCACGAACGGCGTGCCGCCGAACGTGGAGCCGTGACTGCCCGCGGTGAGCACGCTCGCCGCCTCCTCGCGGCAAAGCATCGCGCCGATCGGCACGCCGTTGGCGAGGGCCTTGGCGACGGTCATCACGTCCGGCTCCACGCCGGAGTGCTCGTAGCTCCACAGCCGGCCGGTGCGCCCCATGCCCGTCTGGATCTCGTCGAAGATCAGCAGCGCGCCCGACTCGTCGCAGAGCTTGCGGAGGCCCGGCAAGTAGTCGTCGTCGGGGACGTGCACGCCGCCCTCGCCCTGGATCGGCTCGACCAGGATGGCGGCCGTGCGATTGTCGAGCGCGCGCTCCATCGCGCGCAGGTCGTTGTAGGGCACGTGCTTGAACCCCGGCATCAGCGGCTCGAAGCCTTGCTGGTACTTCGGCTGGCCGGTCGCGGTGACGGTGGCCAGCGTGCGGCCATGGAAGGAGTTGTGGGTGGCGATGATCTCGTAGCGGTCGGAAGCGAGCTTCTCCTTGCCGTACTTGCGCGCCAGCTTCAGCGCCGCCTCGTTGGCCTCGGCGCCCGAGTTGCAGAAGAACACCCGGTCGGCGAACGAGTGCTCCACGAGCATCTTCGCCAGGTGGATCTGCGGCGCCGTGTGGAAGATGTTCGAGACGTGCAGCAAGGTGGCGGCCGCCTCGCGGATGGCGCCCGTCACGACGGGATGGCAGTGGCCGAGCGAGGTCACCGCGATGCCGGTGGTGAAGTCGAGATACTCGCGCCCGTCGGAGTCCCACACGCGGGTGCCCTCGCCGCGGACGAGCAGGATGGGCGAGCGACCGTAGTTGGGCGTGTGATACCGGGCCGACCATTCCATCAGCGTCTTGGTGTCCATATTATTTGCCGTCGGGGCGCCTTCGCCGGGCTCCGGCGCCCGACGTTCGGGCTAAGACTGCGTTCATTGCATGATCGTTCACAACACGATCTCGGTGCCGATGCCCTCGCGCGTGAACAGCTCGAGCAGGATCGCGTGCGGCAGCCGGCCGTCGATGATGTGCGCCTTGGCGGTGCCGCCCTCGAGCGCGCGCAGCGATGACTCGACCTTCGGCAGCATGCCGCCGTCGATCACGCCCGTCTTCATGAGCCGCTCCGCGTCCTTGCGCGGCAGCGTGCTCACCAGCGTGCCGTCCTTCGCCTTAATCCCCTGCACGTCGGTGAGGTGGATGAGCTTCTCGGCGCCCAGCGCCGCCGCGACTTCGCCCGCCACCAGGTCGGCGTTGATGTTGTAGGTCTCGCCCCCACCGCCCACGCCCACCGGCGCGATGACGGGAATGAAGCCACGCTCCTCCAGCAGTCGGATGGGCTCGGCGTTGACACGCTCGACCTCGCCGACGAGGCCGATGTCGACGAGCTCACCGCTCGGCAACCGGTGCAGTCGCCGCCGCGCCAGGAGCAGCTGGCCGTCCTTGCCGGAGAGGCCCACCGCCTTGCCGCCGTGGTGGTTGATGAGGCCGACGATCTGCTTGTTGATCTTGCCCACCAGGACCATCTCCACGATGTCGACGGTCTCCTCGTCGGTGACGCGCATGCCGCCGACGAACTCCGGCTCCTTGCCGAGGCGCTTCATGAGAGCGCCGATCTGCGGGCCGCCGCCGTGGACGATGACGGGATTGATGCCGACGAGATGAAGAAGAATCACGTCGAGAGCAAACGACTCTTTCAAGTCCGCCTGCTCCATCGCCGCGCCGCCGTACTTGATGACGATAGATTTCCCGCGGAACTCCCGGATGTACGGGAGCGCCTCCATGAGGATCTCGACCCGCTTGACCTCGTTGTCCATCACAGGATGTACCGGGAGAGGTCCTGGTCGCGCCAGATGTCCGCCAGCCGCTGGCGGACGTACTCGGCGTCGATCGTCAGCTCCTTGCCAGGCATGTCGGGCGCATCGAACGAGATGTCCTCCAACAGCTTCTCCATGATCGTGTAGAGACGCCGCGCGCCGATGTTCTCCGTGCTCGCGTTGACGCGCATCGCGATGTCGGCGACCGCCTCCACCGCCTCCGGGAGGAAGCGGAGCGTCACCCGCTCCGTCCGCAGCAGCTCCACGTACTGGCGGATCAGCGCGTTCTGCGGCTCGGTCAGGATGCGGACGAAATCCTCGCGCGTCAAGGGCTCGAGCTCCACGCGGATGGGAAAGCGGCCCTGCAGCTCGGGGATCAGATCCGAGGGCTTGGCCACGTGGAAGGCGCCGGCGGCGATGAACAGGACGTGGTCGGTGCGGACGATCCCGTACTTCGTGGTGACGGACGACCCTTCGACGATCGGCAGCAGGTCCCGCTGCACACCCTCGCGCGAGACGTCGGGGCCGTGGGTGCCCTCGCGGCCGGCGACCTTGTCGAGCTCGTCGAGGAAGATGATCCCCGAGTTCTCGACCCGGCGGATGGCCTGCGGGATGACCTCGTCCATGTCGACCAGCTTGGCCGCCTCTTCCTGCACCAGCAGCCGCCGCGCCTCGGCGATGCGCACCCGCCGCCGCTTGGTGCGGCCGGGCATCAGGTTCGAGAGCATGTCCTTCAGATTGATGCCCATCTCCTCCATGCCCTGGCCGGAGAAGACCTCGAGCATCGGCATCGCCGCCTGCTGCTGGGTCTCGACTTCCACCATCCGCTCGTCGAGGCGGCCGGCCCGCAGCTGCGCCCGAAGCTTCTCGACGGTCGCCTCGCGCGAGGCCTCCGGGGACACCTGCTCGAGCGAGGCGCTCGCGAATGGCTCGCCGCCGCGCCGTGGCAGGAGCAGGTCCAGCAGGCGGTCCTCGGCGAGCTGCTCGGCCTTCTCCTGGACGCGGGCGGTGAGCTCGGCCTTGACCATGTTGACGGAGAGCTCGGTGAGGTCGCGGATCATGGACTCGACGTCCCGGCCGACGTAACCCACCTCCGTGTACTTGGAGGCCTCCACCTTTATAAAGGGGGCCTGGGAGAGCTTGGCCAGACGCCGCGCCACCTCGGTCTTCCCCACCCCGGTCGGCCCGATCATGATGATGTTCTTGGGCGCCACCTCGTCGCGCAGCTCGGCCGGCAGGCTCTGCCGCCGCCACCGGTTGCGCAGCGCGATGGCCACCGCGCGCTTGGCTTTGCCCTGCCCGACGATATAGCGATCGAGCTCCGCCACGATCTGTGCCGGCGTGAGACTTGCGCTCATAACACTTCCACGGAGATCTGGTCGTTGGTGTAGATGCAGATGCCGGCGGCCACGCGCATGGATTCGGTGACGATCGTCTTGGCATCGAGGTCGGAATGCGCGATCAGCGCCCGCGCCGCCGCCAGCGCGTACGGCCCCCCGGAGCCGATCCCGATCAGCCCATCGTCGGGCTCGATGATATCGCCCGTGCCGGACACGATCAGCAAGTGCTCGCGGTCGGCGACGCCGAGCAGCGCCTCGAGCCGGCGCAGGACGCGATCCGTCCGCCAGTCCTTGGCCAGCTCGACGGCCGCGCGCGAGAGGTTGCCCCGGTGCTCTTCGAGCCGCGCCTCGAAGCGAGCGAACAGCGTGAAGGCATCGGCGGCGGCGCCGGCGAACCCGGCGAGGACGCGGTCGTGATAGAGCTTGCGGACCTTGCGGGCGCTGGCCTTGACGACCGTGTTTCCGATGGTGACCTGGCCGTCGCCGGCGATGGCGACCTGCTCGCGGTGCCGGACCGCCAGCACCGTCGTGGCGTGAAAGACCGCCGCCGTCATTGCTTGTGCGAGCGGGGATGCGCGGCGGCGTAGACCTTCAGCATCTGCGCGGCGCCGACGTGGGTGTAGCGTTGCGTGGTCGACAACCGGCTGTGGCCAAGCAGCTCCTGGATCACACGCAGGTCGGCGCCGCGGTCGAGCAGGTGCGTCGCGAAGCTGTGACGGAGCGTGTGGGGCGACACCCGGCGCGTCACCCCGGCCGCGCCGGCGGCGCGGCCGACGAGGGCGCGGATCGAGCGGACGCCGAGCCGGCCCCCGCGGGCGTTCGTGAACACGGGCCCGCTGACGGCGGCGCGCGAGCCGAGATAGGCGTCGAGCGCCCGCGCGGCGGGAGCGCCGTACGGCACGATCCGCTCCTTGCGACCCTTGCCGAGCACGCGCACGGTGCAGGCGTCGCGATCGATCGCGTCCAGGTCGAGCCCGGCGAGCTCGGAGACGCGCAGGCCGGTCGCATAGAGCAGCTCGAGGATGGCCACGTCCCGGACCCGGGCGGAGCCGCCGAGGGCCTGCGCATCCACCAGCGCCGCCGCCTCGTCGGTCGGCAAAAAGCTGACGAGCTTGCGCGTCGGCCGGGGTCCGCGGAGCTCACGCGCCGGATTGCGCTCCACGACGCCGCGGCGCACCAGGAAACGGTAGAAGCTCCGCACGGCGGCGAGCTTGCGTACGACCGAGATCGGGTCGAGGCCGCGCGTGTGGAGCGCGGCCAGCCAGCCACGCACGGTGCGCACGTCGGCGGTGTCCGGGGCGAGCTTCTCGGTCGCGAGGTGCGCTTCGAAATCGGTGAGGTCGGCGCGGTAGCTGCGGAGCGTGTGCGGTGAGGCGTTCTTCTCCACCGCGAGATGTCGGAGGAAGGCCGTCACCGGCGCCTTCATGTGACGGTGATCTCTTCCTCCCGCTTGTAGTCGCAGCCCTCACGCACGCACGTGCGCACCTGGCGCCCCCGCGCCACGCGCTCGGTGACAAACGCCGCCCCGCACTTCGGGCACGGCTCGGCGACCGGCCGCTGCCACACCACGAAATTGCAGGCCGGGTAGGCCGAGCAGCCGAAGAAGGTCCGGCCCTTGCGCGAGCGGCGCTCGACGAGCTGCCCCGTGCAGTCCGGCTGGGGACAGGCGATCCCGAGGGTCACCGGCTTCGTGGTCTTGCACTCGGGATATCCCGAGCAGGCGATGAACTTGCCGAACCGGCCGTGCTTGATGACCATGGGCTTGCCACAGGTCGGGCAGATCTCGTCGGTGGGCTGGTCCTCCGCGCGCTCGCTGCCCGGGAGGTTCCGCTTGTACTTGCACTCGGGATAGTTCGAGCAGGCGATGAACTTGCCGAACCGGCCGCGTCGCTCGAGGAGATCCCCCCCGCACTCGGGACACGCCTCGCCGATCTTCATGCCGGCCTTCTCGCTGCCCATCTCCTTCTTCGCGCGCGCGAGATCACGCTTGAACGGCTCGTAGAAGTCCTTGATCGTGTCCACCCAGGACATCTCGCCCTCTTCGACCTTGTCGAGCTCGCCCTCCATCTGAGCGGTGAACTCGACGTTCATGATGTCGCCGAAGAAGGGCAGGAGCTTGTCGGTGACGGCCATGCCGAGCTCGGTGGGAAAGAGGGTGCGCCGCTCGCGATGCACGTAGCCACGGTCGTTGATGATGGTGCCGAGAATCGACGCGTAGGTGGACGGGCGACCGATGCCGAGCTCCTCGAGCGCCTTGATGAGCGAGGCCTCCGTGTAGCGGGGCGGCGGCTGGGTGAAGTGCTGCTTGGGGTCGAGCCCGTGCAGCCGCAGCACCTCGCCTTCCTCGAGCACCGGCATCGCGCGGTCGGCCTCGTCGTCGGCGGCCGCCTCGTCCTCCTCACGGCTCTCGACGTACACGGCGGTGAAGCCCTTGAACTTCAGCGTCTGGCCCTGGGCCCGGAACAGGCACTCGCCGGCGACGATGTCCGCGCTCATGGTGTCGTAGACGGCGGGCATCAGCTGGCTCGCCAGGAACCGTTCCCAGATGAGCCGATAGAGCGCGAGCTGGTCCTTGGTCAAGAAGCGCGCGACGGACTTGGGATCGCGGTTCACGTCCGACGGCCGGATGGCCTCGTGCGCCTCCTGCGCCCCGCCGCGCGACTTGTAGGTCGGCGGCGCATCCGGCAGGTAGTCGGTGCCGAGGCGCTCGGTGGCCCAGCGGCGCGCCTCCGCCTGGGCGTCCTGGGCGATGCGCACGGAGTCGGTACGCATGTAGGTGATGAGACCGACGGCTCCCTCGTCACCGACCTCGACGCCCTCGTAGAGCTGCTGGGCCACCGTCATCGTCTTCTTCGCCGAGAAGCCGAGCTTGCGGCCGGCGTCCTGCTGCAGCGTCGAGGTGATGAAGGGAGGCGCCGGATTGCGGCGTCGCTCGCCACGCGTCACCGAGCGCACCACGAAGCGCTGGCCATCCAGGCGCGCGACGAGCGCCTGCGTCTCGGCCTCGTTGGTGAGCGAGGCCTTCTCGCCGGCCACCTCGCGGAGCGTCGCCTCGAACTCCGGCGGCTGCTTGGCGGACAGGCGGGCATGGAGCGACCAGTACTCGACCGGCACGAAGGCGCCGATCTCGCGCTCGCGGTCGACGATCAGCCGCACCGCCACCGACTGCACGCGGCCGGCGGAAAGCCCGCGCTGGACCTTGTCCCAGAGCAGCGGCGAGAGGCTGTAGCCGACCAGCCGATCGAGCACGCGGCGCGCCTGCTGCGCGTCGACCTTGTGCATGTCGATCTTGCCCGGTTTGGTGAAGGCCGCCTTCACCGCGCGCTCGGTGATTTCGTTGAAGGTGATGCGATAGACCTTCTTCTTGTCGACGGCGAGCTCCTGCGCCAGGTGCCAGCCGATGGCCTCGCCCTCGCGGTCGGGGTCGGTCGCGACATAGAGCGCCTCGGACTTCTCGGCGGCTTTCTTGAGATCTTCGAGGACCTTGTGCTTGGCGGGCGAGATCACGTACTTCGGTTTGAAGTTCTTCTTCGGGTCGACGCCGAGCTGCGACTTCGGCAGATCGCGCACGTGTCCCATGGATGCCTTGACGATGAATTTGCCGTCCAGGTACTTCTGGATCGTCTTCACCTTCGTGGGCGACTCGACCACCACCAGCGAACGCTTCGCCACTCTATGCTCCCCTCGACCGCGCGCCGGCCGCGATCCATCGCTGCCCCGCCAGCTGCCGGGCCCATCCGCCCAGCTCCAGCGACGTCAGGATCGCGCCGGCTCTCGCGGCGTTCGTCCCTGCTCGAGCGATGAGTCGCTCGATGTGCTGCGCTTCGTCCACGCTTAAGAGTCCCAGCATCCGCGCTTCGTCGCTGCCGGCGGCCGGACCATCGAGCGCCATTGACGACGCAGCCGCGGCGCGCACGCGGCGACGCCACGGCTCAGGTAATTCTTGCACGACATCACTCCAGCGCTCTACAAGTGTAGCACCGTCCCTCAGGAGCCTGTGCGTGCCGGCACTCGTCGGCGACGTGATTTTGCCCGGAACTGCGAATACTTCGCGGCCGAGGTCGCCCGCAAAACCCGCCGTGATCAGGCTGCCGCTGCGCTCCGCCGCCTCGACCACGACGACGCCCAGCGCCAGCGCGGCGAGGGTCCGGTTGCGGGTCGGGAAATTGTACGGAAGCGGCGGCGTCCCCGGCGCGAACTGCGTCACCAGCGCGCCCCGCGCCGCCACCTCGCGCGCGAGCGCGACGTTTTCCGGCGGATAGAGCACATCGATGCCGGCCCCGAGCACGGCGATGGTGCGGCCGCCCGCGGCCAGCGCCCCGCGATGCGCGGCGGTGTCGATGCCGCGCGCGAACCCGCTGACGACGGTGACACCGCGCGCGGCAAGGTCGGACGCGAGCTGCTCGGCGACCTCGAGTCCATACGCGCTCGCGCGCCGAGCGCCCACGATGGCCACCGCGAGCGTGTCATCGGAGATCACGGCGCCGCGAATCCAGAGCTCGGGCGCGGGCGTCAGCGCGGTGAGCGGCGCGGGATAGTCGGCGTCGGACGGATATATATGGATGACGTCGATCTTCATGGTGAAGCGCGGGAGGCGTCAGTATAGCGTCCGCGTGGGAGCGATCAACGCCTCGCGGTGGATACGCCCGCGATCAGTTCGAGACGGCCGCGGCGCTCAGCAACGAGCGGGCCTTGCCGGCGGCCTCGCTTCGCGGGTACTCGCGCACGATGCGCTGCCAGGCGGCCACCGCCGGTGCCGACTGACGCAGGTTGGCGTGGCACATTCCGATGCGAAGCAGCGCCTCGGACGCCGCGAGCGCCCCCGGATCCATGCCGAGCACTCGCTTGAATTCGAGCAGTGCCTGTCGATAGTCGCGCTGCACGAAATACGCCTCGCCGATCCACCACTGAGCGCGCGGCGCGAGGCCGTGCTTCGAATAGTTGGCGACGAAGTCCATGAGCTCGAGCACCGCCTGGCCGTGCTCGTGGGCTCGAAACGTCTTGAGCGCGGCGGCGAAGGCCTGCTCCGCGGACTCCTCGCGTGCGGCGCTCGCCGCGCCCGGCGGCGGCGCCGCCGGGAGTGTGAACACGACCGGGGCGCGAATGATCGGAGCCGGCGGTGCCGTCACCGGCGGCGATGGCGCGTTCGGGGGACGGGCCGCCGGCAGCGATCGGCTCTGTCGAAGCTCGTCCTCGGCGGCCTGCACACGCGTCCGCAGCGTGACGATCTCGGAGGCGGCGTCACGGAGCGTCTGCTGGGTCTCGGTCGAGCGCACGTCGATCGAGCGGAGCTCTGCGAGAACGCGCGCCAGGTCCGTGGCGACCAGATCCTGCGCGAGGCGCACCTCGGTCACGTCACCTCGCATCTTCTCGACGTCGGTCCGGATCTCGCGCACCGACGCGCGCGTCGCGCACCCGGCGGCGGCCGCGGCGACCAGCGCCAGGGCCACCTGATGACGGATGTGAGGTATCAGCGGCTAAAATCCCGCATGACTATCACTTCCACCCGGTCGCCAGTGGCGACGGTCGTGTCGCCCCCAAGCACGGCGAGGCCGTCCGCCTGGACCATGGAGCGCAGGATTCCGGAGCCCTGATCGCCGGTGAGGCGGGCGTGCCAGCGCCCCTCGCGCTCCTCCAGTGACACGCGGAGATAGCCGCGCCGGGAGCCGTGATTGGCGATGGGCCCGGTGGCGATCGCATGGACCCGGGGGCGATCGAGCCGCCGCCGTCCTTGCATCGCCAGCAGCGCCGGGCGCACGAACAGCTCGAACGTCACCATCGCGGAGACGGGATTGCCGGGCAAACCGAACACGGGACGACCGTCGAGCGAGCCGAACGTGATCGGCTTGCCGGGCCGCATGTCGACCTTCCACAAATGCAGCTCCGCACCCGCGGTAACGAGCGCTTCGCGAACGAGATCCAGGTCACCGACGGAGACGCCCGCGGAGGAGACGAGCAGGTCGGCTTCGCGGCCGCGTCGAATGCGTTCGCCGATGACGTCCAGCCGATCGGGCGCGACGCCGAGGTTGATCGCGAGGCCGCCGGCCTCCATCACCTGCGCCATCAGCGAATAGGTGTTCGCGTTGGGAATCTGCGCGGGACCGGGCTCCGCGCCCAGGTCCGCGAGCTCGCTGCCCGTCGAGAGCACCGCCACGCGCGGCCGGCGCGAGACCTCGATCTGGCTGCGGCCGAGCGTCGCCAGCACGCCGATGTCTGCGGGGGCCAGGACCGTGCCGGGCTCGAGCACGAGATCGCCAATCCCGAGATCTTCGCCTGCAGGGCGCACATAGGCGCCGCGCGTGGTCGCGCCGCGGAGCGTGACATGGGTGTCGGCGGCTTCGACGTCTTCCTGCGGCACCACCGCGTCGGCGCCGCCTGGCAGCGGCGCGCCGGTGAAGATGCGCATCGCCTCGCCCGGCCCGACCGGGCGCTCAGGCAGTGCCCCGGCCGCCACGCGGCCGACGACCATCAGCGCGGCGCCCGGTCGCGTGTCGGCCGCGCGCACCGCATACCCATCCATCGAGGAGTTCGGCCACGGGGGAATCACGCGGGTCGAGCGCACCGGCTCCACCAGCACCCGGCCGAGCGCCGCCAGCAGATCGACGCGCTCCGTCGCGAGCGGCCGCACCCTTGAGAGGATCTGTTCCCGCGCCTCCTCGACGCTCAGCATGCCGCGAGTGTACTACGTCCCCGGCCGCAATATGTAGTGTGGATGTCGAGCCGGACCACAGCGTGCTGCGCCGGCGGCAGGCTGGCCCGGCCGACCATATTAAGGATGGGGCAGGTTGAACACCGGCCGCACGCGCTGGATGTAGACGCGCCGGCTGAGCATGAAGAGCGCGAGGAAGCCCAGAGTGATGGCGAAATCCCGCAGCCCGAAGGGCAGCCCGCTGCGCGCGGAGACGGACGGGAAGATCACGAACACCCGCTCGAGAAAGATGGCAACGAGGCCGAAGAGCGCGATCAGGAAGAGCGGACCGTGTCGCTGCGGCGGCCGGCCCGTCAGGCGCTTCAGCAGGTAGATGAACGGGATCAGCCAGCCCATGCAGAAGATCACCCACGCCAGCGTGAGCCACGGCTGCACGAAGAATCGGCCGACGAAGAAGCGCGTCTCCACCGGAACGTTGCCGTACCAGATAACGAGGTACTGTGACCAGAAGAAGTACATCCACATGATCGACAGCGCGAACTGGAGCTTGGCGACGTCCTGCACGGCGGCCGGCGGGATGGCCGCGAGCCCGCGCGCATTGGCCCGGATGGTCAGGATCGAGAGCAGACAGAACGCCGTGTAGAGCGCCGTCACCGCGAAGTAGCCGCCGAACAGGCCGCTGTACCAGATGGGATCGAGCGCCATCACCAGGTCGAATCCCCACAGCGACACGGTGATCAGCCAGATGAACAGCAGCGTCGTGGCGAGTCGGTTGCGTCGAACGCGCACGGTGGAGTCGCCGGGCGGCACGGAGTCGCGCAGGATGGCGGCCGCGAACACGAAGCAGACGGTGAACAGCGCCGCGGCCAGGCCGAGCGTGCGCAGGAAGAAGAACGGGGTGTTGAGCCACGCCGCCTTGACGGGGACGGGCTGCCTCACCCATGGGTACAGGACCTCGCGGCCCAGGAAGAGCACGGCGAGGAGCACGAAGGCCACCGGCAGGAACCCGACCGTCGTCACCGCGATGCGACGGACGCTCGGCGACCATCGCGCCTCGGTGAGCTGCATCATGGCCCCGATCGCGGGGCCGGTGACGGCCAGCCCCGACCAGAACACGACGTTCACGAGATAGATCGACCACGTCCGCCCGGCGTCCGCGGAGCCCGCGCCGAGCAGGAAGGCCACCGCCCCGATCGCCGCCAGCACGCCCCACACGGCGGTCATGGCCTGGCCGTCCGCGCCGGCGCCGCCGGCGCCAGCGATCTCAGATAATTGACGATGTGCCACGCCTCCTGCGACGACAGCGCCTCGCCGTAGGCGGGCATGACGGCGCCGCCGACCATGATGTAGCTGTGCCAGTAGCCGTCGGTGCGCTGTCGCTGCAGCGCGGTATTGGTGAGGTCGGGGGGCGGGATGAACTTCGTGGCCACGGGGCCGGTGACGCCGCCCTTCGCCTCGGATCCGTGGCACGGCGTGCAGAAGACGTCGAAGTGCGCCTTGCCCACGGCGACGGAGTCGCGCGTCGGCTTCACCGGATTCGGCATCTTCGCCGCCACGTCACGCTGCTCGCGCGGGACGAGCGGCTGGGCGCCGCGCGGCACCACGCCGGCCGGCATGGCGAACACGCGCTCGCCCGGCTGGATGCGGGCCGTCTGGGTCATGTTGTTCACGAAGCGATAGGCGGCCACGGCGCCCATGAGACCGGCGGCACCGGCCAGCATCAGCAGCACCAGGATGAACACGTACTTCACACGCGGACCTCCTCGGCGCCGGCGCCACGGAGGATGTCGCGTACGGATGGGCTCCGCTCGGGGGCGCAGTGCACGGCCACGCCGAAGCGGTCGTTGGTGAACCGGGGATCGTAGCTCGCCGACGGCCGGAACCGCGGAAGCCGTCCCAGCACGACCATGCCGATCAGGGTGGCGATACCGGCGAACAGCACCATCATCTCGAACATGATGATGATGTACGGAGGGCTGACCGGAAAGCCGATCGGCGGCTTGCCGCCCACGAAGAGGCTCCACTTGAGCGATGTCCACTGCGTCAGCAGCCACGCCGACACGAGGCCGATCAGACCCCCGAGCAGCGTGAAGACGCGAACGCGACTCACGGGCCGGTCGCGCTCGAGCACGTCCTCGATCTCGTGCACGGGGATCGGCGTGTAGACCGTGAGGTCGTGGTAGCCCTTGGCCCGCAGCTCTTCGAGGGCGCGGACGGCGGTGTCCACGTGGCTGAAGACGCCGACCACCGTATCAGTGGTGGCCGCCATGGGCCGGGTCCTTCATCGGCGGCGGGAGGGTCTCCTTCACCTCCACCACCGACAGCGAGGGCATCACCTTGATGAAGCCCAGGAACAGGATGAAGAACCACGCGAAGCTGCCGATGACGATCGTGGTATCCGTGATCGTCGGGACGTAGACACCCCACGTGTACGGATAGAAGTCGTGCCCCAGCGAGGGCACGATGATGTTGAAGCGCTCGAACCACATGCCGATCAGCACCAGGATCGACACCACGTACAGCCAGAACGGGCTCGTGCGTGCGCCCTTCCAGAAGAGGATCAACGGCGCCACGCAGTTGCAGAAGTACATCGTGGCCAGCGCCCACCAGTACGTGCTCGACAGCCGCCAGAACAGCGAGGCCTTCTCGAAGTGGTCGCCGCTATACCAAGACGTGAACAACTCGCACGCGTAGAAGTACGTCAGCACCAGGCCGGTGACCAGGATGAGCTTGCCCATGTAATCGAGGTGCCGGTCGGTGATGTACGCATACAGGTTGAAGAAGTAGCGCATGGGCAGGATCAGCACCATGACCATCGCGAAGCCCGAGAAGATGGCGCCATCGACGAAGAACGGCGCGAACAGCGTGGAGTGCCAGCCGGGAACGAGCGCCATCGCGAAGTCCCAGGACACGACGCTGTGCACGGAGAGCACGAGCGGGGTGGCGAGGGCGGCGAAGAGGCCGTAGGCGCGGCGGTAGTGACGCCACTGGCTGTCCGAGCCCTCCCAGCCGAGGGACAGCATCCCGTAGATGCGCCGGCGCCAGCCCGTGGAGCCGTCCCGGAGCGCCGCGATGTCCGGGATGAGCCCCACGATGAAGAAGACAGTGCTGATCGACAGGTACGTGGAGATCGCGAACACGTCCCACACGAGCGGCGACTTGAAGTTCGGCCAGAGGTCGCGCTGGTTCGGGTACGGCAGCAGGAAGTACGCGAACCACATCCGCCCGGCGTGGATCAGCGGGAAGAGGCCCGCCGTCATCACCGCGAAGATGGTCATCGCTTCCGCGCCGCGATAGATCGACGTCCGCCACCGCGCCCGGAACAGGTAGAGGATGGCGGAGATCAGCGTGCCTGCGTGGCCGATACCGATCCAGAACACGAAGGTGGTGATGTACATCGCCCACATCTGCGGAACGCGCTTGCCGGCCGAGCCCATGCCGACGAAGATCTGGTACGTCCATGCCAGGATGAAGCACGTCAGGAGCAGGCCGACGATGGACATCCACGCGAAGTAGAGATTGCCCGGCGGCCGGAGCGTGGCCAGCACGTCGCGGTTGACGTCCCCGTAGGTCGGCGTCGCGGGATGGCGGTGGTCGGCCACGCTCATGCGTGTCCTCTGACCACCTTCTTGAGATAGGTCACGCCCGGTCGCGTGCCGATCTCGTCGAGCACCGCGTAGGCGCGGGGCGCGTGCGCCAGCTTGGACACCGCGCTGCCCTCGTCCTTGAGGTTCCCGAAGGTGATGGCCTGGGTCGGGCACGTCTGCTGACAGGCAGTGACGATGTCGCCGTCGCGCACCGGCCGCCGCTCGTCGCGCGCCCGATCCTTGCCGGCCACGATGCGCTGGATGCACATCGTGCACTTCTCCATGACGCCGAGCTGGCGCACGGTCACGTCGGGGTTGAGCTGCACCTCGAGCGGCGCTGGAAAGTCGTAGTTGTACCAGTTGAAGCGCCGCACGTGATACGGACAGTTGTTCCCGCAGTACCGGGTGCCCACGCAGCGGTTGTAGACCTGCCCGTTCAGTCCTTCCTCGGTGCGGTAGGCGGCGAACACCGGGCACACCGGCTCGCACGGCGCCACTTCACAGTGCTGGCAGAACATCGGCATGAAGAAGTTCGGCGACTGATGGGCGCCCGGGCCATCCTCGAGCCAGCGCTCCACCCGCAGCCAGTGGACCTGTCGGCCGTAGGCCGCCTCCGCCTTGCCGACCACGGGCACGTTGTTCTCCGCGATGCAGGCGACGGCGCACGCGCCGCAACCGACGCAGGCGTCGACGTCGACGGCCATGCCCCAGCGGTTGGCCGGATAGCGCTGGTCCGTGTACATGCTGCGCATCTCGTGCGCGTCGGTCTTGCCGCGTAGCGCCTGCTCGCGGGCGGCCCTGAGGTCGACGTGACGCGCGAGCTCCCGGTGGTCCTGGTCGAACGTCGCCTGCAGGACCGCCAGCGGACGCCGCGCCCCCGTGCGCGTCAGCGTCACGCGGACGCCCAGATACTGCACGCCTCCCGACGTCGGCTCCGGGGCGCCGGACAGCAGGGCCACGGGGTTCTGCGTCGTCGGCGGCGCGCCGACGTACCGCGGCACGTGATAGCGGGCGTAGCGATGGCCGATCGGAATGGCCACCGCCTTCGGATGCAGGCCCGGCCGGGGATAGGCCGCCAGCTCGATGGCGCCATGCGGCGAGGCTACCCGCACCACGTCGCCGCGCGCCACGCCCAGCGACTTCGCCGTCTCCTCGGCGAGCTCGATCCACGCATCCCACGCGACCGACGTGATCGAATCCGGCGTCTCCTGCAGCCAGGCGCGGGTGGCGCCGCGGCCGTCGTACATCCGGAGCGAGGGATACGCGAGCAGCGCGAAACCACCGGCATCGCCCTCGAGCTTCGCCGCGCCGACCTCGACCGGCCCCGGCCTGGCGGCCACGGCGGCCGGAGGGACGTCGCGCCACACACCGCCCTGCGCGAGCGCGCCCGCGAGGTCCCCCTTCACGACCGGCTCCCACGCGGTTTTGACGTACTGCTCGAACGTCGCCCACGGCAGCGGACCTTTGCCCTCCTCGGCTCCGAGCACGGTGCGCGCGACGGCGAGGATCACGTCGCCCATCGGCCGTGAGTCGCGGATCGGCTTCATCGTCGGCTGCAGCAGCCCGACCACGCCTTCGCGTGGCGAGTAGTCCCCCCACGACTCGAGCCAGTGCGTGTCCGGGAGCACGAGATGTGCGAGCGCCGTCGTCTCGTCCGGCTGGTTCGCGAAGGAGACGACGAAGGGTACCTTGGCCAGCGCGTCGGCGGCCTTGAGTCCCCCCGGCAGCGTGAACGCGGGATTGACGCCGGGACCGAGCACGAGCGTCTCGATGTCCCCCGCCGCCATCGCCTGCACGAGCCGCGCGACCTCCGCGTATGGGGTGACCTTCCCGTACGCCCAGTCGGACCCGAAGCGCACCGTCCGGCCGATGTTGCCCACGGCGGCGTTCAGCAGATTGATGGCGATCTGGGTCTGCGTCGCGTTCGAGCCGCTCACGGCGGAGCCGCCGCCGATGGCGAGGCTCGGCTTGCCCTGACCGAAGGTCGTGGCGATGTGCTCGATCGTCTTCGCGTCCACGCCGCTCTCGTCGGCCACGCGCTTGACGTCGACCTGCGCGACGGCACCGGCGTAGGCGCGATCGGCCACGCCCTTGTCGACGAGCACCTTCAAGACGGCGAGCGCCAGCAGGCCTTCCGTGCCCGGCGCGTTCGACACCCATTCGTCGGCGATGGCGGCGGTGAGCGACTGGCGCGGCTCGACGTGGATCAGCGTGCCCGCGCGGCCCTCGCGGAACGCGTGCATCCGCGCGAAGTCCCCCGGATAGTGCACGTTGTTGACCCACGTCTCGACGAAGTCGGCGCCGAAGTTCAGGATCACCTGCGCCTCGCCGAAGAGGTAGGACGGCACGGCGTCACGGCCGAAGGTCGCGCGGTTCGCGGCCCGGATGGCTTCGTAGCCGAACGGCTCCAGCGTCACCCGCGGGCGTGTCCCCAGCGCCTGCCCGAAGCGGTCCAGCAGCGTCCCGAGGCTGCCGTTCTCGAGCTGGCTCACCAGCGCGATGGCGCGGCCCTTGTTGGCGCCACGCAGCGCCGCGAGCTTGTCGGCCAGGGTCTTCACCGCCTCGTCCCAGCCGACGGGCCGCAATGCGCGCCCGTCGCGGCGCTGCGGCCCCGCGAAGCGATCGGGATGGTAGAGGCCCTGCAGCGCCGCCTGGCCGCGAACGCAGAGCGCGCCGCGGTTGACGGGATGCTCGGGGTTGCCCTCGAGCTTGACGACGCGGCCGTCGTGATTGCGGGCCAGCACCCCGCAGCCGGCAGGGCACTCGCGGCACACCGTCGCGAAGTAGGCGGCCACGCCGGGCACGAGATGCTCGTTCGGTACCACGAGCGGCAGGATCGTCTCGGTCGCCTGCTGGCAACCGCCGGCGGCGGCGGCCGCACCCCCCGTCGCCACGACCTTGAAGAAGTCGCGTCGCTTCATCCGCGCCTCAGTGATGACACGTGACGCAGTCGAGTGGGGCGCGCATGCCGCGCGCCGCGTTCTCCTTGCGATGACAGTCGATGCACCAGCCCATCGAGAGCGGCGGCGGCGCGGGCCGGAGCCCGGCGACGTGCAGGAGGTCGTTCACGAGCCGGGGTCCGGTGCTGCCGGCGGCCGTCGTCATCGTCTCCACCGGTCCGTGGCACGTCTGGCAAGCCACACCGCCGCGCACGTGCGGCTTGTGCGGGAAGTATGTGAACTCCGGCACCTTGAAGACGCGCACCCACGGAATGGGCTCGCCCTTGGCGCCGTACTGCGCGAGCTTCTGGATCTCCGGCTTATCGGCGGCGGTGATCTTGTGGCAGCCGAGACAGCGCTGGACCGACGGCAGGCCGGCGTACTCCGAGCGCCGCGCGTCGGCATGACAGTACTGACAGTCGATCTTGTAGGTCTGCACGTGCGTGTTGTGCGGAAAGTTGATCGGCTGCGCCGACGGCTTCGCCGCCGCCGGCCGACGGCTCCACGACGAGACCACCAGGAAGATCAGGACGGCGAGGAGTACGACGCCCAGCGCGCCCACACCTGCCTTCGCCATCGACAGTCGAACGCCCTCCCCGGAACCGTGGATGCATCGCGAATGGAATGCGCGTGAAACATATCACTTGCGCCGAAGCGAGTCAATCGAGCGAGGCGGCGGCGACCATCGCGTGCGCCGCCGCGCGCGCGGCGAGATCGATGTCGTCCTCGCTGTGCGCGAGCGAGACGAAGGCTGCCTCGAACTGCGAGGGCGCCAGCGCGACGCCACGCTCGAGCATGGCGTGGAAGTACCGCGCGTAGCGCGCGGTGTCCGCGGCTCGGGCGCCGGCATAGTCGCGCACCGGACCCGCGCAGAAGAAGGCCGTGAGCATCGAGCCGACGCGATTGATCGTCAGCGCCAGCCCGGCCTTCTCGCCCGCCTCGATCAGGCCGCGCTCGAGCCGCGCGCCGAGGGCGTCGAGCCGCTGATACGTCTTGCGGCCCTCGAGCTCGCGCAGGGTGGTGATGCCGGCCGCCACCGCGAGCGGATTGCCCGACAGCGTTCCCGCCTGGTAGACACCGCCGAGGGGCGCCACGTGCTCCATGATCGCGCGCGGGCCGCCGTAGGCGCCCACCGGCAGCCCGCCGCCGATGATCTTGCCGAGACACGTCAGGTCGGGATGGACGCCGTAGAGCTCCTGGGCGCCGCCGGGAGCGACGCGGAAGCCCGTGATGACCTCGTCGAAGACGAGGAGCGCGCCGTGGGCGGCCGTGATCTCGCGCAGGCCGGCCAGGAAGCCCGGCGCCGGCGGCACCACACCCATGTTGCCGGCGATCGGCTCCACGATCAGCGCGGCGATCTCACCGCCGCGCGCTCGGAAGAGCTCGCGCACGGCCGCGAGATCGTTGAAGGGCAGCGTCAGCGTGAGGCCGGCCAGGGCCGCCGGCACGCCGCGGCTGTCCGGAATGCCGAAAGTCGCGCCGCCGGAGCCGGCTTTCACGAGCAGGCTGTCGGCGTGACCGTGATAGCAGCCGTCGAACTTCACCAGCACGTCTCGCCCGGTGGCGCCACGGGCGAGCCGGATCGCGCTCATGGCCGCCTCGGTGCCGGAAGACACGAGCCGCACCATCTCCATCGACGGATAGGCGGCGGTGATCATCGCCGCCAGCTCGACTTCCTGCGCCGTCGGCGCCCCGTAGCTGGTTCCACGCGCCGCCGCCACCGCGATCGCCTCCACCACCGCCGGCGGCGCGTGGCCGAGAATCAGCGGTCCCCAGGAAGCGACGAAGTCGAGGTACTCCCGCCCGTCCACGTCCCAGATCCGCGGCCCCTCGCCGCGCGTGATGAAGCGCGGCTCGCCGCCGACCGAGCGGAACGCGCGCACCGGGCTGTTCACGCCGCCGGGGATTCGCCGCTCGGCGTCGGCGAGCAGGCGGCGAGACCGCGCGGTCGTGGCGGCCTCCGCCGAGGGGTCGAGGTCGCCGTCGTCGACGCGCTCGAACGCCGACGAGGCGCGATTGAAGCGAAACGCCGCCAGCGATTTCACCTCGCGCCCGATCACGGAGACGACCACGTAGACGGCGCCGGGATAGGCCGGCTCGCCCCGGATCAGCGCCTGGGAGCGATCGGTCTCGGAGAAGTAGGCGCCCGCATTCGGGTGCGAGTGATAGATCACCGAGAACTCGTAGCCTTCGTCCACCAGTCGGTTCAGCTTGAGCGCGTCGAGCGGGTCCATGTAGTAGGCGTTTCGCGCCGTCCGCGGAAACGTGATCGGATCGCGCGCGTGCATCTGGTCCTGGACGTTGCGGCAGGCCACGACGCGGCGCTCGGCGCCGCGGGTCAGGATGACGCCGCAGCACTCGTTCGGGTACTCGGCCACCGCCTGCTGCTTGACGGCGGCGACCTCGCTCGGCGTCATCAGCATCGGCCACCCGCCAGGGCGGGGATGATGGCGACCTCGTCGCCGTCGCTCAGCGGGGTCGACAGCCCCTCGAGGGCGTCGATGGCCTCGCTGTTGACGTAGATGGCGATGTGACGATGAACCTCGCCGTGCTCGTTCCGGACGAGGCCGCGCAGACCGTCATAGGCGGCTTCGAGCTCGTCGAGCGCGGCGCCGACGTCGCCGGGGCGGACCTGGACGCGGTCGCGGTTGCTGGTCGCCCTGCGAAACGGCGTGGGGATGTAGACGGTGACAGCCATGACTCTCCTTGCTCGCTCGGCCCGCCCTCGCGCTCAGCCGATGCTCAGATAACGCTCGCCGGTGTCGGGCAGCACGGTCACCACCAGCTGTTCCGGACGCAGGGTCGCCGCCACTTCGCACGCGGCCCACACGGCGGCGCCGGCGGAGACGCCGACCAGCAATCCCTCCTCGCGGCTGAGCCGCCGCGAATACGCGGTGGCGTCCTCGTCGCGCACCTGCACGACCCGATCGATGACGCTCTGGTTCAAGACGCCGGGGACGAACGAGGCGCCGATGCCCTGGATGCCGTGAAGGCCCGGCCGGCCGCCCGAGAGCACGGGCGACTTCGCCGGCTCGACGCCGATGATCTTGACGCCCGGCATCTTTTCCTTGAGCACCTCGCCGACGCCGGTGATCGTACCACCCGTGCCGACGCCGGCCACGAAGGCATCGAGCCGGCCGTCGACGGCTTCGAGGATCTCGACGGCGGTCGTGCGCCGATGAATCTCGGGATTGGCGGGATTCTGGAACTGCTGGGGCATGAAGTAGTCCGGATGCTCGCGCAGGAGCTCCTCGGCCGCGAAGACGGCGCCGGTCATTCCCTCGATGGCGGGCGTGAGATGGATCTCGGCGCCGAAGCGGGTCATGAGCCGCTGGCGCTCGACGCTCATGTCCTCCGGCATCGTGAGAATGAGCCGGTAGCCCTTGACGGCGGCCACCATGGCCAGGCCGATGCCGGTGTTGCCGCTCGTCGGCTCCACCAGCGTGCCGCCGGGCCGCAGCACCCCGCGCCGCTCGGCGTCCTCGATCATGGCCAGCGCCGTGCGGTCCTTCACGCTGCCGCCGGGGTTGCGCGCCTCGAGCTTGGCCACCACCGCCGCGCCGCCCGGCTTCGGCAGCCGCCGCAAGCGGACGAGCGGCGTCCCACCGATCAGGTCCAGCACCGACTCTGCGATCTTCATCTCCCCAGCCTCTCAGATGTGATACATCGGTCGCGCCTTGCTGCGGCGCTCGCGCGCGCGGATCACGAGCTCGCCGAACGTCAGCCGATCGACGACCTTCGACACGGCCTCGGCGATCTCCTCCCAGAGCTCGCCCAGGTCCGAGTCGGCGGCGCCGTTCCGCCGCGCGCTGCCCGCTTCGAACGGGGCCCGCGTTCCCTCCACCGCCCTCAGCACGGCGCCCACGGTGATCTCCTCCGGCTCGCGCGTCAGGTGGTAGCCGCCGGTCGAGCCGCGTTTCGACGTCAGCAGGCCGGCACGCTTGAGCGAGAGCAGCACCTGCTCCAGGTAGCGCTGCGGGATGCCCTGGCGCGCCGCCACCTCCTGGATCGGGATCAGGCCGCGCTCGCGCTGCAGCGCGAGGTCGAGCATCGCCTTGATCGCGTACTCGCCCTTGGCGGAAATCCTCATCCGTGCCTCAGCGCAGTCCGCCGCGCTCGAGCAGCCGCGCGGCCTCCCGCGCGAAATAGGTGATGACGATGTCGGCGCCGGCGCGGCGGATGCCGGTGAGCGCTTCCATCATCGCGCGCTCCTCGTCGAGCCAGCCAAGCTGACCGGCGGCGCGGATCATCGCGTACTCGCCGGACACCGAGTAGGCCGCGATCGGTACGCCGAACTCCATGCGGGCCCGGGCGATGACGTCGAGGTACGGCAGCGCCGGCTTGACCATCACGATGTCCGCGCCCTCGTCGAGGTCGAGGGCGATCTCCCGCATCGCCTCCTGGCCGTTCGCCGGATCCATCTGATAGCCGCGGCGGTCGCCGAACTGCGGCGCGCTCTCGGCGGCCTCGCGGAAGGGACCGTAGAAGGCCGAGGCGTACTTGGCGGAGTACGCCATGATCGGGGTCTCCACGAACGTCGCCTCGTCGAGCGCCTCCCGGATCGCGCCCACGCGCCCGTCCATCATGTCCGATGGCGCGACCAAATCGGCGCCCGCCTCGACGTGCGACAGCGCCATCTTTGCCAGCAGCTCCAGCGAGGGGTCGTTGGCCACGTCGCCGTCCTGGATCACGCCGCAATGCCCATGGTCGGTGTACTCGCACAGGCAGACGTCGGTGATGACAAGAAGCTCGGGTCGGGCGTCCTTGATCGCGCGCACCGC
>JBIOXS010000064.1:0-29231 GCA_044869815.1 Candidatus Rokuibacteriota bacterium | reverse complement strand
GTGGCCCCCGAGCGCCTCGAGCGCCTCGACGCGCTCGGGGACGACGTCGTGACCGATGACGTCGTGGCCGGCGGCGCGCAGCCGTGAGGCGACCGCGTGGCCCAGCAGGCCGAGGCCGACGACGCCGACTAGCATGCCTTGCAGGGCGGATAGTCGCGCGAGTAGACGGGATTCTTCAGGAAGTCCTCGGCCTTGTACGTCCAGAACTGCGAGACGTTCGGAAACGTGTGGATGACCGTGTTCTGCAGCCGGCCGTTCACCTTCTCGACCTTGCGCACGTAGATGTTCATGATCGGATTGCCGTAGTCGTCGAACCGCATGGGCCCGCGCGGCGCGTCCGACAGATCGACGCGCCGGAGGGCGGCCAGGAACCTGTCCGCGTTCTCGATGTCTCCGCCCGTCGCCTCCAGCGCCGCCTTGAGCGCCACGCCGGCCACGTACGTCCCCTCGGAGTAATAGGACGGGATCTGCTTGTACTTCGCCTCGTAGGCGGCCGCAAATTTCTTGTTCGCCGGCGTCTGCAGCGCGGCGGAGTAGTGCAGCGCCGTGATCACGCCCAGCACCTCGTCGCCCTGGACGCGCAGCACGTGCTCGTCGACGAAGGTGCCGCCGCCGATGAGCGGCAACCGCTCACGCAGGCCGGCCTCTGCGAACTGCTTGCCGAACCGCAGCGCGTCGGCGCCCGAGAACTGGGCGTAGATGGCGTCCACGTCGCGCTTCAGCTGCGAGATGTAGGGGGCGAAGTCGGCGGTCCCGAGCGGAGGCCACAGCTTCTGCACGATCTGCCCGCCCGATTCCTCGAACGTCCGCTGGAAGCCCGCCACCACCTCCCAGCCGAAGGCGAAATCGTAGGCGATGACGGCGATGCGCCTGTACTTGAGGTTGTCGTAGACCCACTTGCCGAACGGGTGCGACGGCTGCGAGCCGGCCCAGCCGACGCGCACGATGTAGGGGCTCCGCTTGCGCTGGGTGAGATCGTCGCCGGCCACGATCGGAAAGATGGCCGGAATCTTTTTCGAGTCGATGTACGGCGCCACCGCGTAGCCGACCCCGGCGCTGAGCGGCCCGGTGACGAGGTGGACGCCCTGGCCTTCCACGAGCCCGCGGATCTTGGTGAGCCCGGTGGCCGGCTTGCCCTCGTCGTCCTCGACGATGAACTTGATCTCGCGACCGGCCAGCCGGTACTTGTTCTCCTCGAAGAACAGCTCGAAGCCGTTGATCATGTCCTTGCCGTTGGCGGCCAGCGGCCCGCTCTGCGGCACCAGCATGCCGATCTTGATCGGCCCCTTCTGCGCGAGCGATGGTGCGGCGGCGAGGGCGGCCACGACGAGCACGGTCAGCGCGAGCAGACTACGGCGCATGGTCAGTCTCCTTGAGGCGCAAGGGCGCGGAGAATCTCTTCATTGGTCAGCGGCCAGCCGATGGCGGCGTCGATGAGACGCAGCGCGAAACGATGCATCTCCTCGCCGTCCATCGAGTCCACGGCCTCGGCGGCGACGATGACACGAAAGTCGCGGTTGGTCGCCTCGAAGGCGGCGCAGAGCACGCACGTAGTGGTGTTGATCCCGGCCAGGATGACGGTGTCAGCGCCGAGCCGCCGTCGCAGCACGAACTCGAGGTCGGTCGGCTGGAACACGCTGTAGCGCTTCTTGCCGCGCACGACCACGTCGCGGACGTCGTGCAGCTCCGGGACGATCTCGGTGCCCCGGCTGCCCGCGAGGTTATGACCGAGGATACCGCGCCGCGCCTTCGCCGGGTCGTCGTGCGCCGCCCTCCAGAACGGGTTGGCGGCGATCTCGGCCGCGTCGCGATATTCGGTGACCACGTGGACGATCGACACCCCGCGGGCGCGGAGGTCGGCGAAGAGCGACGCGGCGCGCTTGATCACGGGACCGCAACGCTCCGCGGCCAGCGGCAGCGTGGCCACCGCCGGATCGAGATGCCCACGGTGCATGTCGATGGCCACCACGGCCGTGCGCGCGGCGTGCAGTGCGGGCATGACGGGCAGACTCATAGCATGGGGATGCCGGGCAATGCTAGCCTAGGGCGCCATGACGTCCTTCGACTTCGACCGCATCCCCGCGCGGCTCGACTCGGACAGCAACAAGTGGCGAAAGTTTCCGCCGGACGTGCTGCCGCTGTGGGTCGCCGACATGGATTTCCCGTCGCCGCCCGCGGTCCTGGCCGCCCTGCGCGCGCGGGTGGAGCACGGCTATTTCGGCTATCTCACGGAGAAGCCGGAGCTGCGTGAGGTGGTCGCCGAGCGCCTGGCCAAGCGGTTCGGGTGGCGGGTCGAGCCGGAGGCCGTCGTGCCGGTGCCGGGCGTGAACTCCGGCGTCAACCTCGCCGTCCGCGCGCTCACGAGCCCCGGGGACGGACTGCTCGTGCAGACGCCCGTGTACCCACCGCTCTTACGCGCCGCCGGCAATCATGGCGTGGCGCGCCACGGCCACCTCCTCACCCGCGAGCCCGACGGCCGCTACGCGGTCGACACGCAGAGCTTCGCCGCCGCCATCCAGCCCGAGACGCGCGCGTTCCTGCTCTGCAATCCACACAATCCGGTGGGGCGGCTCTTCGAGCGGCGCGAGCTGGAGGCCATGGCGAGCGTCTGCCTCCGGCGCGAGCTCTGGATCATCGCCGACGAGATCCACTCGGATCTCGTCTTCGACGGCCGCCAGCACGTTCCGATCGCGACGCTCGCCCCCGAAGTCGAGCAGCGCACCGTGACGTTCGTCGCCCCGAGCAAGACGTTCAACCTGCCCGGCCTCAAGTGCGCGGTGGCCGTCGTGCCGAATGCGGCGCTCCGCGAGCGCCTGACGGCGGCGGCCTCGGATCTCGTGCCGAAGATCAACGTGCTCGGGCACACCGCGGCCGTGGCCGCCTATCGGGAGGGCGACGAGTGGCTGCAGGCGCTGCTCCGCTATCTGGAGGACAGTCGAGACTTCCTGGCGCGCGAGGTGACGCGCCGGATCCCGGGTGTGCGGATGGGGCTGCCCGACGCGACGTACCTCGCGTGGCTCGATTGCCGCGAGACCGGTCTCGCCGACCCCTACACGTTCTTCCTCGAGCAGGCCAAGGTCGCGCTCAACGACGGCCGGACCTTCGGTCCGGGTGGCGACGGTTTCGTCCGGCTCAACTTCGGCTGTCCGCGCCCGCTCCTCGCCGAGGGCCTCTCGCGCATGGCGGCCGCGCTCGACCGTCGGAAGGCCGCGCGATGAGGCGCTACATCGATCTGTCGGTCACGGTGAGCGACGCGACCATGAGCCCGCCGTCGACCAACATGAAGCTCGAGATCACTCCGCACAATCGCGGGCCGGGGTTCTGGCAGGTCTCGTCGGTGCGGCAGAGCCTCCACACCGGCGCCCACGTCGACTCGCCGCTGCACGTCTTCAAGGACGGGATCACCACGGCCGAGATCGCGCTCGATCAGGTGATGGGCGAAGCCGTCGTGGTCGACATGTCCTTCGTCGGCCCGAACCACGCGATCACCATCGACGATCTCCGCCGCGGCGGCGCCGATGCCGTGAAGCCCGGCGACATCGTGCTGCTGCGGACCGACTGGACCGACAAGATGTACGGGCGCTGGCCCGACTACTTCACGCAGTCCCCGTACTGTCCGCCGGAGACGGCGGAGTGGCTGGTGGCGCGCGGCGCCAAGAACATCGGCTTCGACTTCTTCGAGGAGTACTGCGCGCGGCTGCCCGACTTCTCGTCCGAGGACTTCCCGATGCACCGGGTGATCCTCGGCGCCGGCGTCGTGATCATGGAAGGGCTCACCAACCTCGGCGCGCTGCCGCGGCAGCGCGTCGAGTTCGCGGCGCCGTTCTACAAGATCGCGGGCACCGAGGGCGCGCCGGCGCGGTTCTTCGCGACGGTCGACTGACGACAGGGACTCCTGGGTGCGCCAATCGGTCCGCGACTTCGTGGACGCGTACGAGCAGGCCTTCCCGGGCGAGGTCGTCCGCGTCACCGAGCCCGTCAGCACCGAGTTCGATGTCATGGCGCTCGTCCTCGAGTACGAGCGCCGGCGCCGCTGGCCGATCCTGCTCTTCGAGCGCGTCCAGGGCTACGACATTCCCATCGTCGCCAACGTCGTGGCCAGCCGTCGCGCCCTGGCCTTCGCCCTCGGCGTTCCTGAAGCGCGCCTCGCCGTCGAGTATGCGCGGCGCATCAAGGACCTCCTCAAGCCGGCGGTCGTCTCCGATCCGCCGTTCGCCGCGCGAGTCGTGCGGGGCGCCGACGTCGATCTCGGCGTGCTGCCGGTTCCGACATATTTTCCGGGCGATGCCGGCCGCTATCTCACCGCCGGCATGCTCGTGGCGCGCGATCCCGACACCGGCGTGGAGACCGAGGGCTACCACCGTTTTCAGCTGAAGGGCCGTGACACGATGGGCGTGAGCCTGCACTCGCGGCGGCGCATGTTCGAGTACCAGCGCCGCGCCGAGGCGAAGGGCCGCGCGCTGCCGTGCGCGGTGGCGCTCGGCCTGCACCCGCTGGTGTCGATGGGCTCGCTCGCCTACCCGCCGGCCGAGGTCGGAAAGTTCGAGGTGGTCGGTGGTCTGCTCGGTGAGCCGCTCGAGATCGCGCCGTGCGCGACCATCGACCTCCACGTGCCGGCGGCGGCCGAGATCGTCATCGAGGGCGAGATCCTGCCCGGAGTCCGCGAGCCCGAAGGCCCCTTCGGCGAGTTCACCGGCTATTTCTCCCGCCGCTCCACCGAGCACGTCTTCAAGGCCAGGGCCATCGCCATGCGGGCGAAGCCGTGGTTTCAGTCGATCGGCTCCGGCCGCGCCGGCGATCACATCACCACGCTGGCCCTCGTGCGCGAGGCCGAGATCTGGAACGCGCTGAATCGCGTCATCCCGAACGTCACCGGCGTTCACGTCCCGCTGTCGGGCACCTCGTCGTTCACCGCGTACGTGGCGATCAAGCAGGGCCGCCCCGGCGAGGCCAAGCACGTGATCCCCATCGTCCTCGGCGTCGATCACTACCTGAAGCTCGTGATCGTGGTCGACGACGACATCGACGTCTTCGACGAGTCCGACGTCATGTGGGCGGTGGCCACCCGGATGCAAGCCGACCGCGATCTGGTGACCATCACCGGCAGCCTCGGCGCCCTGCTCGACCCGAGCGCGGACGAGCGCGGCGTGACTGCGAAGCTCGGCATCGACGCCACGCGTCCGTTCGGTCAGGAGTTCGCCGACAAGCTCGTGATGGATCCGGCGAAGATGGCGTGGGCGCGCGCCCTCGTCGACCGCCTCGGGGGCTGACGCGGCCCACCGGCGGCGAGGCCGCTCGTGTCGCTCTTGATCGTCTGTGCCAGGACGCGCGCGACGGCTAACGTGTGGCCGGCGAAGACCTTCCCGCGACCAGGACCGTTCTCCGTGTCACTCCGCTCTCGACCACGCTCATGGCGCCTCTCATTTGTTCGGACCGCGCGGATCGGATGGTACTATCACCGACAAGCGCTTGTTCGGCGCGGGCTTCGCAGCCATTCGAGGACGCCATGGATCTCCTGGAGGCTAAGAGCCGGATCGCCGAAGCCCTGGTGGAGTCGATCTTCCGGCGGGCGCGGTACGACGTGGCCCCGTTCAAGACGGACCAGTCGCTGCTCCGCTTCGGCCGGGAGGAGTTCTCCCCCGCCTTCCGGGTCTCGCAGACCGTCGACGGCGAGGAGCGCTCCTATCTCGTGGCCGTGAAGTACCGCCCCTCCGCCGAGCAGTTCATCTCGGTCGAGAACCAGCGAGGCGACCGCTCGATCTTCCAGATGATGCGCCGCCACTGGCCGACCCTCTGCTTCGTGCTGGTGACCGAGCGTCCCGAGCCCGGCCGCTCATGCTTCCAGGCGGTGCCCTTCGAGACGATGCGTCCCGGCGAGTCGCGCACGGTCGACCTCGCCCAGGTCAAGGACTTCGACCTCTTTCCGCACAACGTGGAAGACCACGAGGAGCTCGTCCGGAGGATCTTCGGCTCGCTCAGCGTCTGAGCAGCCCGGCGTACTCGCCGTACACCGTCGCCTCGAACGCCACCAGCCAGACCTCACGCGGAATCGCCGACCGCTCGAGGAAGCCGCGGATCTCCGCGAGCGCGATCCGACAGGCGCGTGATATCGGAAAGCCATAGACCCCACACGAGATCGCCGGCACCGCCACGCGGGCGGCTTCGTGCTCGACCGCCAGCGCGAGCGAATTCCGGTAGCAGGAGGCGAGCAGCCCGTCCTCCCCTGCCTCACCGCCGCGCCAGATCGGCCCCACCGTGTGAATGACCCAGCGCGCCGGCAGCGCGTGGCCGCCCGTGATGCGCGCTTCGCCCGTCGGACAACCGCCGAGGCGCCGGCATTCCTCGAGGAGCCCCGGCCCCGCCGCGCGGTGAATGGCGCCGTCGACGCCGCCGCCGCCGAGCAGGGTCGAGTTCGCCGCGTTGACGATCGCGTCCACGTCGAGCCGCGTGATGTCGCCGCGCACCAGGCGGATGCGCTCGCTCACGACGGCCAGAGACTGCGCCCGAGCAGCGAGATGCCGAGCAGCGTGAGGAACGCCAGAACCGCGCGATGGAAGGTCCGCTCCGGCAGCGCATCCTGGACGCGCAGACCGAGCCAGAAGCCGCCGAGGCCGACGGCGGTGAGGGCGACGGAGGCGCCGAGCAGCGACCACGTCAGCAGTCCGTAGGAGGCGACGGTGGCCAGTTGCACGAGCTTGTAGCTCAAGAAGCACAGGGCGACCGAGCGCACGAACTCCTGCTTGGCCATGCCGAGCGCGTGGAAGTAGAGCACGAGCAGCGTGCCGGGGACGTTGGTGACCCCGCCGAGGAATCCTGCGGCGAAGCCGACCGGCGCCGAGAGCCAGCGCTCCCCGCGGGCGGGGACACGGAACGAGGCGCCGCTCACGTTGAGCACGACGAAGCCGAGGATGACGACGGCGAGGATGGCGAGCGCCAGCCGGGGCGGCATCACCAGCAGCGAGCCGGTGCCGACCACGGTGCCGAGGAAGCCGAAGGCGAGCAGCACGGCCACCCGGCGCGCGGTCGCGAGGAGATTGCCGGTGCGGCGTCCCACCTGCAGCGCGTCCATGACGATGTTGGGAACGATCGACAGCGCGATCGCCGTCTTCACGTCCACGACCATGGCCAGGAGCGGCGTGGCCACGACCGGAAAGCCGAAGGCGATCACGCCCTTGACGAAGGACGCCACGACGATCGCGAGTGCGAGAAGGAGCGGGGTCAGCGCGCGAGCGCCTGCCAGAGCGCCTCGGCGGGATGCTTGGCGCGCCGGCCGGCCAGGTGCTCGATCTGCTGGCGACAGGAGATGCCGGGGGCGATCACTTCTGTGTCGGGGCCCGCCGCCTTGACCGCGGGCGCGAGCCGCCGGTTGCCGAGGGCGATCGACACGTCGTAGTGCTCCCGCTCGAAGCCGAAGGAGCCGGCCATTCCGCAGCAGCCCGAGTCGACCTCGCTGATCTCGTAGCCGGCCCAGGTCAGCGCCGCCACCGTCGGCGCGGTGCCGACGAGCGCCTTCTGATGACAATGGCCGTGCAGCAGGGCCTTGCGGCCATGAGGCGAAAACGTCAGGGTGAGACCGCGCTCGCGCTCGCGGAGCAGGAACTGCTCGAGGAGCACGCTCTGCCGCGCCACCGTCCGCGCCTCGTCGGTGCGCAGCAGGTCCACCCACTCGTCGCGCAGGGTGAGCAGGCAGGACGGCTCCAGGCCGACGATGGCCACGCCGCGCGCGGCGTACGGATGAAGCCGCGCGACGTTGTGGCGGGCGTGCTCGCGCGCCTCGGTCAGCATGCCCTTGGAGATCAAGGGGCGCCCGCAGCACTTGCGGTCGACGAGCACCACCTCGTAGCCGCCGGCCTCCAGGAGCTGCACGGCCGCCTGGCCGATGCCGGGCACGTTGTAGGTCACGAACGTGTCGTGGAAGAGCACCACCTCGCCGCGCGTCGCCGCGACGGGCTGCGTACGGCGGCGGAACCACTCCTCGAACGTCTGCGCGGCCAGCGCCGGCAGCGGACGCCGCCGGTCGATGCCGGCCACCTTTTCCAGGAGCCAGCGGTTCAGCGGCAGGTTCGCCAGCCGGTTCGCCAGCGCCGGTACGCGGGCGCCGAGCGCGTTCAGCTCGGCGATGCGCCCGAACAGACGGTTGCGGAGCGGCAGACCGTTGGTCTGGTAGTAGTGGTGGAGGAACTCGTACTTCATCTTCGCCATGTCGACGTTCGACGGACATTCGGCCTTGCAGCCCTTGCACTCCAGACAGAGATCCATCACCTCGTAGAGCCGCCGGCCGGTGAACTCCGCCGGCGCCATCCGGCCCGAGAGCACGGCGCGCAGCGCGTTGGCGCGCCCTCGCGTCGAGTGCTCCTCGTCGCGCGTGACCATGTACGAGGGGCACATCGTGCCCTCGAGCGCCTTGCGACAGGCGCCCACGCCGTTGCACATCTCGACGGCGGCGGCAAAGCCGCCCTGCTCCGAGAAATCGAACAGCGTCTTGGGCTCCCAGGTCTTGTAGGCCAGGCCGTACCGCAAGTTCTCGAGGATGCCCGGCGAATCGACGATGTTGCCGGGGTTCATGCGGTTGTCCGGATCGAACGCCGCCTTGAGACGCCGGAAGGCGCCCATCAGCGCCGGCCCGTACATGCGCTCGAGGAACGGGCTCCGCGCGCGCCCGTCGCCGTGCTCGCTCGAGATCGTGCCGCTGTATTGCAGCACGAGGTCGGTGATCTCGTCTGCGATCGCCCGCACCTGCTCGAGGCCGCGCGGCGTCTTGAGGTCAATGACGGGACGGATGTGCAGGCAGCCGACCGAGCAGTGCCCGTAGTACGCGCCGGTCGTGTCGTGCTTGGCGAAGATCTCGGCGAAGCGCGGCACGAAGTCCTTGAGATAGCGCGGCTCCACGCACGTGTCCTCGACGAAGGCGATCGGCTTCTTGTCGCCCTTCATGCCGAGCAGGAGCCCGAGGCCCGCCTTCCGGAGCTTCCAGATCGACTGCTGCTCGCCAGCGTCGTAGGTGACGTGCGCCGCATAGCCGAATCTCTCCCGGACACGCCGCGCCTCCAGAGCCTCCACCTTCGCGCGGACCTCGGCGTCGGTCTCTCCCGCGTACTCCACGATGAGGATGGCGCCGGGATCGCCGTTGACGAAGGCCATGCGCTTGGACTGCTCGATGTTGTTTCGCGCGAGGTCGAGAATGACCTTGTCGGTCAGCTCCACGGCGTACGGCCCCGTCTCCAGAATCGCCTGCGATGACTCCAGGGCCTCCTGGACGTCGCGATAGTGGATGACGTCGAGCGCCGTCGTCCTCGGGCGCTTCACGAGCCGCACCTTCGCCTCCAGCACCGCGAGCAGCGTCCCTTCGGAACCGACCACCACGCGCGCAACGTTCAGCGGAAAGTCCTTGATCGCCTCGTTCAGGTTGTAGCCGGCCACGCGGCGCCAGTGCTTCGGGTAGCGCCTGCGGATCTCGTCGGCGAACTCCCGCCGGATCGCGCCGATCTCGCGATAGATGCGGCCTTCGGCGCCCTCGAGCCGGCGTTTGGCCTCGAAGGCGTCGGCGGTGAGCGTGCCGAACACCACGCGCGTTCCGTCGGCGAGGAGCGTGGTGAGCTCGAGGACGTGATCGACGGTCAGGCCATACGCGATCGAGTGCGAGCCGCCGGAGTTGTTGCCCAGCATCCCGCCGAGGGTGGCGCGATTCGAGGTCGACGTGTCGGGGCCGAAGAGCAGTCCCAGCGGTCGCACCTGCGCGTTCAGCTCGTCCTGCACGAGTCCCGGCTGGACACGCGCCCATCCCTCGTCCTGGTTCACCTCGAGCACCTGGTTCATGTGCTGCGAGAAGTCGAGCACGAGCGCGCGATTGACCGTCTGCCCGGTGAGCGATGTGCCGCCGCCGCGCGGGAGCAGCGCCACGCGCTGGCTTCGAGCCACGTCGATGGCCGCCGCCACGTCGTCGGCGTCGCGCGGAATCACCACGCCGATGGGCTCCACCTGGTACATCGAGGCGTCCGTCGAGTAGAGGAGCCGCGAGCCCTGGTCGAAGCGGACGCTACCGCGCAAGCGTTTGCGGAGCTCGTGCTCGAGGTCGTTCACGCGGCCATTATAACCGTCGGAAAAACGGCCGCTTTTTCCGACTTCCAGGCGGCGGGAAGTCGGTGGCACAGCCGTTGCGATCCTCGGCAGGACCGATGGGCCCGGACGCCGACGGTACGTCTTCCGAGGCGTTTCACACGCGGCTACGCCGCTACTGCGGTCACGAGGGCGCGCGTGAGATCAGGCTGTACACCTCGTACGCCGACGCCAACAGTGTGCGCCTGCGGCTTCAGCTGTCCGACGGCGACTGGCGCCACATCTCGTCCCTCTACGAGATTCCCGGCGGCTGGGCCTGGACGGTGTGTCAGGCGTGCCCGGCCGAGAACAGTCGCCCGCGGCGCGCCGTCGGCGAGTGAGCAAGGCGAGCAGGAATTACCAAGCGCGAGCACCGATGGCGTCGCGGCGAGCGCCAGCAGCATCGCCACGCCGATGCCCACGCTCGCCATACCGACGCCGATCTGAAGCGCGACGCGGACCCGCTCGGAGGCGCCGCCGAACGCGAACGGGATGCCGACCAGACCGCTCACGACAAGCATCCCGACCGTCGATCCGACGCCGAACACGGTGATGTAGAGGAGCGCCGCCAGCGCCGACGGCATGGTAGCCAGCACGAGCAGCGGCAGCGCCGCGCTTCCGGCGAGCCCGTGCAGCGCGCCCATGAGCAGTGGACGCTGCCCGGCACGGAAGACGTGGCCATGGGTGTGCGACGCCGTGCGGCCGACGTGGACGTGCAGATGCCGGTGCGGGGCGCCGCCGTGCGTGTGCTGATGCCGGTGCACGCGCACGGAGCCGAGCGCATGCAGGAGCACGTTGGCGCCGAGCGCGATGACGACGCAGGCGACGACCGCTTCCAGCGCCTTGCTCACGTCCGGCGGAATGCGAAGTCGGAGCACGGTCGCCGCGAGGGCGGCCAGCAGCAGCGCGCCGGTGTGTCCGAGTCCCCAGAACGTGCCCACCACACACGAGCGATAGACCCCGCGATGGCGGCTGAGGAACGTGGAGACGGCGGCCACGTGGTCGGCGTCCAGCGCATGGCGCAGGCCGAGGAGAAAGCCGACCCCGAGCGCGGAGATCAGCGAGCCGTCCACGGAGAACGCAGCGTACACCATGCGCACGCCAATGGCGACGAGGAGGGTCATCGGATGTTGGCGGCGGTTGGGGGCTGCGGCGCTAAGATACCGGCGTGCGTGCGATCGGTCTCGCCCTGGCCGGCTTGACGGCGTTCGCCGCCGTCGCGGCGGCGGCGCCGGCTGCGCCCGGCTTCCGGGTCCGGCTGCTCGACGGCAGCCGGACGGTGAACTCTCGCGACCTGATCGGCAAGAAGATCCTCGTCCTGCGCTTCCAGGCGTCCTACTGCAAGCCATGCGTGCGGGAGTCGGCGGCGCTCGCGCGCCTGGCCGACCGCTACCGAACGCGCAACGTCGAGCTGCTCGCCATCCACGTCCAGGACACGGCCGCCGACGCGCGCGCCTTCATCCGCGACAACCGTGTGGGCTATCCGGTCGCTCTCGATCCGCGCCTGACGATCGGCAATCACTTCGGCTTCAAGGGCTCGCCGTACACCGTGGTCGTCGATCGCAACGGCGAGATCGTCGCCCGTCTCGTCGGCGAATCCGCGGTCAGCAAGCTCCCGCGCATCCTCGAAGACCTGCTCCGCCGTGACGGCTAGTTATTAGAAGAGCGGCCCGGCTCCGCCAGGCCGCTCCGAAGGTTGGGGGGTATGGGGGGCCATGTCGAGGCCCCCCATGTCCTTATCGGGCCATTTCGAGGCCCCCCATCTCGTAGAACACGAGCGCCGCGGCGCCGCGCATGGTCGTGCGCTTGTCGGTGGGCACCACGGTGAAACGCGCGGCTGCGAGCGCGCGCGGAAACGCATACTCCGCCGCCGCCGCCAGGATGCGCTTCTCGAGGGCGACCAGCGATTGCGCCACGCCGCCGGTGACGACGATGGCCTCGGGATTCAGACCGTTGACCATGGTCGCGATCATGGCGCCGAGCGCGCGGCACGCCTCGTCCACGACGGCGGAGGCGACGGGATCGCCGGCGGCGGCGAGACGAAAGACCACCGCGGCGGTGATGCCCGCGACGCCGCCGCCGGCGACCACGAGCGGCGCCGACGCGTCGCCGGCCACACGCGCGCGCGCGGCCTCCGCGATCCCGCGTCCGCTCGCGTAGACGGCCAGGCAGCCGCGGCCGCCGCACCAGCAGCGAGGTCCGTCGAACTTCACCGGCGTGTGGCCGAACTCGCCGCCGTAGCCGTTCGCTCCGCGGACGAGCCGGCCGTCGAGGATGATGCCACAGCCGAACCCCGTCCCCGGCGCCAGCACGACGAGCGAGCGCACGCCGCGGCCGGCGCCGAAGCGCCACTCCCCGAGCGCGAGCGCGTTCACGTCGTTGTCGACGTACGCCGGCAGCGCGAAGCGCGCGCGCAGCAGGTCCGCCAACGGCCGATCGGCGAGATCGGGCGCATGCGGAACCTCGGCGGCGACCCGCCCGGCATCGACGGGCCCGGGCACGCCCACACCGATGCCGCGCACCACGCGGTCGCCGGCGCGCCGCCGGAGGTCGTCGATGAGGCGCTCGATCGTCGTCAGTGTCGCCCGCGCCGCGGGGTCGGCCGCCACGCGCCGCTCGTCGAGCACCTCGCCACCGGGGCTGACGAGGCCGGCCGCGATCGTCGTGCCGCCGACGTCGACCGCGATCACGACCTCGCTCATCCGCTCAGAGATCGGCGAAGGTGCAGAGGGTGATGCCGAGGGCGGCCGCGGTGGCGCGCGCGCCTGCGCCGCCGAGGCCGATCATCTCCGTCTCGCGCTGGCGGCCGTACCGGCTGTACGCGAGCTCGGCATCGCACCAGCCGGGATGGCACATGAACTCCGAGACGCCGTCGGGAAGCTCGCGCAGGTGGCGCACCGTGCGCTCGAGCGTCCAGTAGGCACCCGGGCCGGACTCGCCGAAGAAATGGTCGGGCGTGCGGAGCCGGGCGCTGCGGGCGCGCGCGCGGGCGCCCGCATCCTGACTCCGCACGGCGACGTGGAGGGACGTCGCCAGCTCGAGCACGACCTCGCGTACCGGCGAGTGCAGGCCGACGTGGTGGTGCGTGTCGAGATGGGTCGGCGGCCGCTTGATGGCCGACTCGAAGCGCTCGACCTGCGCCCGCACCTCCGCGCGGACGTCGGCCGCCGTGACGCGGGCGGCGGCCCGCCCCGCGTCGCGCACGAACCGCCCGTCGCCGTCGACCAGCGAGCGCCCCCGTGTCAGCGGAGTTCCGAGCGTGAGGTTCACGTGGAGGCCGACACCCAGGCCGCAGTCACGCAGGCGCGCGACGAGCTCGCGGTCGAGCTCGGCGGTGGCGAGCACGGTGGTGCTGCTGACGATGCCGTGCCGGTGGGCGGCCAGGATGCCGTCGCTGACACCGCGCGTGAGGCCCCAGTCGTCGGCGTTGACGATGAGCCGCCGGGTCATGGGCGGCGTCCTTCGATGAGAAGACGCTCCACCGTGCTCGGCACGCCGGCCGCCACCAGCGTCCGCTCTGCGTCGAGCGCCCGGAGGTGATCGAGCCGCTCGAAGCCGATCCGCGGGAAGGGCTGCGTCTCGCTTGCGATCACCGCCGGCACCAGACCCGCAGCTTCGACCTTGGCGAACGCGGTCTTGCGTCCGAGGAACGCGAAGATGGTGAACATCAGTCGGCCGCCCGCACGCAGATGGGCCGGCGCCCCGCTGATGATGCGATCGAGGACCTCCCAGCCGTCGATGCCGCCGTTGTCGGCGGCGGCCGCCGCGTCGCCGCGCTCGCGTCCCGGCGGCGTGGGCATCTGCGGCGGATTGCTGCACACGACGTCGAAACGCTCGCCCGTCACCGGCGCATAGCAGTCGCCGAGCCGCGCGTCGACGCTGACCCCGTTCAGGACGGCATTGAGGCGCACCGTCTCCACGGCGGCCGGGACCACATCGGTGGCCACGACGCTGGCGCCGGCGCGGGCGGCGAGAACCGCGGCCAGCCCCAGGCCGGCGCCCAGCTCCAGCACGCGCTCGCCGGCGCGCGGCTTCAGATGACGACAGAAGAAGAGCGAGCCGGCCTTCGGCGGCTGCACGCCCTCCGGCACCCGGAACACGCAGCCGGCGTAGGCGTAGAGCAGGACGCCGTCGTCCACTACCGGCCCTGCACCTTCCTGAAGTAGAGGCGAATCGCTTCCTTCAGCTGGGCACGCGCGCCCGCGCCGGACTGCGCATCCTCGAGCAGGTCGATGTCGAGCGCCAGCGGGACGCCCTCCCGCTTGACGCCGTCGAGCTCCGCCGTCAGCCCGCAGCGCTCGTCGGATTCCGTGAAGACGAGCTTCGCGCGCTGGAAGCTCGCATCATCACGCGCGATCTGCTCGACCGTCTCGACGAGCAGGCGCTTGATCGCCTCGGCCTCGCCGGCGGGAATGGTGGAGAAGGCGGCGGTCAGCTCGACGGTGGCCATCGACGCAGCCTATCACGCGCGCCTACCGGCCCGGCTCCTCGTACACCTTCAGGATGTCGGCGTGGGTCTTGGCCGCGTTGGCGCGGATCGCGAACGAGATTGCCTCGCGGACCTCCTCTTCGCTGGCGCCGCTCTGCCTGGCACCTGCCAGGTCGCGCTTCGCTCAGTGCGTGTTGCCGGCGGCGAGGTTCGCCGCCAGATAGCACAGGTACGCTGTCTTCGGATCGAGCACACCCTTCTTGTACTTCCACGACGCAATCACGCGTTCCTCGATGGCCATGAGCTCCTCCTAATAACCTGCGGCGGCGGCGGCGCCGTATTGTTCGACGCCGGCCTCCAGTCCCTTGGCCGTGATGCGGATCGCCACCGGCCGCGCGAAGTCGAGCGTCGAGTACGATTCTTCCTTCGGCACCACCGTGTGCCCTCGCTTCGCGAGCCCCGCCAGCGCCGCCTCGCCCACGCGCGTCGACACGAGCACGTCGCCGCCCTCGGAGTGCAGGCGTGGAGCCTCCACGGCCGCCTGCAGCGAGCCCCGCCCATCGACGACGTTGGCGATCATCTGGGGGATCGCCGAGACGATGGCGCGTCCGCCCGGCGCGCCGACCGTGAGGTACGGCTGCCCGCGTCGGAAGCCGAGAGCCGGAACCATGTTCACCAGCGCCCGCTTGCCCGAGGCAATCGAGTTCGGCTTGCCCGGCTCGGGATCGAACCAGATCATCCCGTTGTTGAGCAGGATGCCCGTTCCCTTCGCGACGACGCGCGAGCCCCAGAGAGAGACGGCGGTGTTCGTGAGCGAGACCATGTTGCGGTGACGGTCCACCGCGCCGACGTGCGTCGTGCAGTCGACGCCGGCGCCTGGACCGCGGCGGCGGGGGACGACCTTGAGCCGGCGGATCTCGGCGGCCGCCGCACGGGCGTGCTCCCGCGAGACCAGACGCTCCCACGGCGCCTTCACGAGGACGGCGTCGCCCAGGTGCTCGAAGCGGTCCTGAAACGCGCGCTTGCTGGCCATGGCACGGATGTGGAGCCCCTCGACCGTGGTCCAGCCGGTCTTGGCCGGCGGAAACTCGCCGAGGATGTTCAGCATCTCGAGGGCGGTGGTGCCGCCGGTGGCGCCCGGCGACAGCGCGAGATCGAGGTCGCGGTAGCGCCCCGCGAGCGCCGGCCCGACGCGAACCTCGTAGGCGGCGAGGTCTCCTTTCGTGATGAGCCCACCGTGCGCGGCCATCTCGTCGGCAATTGCCTGCGCCAGCGCGCCGCGGTAAAACGCCTCCGGCCCCTCGCGCGCGATCAGCGTCAGGCTGCGGGCCAGGTCGGGGTATCGGACCACGTCGCCCGGCTGCATCGACGGCGGCCGGAAGATCGAGCGCGCGTTCCTGAGATATGTCCGCGCGGTCTCCGGAAGGGCCGCGAGCTCCTCGAGGTGCTGCGCGTGCTTGAGGGCCAGGTACCAGTCGTGGACGATGCCCGCCTGCGCGATCTCGATGGCGGGCGCCAGCGCGTCGGCGAGCGTCATGGTGCCGTAGCGCTCGAGGGCCAGCGCAAGCCCGGCCACCGAGCCGGGAACCGCCACCGACCGATGGCCGAAGACGTTGGCCTCCGCCTCGACGCGCGGCCACGGAAACAGCGCATCGGAGACGCCGCCGACGATCGTGTACATCGTCTCGTGCGCCGCCCGCGGCGCCACCGCGTTGAAGTCGAGGCACACCGTCTCCCCGCGCTTCGCGAGATGCACGAGCATGGTGCCCGACCCCGCAATCGTCGACATGAACGGCTCCACCACGGTCATGGCGAAGGCGGTGGCCACGGCGGCGTCGACGGCGTTGCCGCCCCGCTCGAGGATACGCGCGCCGACCTCGGCGCCGCGCGGATGCTCGGCCACCACCATGCCGTGGCGCAGGATCGGCGTCTCCTTCGTGACCGACAGCGTCGAGCGGATCATGCGGGCCTCCCGGGCGGAATCAGGTGCGGGGCAGGTACTGCGTGATGTCCGCGACGCGCGACTTCGCGAAGTAGACGACCCAGCCGAACGGATAGCTCCACGCCTCGTCGGGCTTCACCTTGTCGCGGATCTCGGGCCAGTGATGCCGCGCGAAGTTCTGCATCTGCGCAGGATCGCGGGTGATAGTGAGCGGGGCGCCGAGCAGGATCTCGACCTGCATCTTGTCCATTCCCACCGTCACCTGGCGCAGCGACCGGAACGACAGAAGCGTCAGCGAGCTGGCGGCGTCCTCGTGCTCCCGCAGATAGCGTCCGATGCGCTCGTCGATGTCTTCCTCGAAGTGCCGCTTCTCCTCGAAGCTCGGCGTGCGTCCGGTCTGCTGCATCACGCGCGCCGTCCAGAGCTCCCCCGCCGTCGGGCCCTGGGTGGTTCGCTGATCGATGGGAGGAAGGATGGCGGCGCAACCGGCGAGAAGCCAGGACACAACCGCGACCGGCAGCCGCTTCACGGGCGTCAGCATAGCAGAGGCGCCCGGCTCAAATGAGCGCGCTTTCGAGCACGATGCCGCGGTCGATGAGGCGCGCGGCCTGGGCGAGCAAGCGTGCGGTCGGCGGCGGCACCTCGGGCCCTTCCGCGAGCTGACGCAGGAGGTCGATGAGGCGCCGCATCGCGCGGACGAGATCGCCCTCGTGACCACCGAACGACTCGGCGACGATCGACGACCAGTCGTCCTCGCCGGAGGCCCAGCGGAAGACGGCCGGCATGAAGCCCGGATGCACGGTGACCGGCATGCCGAGGTGACGCGCGCGCTGCGCCTGCCACACGCCGTCGGCGACCTGCAGCAGCTGGTCGAGCCGCCGCTTCAGCTTCGGGCGCTTCTTCAGGAACGCGCGCGCGAGCTGCGGCTCCCCCGAGCGCGACTCCTCGAGGAGCGCCGAGCAGATCGCGGCCGCCTCCGCCACCGTGAGATCGTCGAAGAGCCCGCGCGAGACCGTCTCCGCCAGCAGCAGCTCGTTGTCGTGCCGGAGGGCCGCGATGAGCGCGCCCTTCGGCTCGAGGCGCCCGTCGCGCACCGCACGATACTGCTCGAGGACCTCCACCACCCGCAGGAACTCCTGCCAGTACGCGTTCTTGAACGCGTCCAGGGCGGCGCGGCGCTCCCGCGCGCGCTCCTCCAGCCGTTCGAGATCGCGCGAGGCGTGCTCGCAGCGCGTGGTGGCGCCCCAGGGGCAGCGGTGACACTCGATCGCGCTCAGCACGGCCTCGGGTCCCTGCTCGCGCTCGCGCGCCAGCAGCTCGCCGGCGTTCAGCTGCTCGAGCTGCTCGGTGAGGTGGCGCAGTCCACGGGGCTCGCCCCGCCGGAGATCGCGCGGAACGTGCAGCGGCGGGGTCGCCCAGAAGATGCGTTTGATCACTCCACTCTTCAGTCGGACGACGGCGCCGTGCGGCAACAGCGCGTCGAAGAGCGTGCGGTGGCCCCGGATCGAGTGGACGCCGAGGATCATGACGAGGCCCGGGGCGCCCTTGCGCCTGACCAGCGCCAGCCGTCCGGGCTCGGCCTCGAGCGGGCTGCGCTCGCCGCGGCGCCCGCCCCGCCCGGTGGCCTGTCGTCGCGCCTGCACCTCTTGCCGGGCCCGTCGGTAGCGGCCGATGCGCGCGAAGTCGCCGCACGGCGCCTCGTACGCGCGGGCGCGCTCGAGGGCATCGTGGAGCGCGCGCACCTCCGCCTCCATCTCGCGGATCCGTTTCAAGTTCTGGTACTGGCCGAAGGAGGCCTCGATCCGCTTGCGCAGGACGTCGGGCGGCGCGCCGGTGCCGAGCAGCAGGGCGGCCGAGCCGTAGCCGAGCTTGAACTGGCTCTCGATGGGCTCGGGGGCACCGTCGACCACGCGCAGGAGATCCTCGAGTCCGTCGCGCGCGTCGAGCGCAATCACGCACTGTCCCTCGGGATCGATGCCCCGCCGACCGGCGCGGCCGGCCATCTGCGTGAGCTCGTTGTGCGAGAGCGCGCGGAAGCCACGGTCGGTGCGCTTGGTGAGGCCTTGCAGCGCCACCGCCCGCGCCGGCATGTGGATGCCGAGCGACATGGTCTCCGTCGCGAACACGATGCGGCAGAGCCCACGCTCGAAGAGCGTCTCGATCAGCCGCTTGAGCCCCGGCAGGATGCCGGCGTGGTGCGTGGCCACGCCGATGCGCAGCCCCTGGAACACCGCCTGGCTCAGCGCGGACTCGCCGATCGACGGGTTCTCGGCCACCGCCTCGCCGACGATCGCATCGACCTCGCGGCGCTGCTCGCGTGTGATCAGCGGGTGGCCGTCGGCGAGGACGTCCTGCATCGCCCGCTCGCAGCCGGCCCGGCTGAAGATGAAATAGATGGCGGGCAGCCAGCCGCGCTCTTCCAGCGCCTCGATGAGCACCACCGGATCGACCACGCGACGCGTGTACCACCGCCCGCGATCGTCGTGGCCGCGGCTCTCGTCGCCCACGACGCGCGCGGTGCGGCTGCGCACGCGGTCGATGTCGTGGACGTCGCCGGCGAGGTCGGCCACCGAGTAGTGCAGCGGCACCGGCCGCTGCGGATGGAAGATCGGCACGACGGGCCGATGCACGATGGAGATCCAGTCGGCGATCTCCTTGACGTTGGAGACGGTTGCCGAGAGGCCGACGAGCAGCACGTCCTTCGGCGCGCCGACGATGATCTCCTCCCACACGGTGCCGCGGCCCTCGTCGCCCATGTAATGACACTCGTCGAGCACGATGTAGCCGAGACCGTCCAACCCACTGCCGAACAGCGCGTTCCGCAAGATCTCCGTGGTCATGACGAGCACCTGTGCTTGCGGGTTCACCTTGACGTCGCCGGTCAGAATGCCGACCGTGTCGGCGCCATAGGCGCGGACGAAGTCGTTGTACTTCTGGTTGGAAAGCGCCTTGAGCGGCGTCGTGTAGGCGATGCGCTTGTCCGACTCCAGCGCCGCCTGGATGGCGTACTCGGCGACCAGCGTCTTGCCGCTCCCCGTCGGCGCCGAGACGATCACCGATTGATCCGCGTCGATGGCGCGGATCGCCTCCACCTGGAAGTCGTCGAGAGTGAAGGGAAATCGCGCGCGGAATCGCTCGAAACGCTCCACTCGAGTCACAGTACCATGTGGTAGGCTGCGCGGCGTGATCGTCTTCCACATGGCGGTGGCCACCTCCGACGATTACCTGGTCCGCCGCGAGCCTCACCGGCGCGCGCACCTCGAGCGGCTGCAGGGGCTGCGCGCCGCCGGCATCCTCATCGGCGGCGGGCCGTCACCCGACGGCACGCGCGCCGATCTCTTCTATCGCCTCCAGCAGCCGGCGCAGATCGCCAACGCCATGGAGGAAGATCCGTACTTCGTGGCCGGGGCGTGGACGGGCTACACGCCGCGCTCGTTCGCTGCGTTCGTGGAGCCGTGGGAGGCGGTGCCGGTGGTGCTCGACGGCTCGCGCGTGGCGACCATCGTCGAAGGACCGGTCGGCCATCACGACATGGCGCAGTTCGCGCTCATCGAGCTGCGTGGCAGCGGCCGGCTGGCGTTCGGCGGGTTCTTCGAGGACGGCGGCACGCTGGCCGTGGTGAAGACGCCGAAGGCTCACGAGGCGATCGACGCCCTCGCCGGCTCCGGCTTCTGGAATCGCGAGACCCTGACCGCCCGCCCGTTTCTGTACGTGCTGTAGGTCAGGTGCTTCAGGTCGCGGTGGAAAACCCGGCGTCCGGAATGTCGAGGGCGCTGCGGTCGCCGCCGACCATGGCGCCCACGCGCGCGTGGACGTTGGGCAGGACGTAGTTGACGTAGTGCTTGGCGGCCATGACCTTGCCGCGGTAGAACGCCACATCGTCGGCACCGAGGTCGTCCTCGTCTCGCCGCAGCCGGCCCTCGGCCACCACCGCCGCGTCGAGGAGCAGGTGCGCGATGGCCACCTCGGCCAGCGTCTCGAGGAAGGCGTTGGCGACCAGCGTGACCTGATCGACCTTGCCGCCCACGAAGAACTCGAGGAGCGCGCCGGCCGCGCGCTGGAGCGCCGCCGAGGCCTCCCCGAGCGCCGCCACCTCGGCCGCCAGGCCCGAGCGTCCCGTGTGCTGCGCCACGAAGTCGCCGACCTCCTTCAGGAAGTCCGCGAGATCGGCGCCGCCCCGCGCGCCGAGCTTGCGGGAGACGAGATCGAGCGCCTGGATGTGGTTCGTCCCCTCGTAGATCGAGAAGATCTTGGCGTCGCGCAGGTACTGCTCGACCGGATGGTCCTCGACGAAGCCGGCGCCGCCGTGGACCTGGATGGCCATCTCGGCGATCCGGAACGCCTGGTCGGCGCCGTAGGCCTTCACGACCGGCGTCAAGAGATTCACCTGGCCGGCGTGGCGCGTGGCCTCGGCCTCGTCGCTCTCCGCGAGCGCCAGCGCCAGGTCCGCGTGCAGCGCGAGCTTGACGGCGAGCGTGCGCATGCCCTCGACCTTGGCCTTCATCTCGAGCAGCATGCGTCGGACGTCCGCGTGCTCGAGGATCGCCACGCGCGGGGCGTCGGGGTCCTTGAACTGACGCACCGACGGTCCCTGCAGCCGCTCACGCGCGTAGGCCAGCGCGCGGAGGTAGGCGACGGAGGCGATGGCGATGCCCTGGACGCCGACGGCGATGCGGGCGCCGTTCATCATGCGGAACATCTGGCGCATGCCCTGGTGCGGCTGGCCGCCCACCAGGATCCCCCGGCAGCGGTCGTGGTCGCCGAAGTTCAGCACGGCGGTGGCGGAGGCTCGGATGCCCAGCTTGTGCTCGATGGAGGCCGTGGTCACGTCGTTCGGCTCGCCGAGGGTGCCGTCCTCGTCGACCCAGATCTTGGGCACGATGAAGAGCGACAGCCCGCGCGTCCCGCTCGGCGCCCCCTCGATGCGGGCGAGCACGAGATGCACGATGTTCTGCGTGAGGTCGTGGTCCCCCGAGGAGATCCAGCACTTGGTTCCGGTGATCGCGTAGACGTTGCCACCGAGCGCGCGCGCCCGCGTGCGCGTGGCGCCCACGTCTGAGCCGGCGTGCGGCTCGGACAGGCACATCGTGCCACCGAAGCGGCCGTCGAGCATCGCGGGCAGGAACCGCTTCTTGTCCTCCTCGCGGGCGAAGACTTCGATCAGGTCGGCCGCTCCGTGGGTGAGCCCGGCGTACATCTGGAAGGCGGTGTTGGCGCCGCTCTGGAGCTCCTGGAGGATCACGCCGATCGCGTTCGGCCCGCCGAAGCCGCCGGCCTCGGCGGCGATCGTGAACGGCATCAGCCCGAGGTCGAAGAGCTTCTTCCACGCCTCGCGAAAGCCGGGCGGCGTGCTCACGTGTCCGGCTTGAAGCCTCGCGCCGGCGCGATCGCCGGGCGAGTTCAGCGGACCGGTCACCTCGGAGGCGAAGCGATACGCCTGCTCGATGACCGCGTCGCACTCCTCGCGTGAGAGGTGCGCGAACTTGTCGAGCGCGAACAGCCGGTCGACCTTGAGGTGCTCGTACAGCGTGAAACGGATGGCGCGCAGGTCGGCCTTGTAGTGGGTCGCCGGCGCCAGCGTCATGCGGTGACTCCGGCCAGCGCCAGCAGGCGTCGCATGCGCTCGGCCGCCGTGTCCGGATCGCGCAGGAGCCCCGCGCGGTCCATCAGCACGAGCTGCTCGCTGAGGTGCACCACCGAGCGCGCGCTCTCGAGACCGCCCACCATCCGGAAATGGCTCTGATGGCCGTTCAGATACGCGGCGAACACGACGCCGGTCTTGTAGAAGCGCGTGGGCGCGCCGAACACGTGCCGCGAGAGCGGCAGCGTCGGGGCCAGGATGCGGTCGAACGTCGCGCGGTCGCCGCGATCGAGGGCGTGCAGGGCGGCCGACGCCGCTGGCGCGATGACGTCGAAGATGCCCAGCAGCGCGTCGCTGTAGTGCTCACCGTCGCCGCCGATCGTCGTCGGGTAATCGAAGTCGTCGCCGGTATACATGCGCACGCCCTTCGGGAACCGCCGGCGCATGGCGATCTCGCGCCGCTGGTCGAGCAGTGAGATCTTCACGCCGTCGATCTTCGCCGCATGATCCTGCACGATCGCCAGTAGCGTCTCCGTCGCGCGATCGACGTCTGGCGAGCCCCAGTAGCCGGCGAGTGCCGGATCGAACATGTCGCCAAGCCAGTGAACGATGACCGGCGCCGTCACCTGCCCGAGAATCCGGCCGTACACCTTCACGTAATCCTCGGGGCCCTTGGCGCAGGCGGCGAGGGCACGGCTCGCCATCAGGATGATGCGGCCGCCGCGCCCCTCGATGTAGCTGCACGACTCTTCGTAGGCCGCCTCGACGTCGGCGATGGTGACGCGCGGGCCCGGCACGAGATCGTCGGTGCCGGCGCCGGAGGCGAGCACGGCGCCCGGAATGGTTTTCGCGTCCGCCACCGAGCGGGCGATCAGCTCCTTGGCGGAGGACCAGGGCAATCCCATTCCGCGCTGCGCGGTGTCCATGGCGTCTGCCACGGCGAGGCCCATCCCGTACAGATAGCGCCGATAGGCGAGCGTGGCGTCCCAATCAATGGCGACATCGAGCGTCGGGTTGATGTCTGCAAGCGGGTCGGCGACGACGTGGACCGCCGCCATGCCGACGCGGCTTGTGATCGCACCGCGCGGCGGCACGATCGGCGATTGGCCCGAGAGCGTGTAGCGAGCGAGCGTGCCATCAGCGCGCGGCAGCGTCAGGGTCGGAGGCATTCTCGAGTCTCCTGGTGAGGTCGTCTGATGACCATTCTACGCGTTGACACCAGGGGGCGCGAAAGCTATGGTCGACGGCACTTTAAGGAGGCGGTATGGCAACCAAGGCGAGCGAGACGAGCCGGACGAAGTTCCTCCTGGACGAGAGGGATTTGCCGACCAAGTGGTACAACATCCAGGCGGACTTCAAGACCCCCGCGCCGCCTGTGCTCCATCCCGGCACCGGCCAGCCGATCGGCCCGCAAGATCTCGCGCCACTCTTTCCGATGGAGCTCATCAAGCAGGAGGTCAGCCAGGAGCGCTGGATCGAGATCCCCGAGGAGATCCGCGACGTGCTCAGACTGTGGCGGCCGTCCCCGCTGTACCGGGCGCGCCGGCTCGAGAAGGCGCTCGGCACGTCGGCGCACATCTACTACAAGTACGAAGGCGTGAGTCCGGCCGGCAGTCACAAGCCGAACACCGCCCTCGCGCAGGCCTACTACAACAAGAAGGAAAAGGTCACGCGCATCGCCACCGAGACCGGCGCCGGCCAGTGGGGCTCGGCGCTCGCCATGGCGTGCGCGTTCTTCGGGCTGCAGTGCAAGGTCTACATGGTGAAGGTGTCCTACCAGCAGAAGCCGTATCGCCGGATCATGATGGAGACGTGGGGCGCCCAGGTGGTGCCGAGCCCCAGTTCCGACACACAGGCCGGCAAGAAGGTCCTCGAGCAGGACCCCAACTCGCCGGGCAGCCTCGGCATCGCCATCAGCGAGGCCGTCGAGGATGCCGCCACCCGCGACGACACCAAGTACTCGCTCGGAAGCGTGCTGAACCACGTGCTGATGCACCAGACGATCATCGGCCAGGAGACGAAGAAGCAGCTCGAGAAAGCCGACGACGAGGCCGACATCGTCATCGGCTGCGCTGGCGGCGGCTCGAACTTCGCCGGTCTCTCGTTCCCGTTCGCGGCCGACAAGCTCACGGGCCGCAACAAGAAGCTGCGCATCATCGCCGTCGAGCCGACGGCCTGCCCGAGCCTCACCAAGGGGAAGTACGCCTATGACTTCGGCGACACGGTCGGGCTGACGCCGCTGGTGAAGATGCACACGCTCGGCCACGGCTTCGTACCGGCGCCGCTCCACGCCGGCGGCCTCCGCTATCACGGCATGGCGCCGCTCGTCTGCAAGCTCTACGACGAGAAGGTCATCGAGGCCGTCGCGGTGCCCCAGGTGGCCACCTTCCAGGCGGCCGTGCAGTTCGCGCGGAGCGAGGGCATCATCCCCGCCCCCGAGTCCGCGCACGCGATCCGGGTCGTCATCGACGAGGCGCTGCGCAGCAAGAAAGAGGGCAAGCGGAAGACCATCGTGTTCAACCTGTCCGGTCACGGTCACTTCGACCTCGGCGCCTACGAGGCGTACCTGGCCGGCAAGCTCCAGGACTACGAGTACCCCGCCGAGAAGATCGCCGAGGCCCTGCGTGGCGTGCCGCAGATCAAGCGGTGAGCCGATGAGACGGCGTACATTCCTGAGGCTGGGAGCGGCCGCCGCGGTGGTGGGCGCGCCGCGCGTGGTGCGAGCGCAGGCGACCAAGGGCAAGGTGCGCTTCGCCTATCTGCAGCTCGGCTGGGCGGGGCCCGAGATCATCCATAAAGAGGACCTGCTCGGCAAGCACGGCTGGCAGGCGGAGTACTCGGTCATCCCGGGCTCGCCGGTGCCGCTGCTGAACCAGCTGACGAGCAAGAACGTCGACGCCATCGACATGTCGTTCGCGCTGGCGGCGAAGGCGTTCGAGGATGGCGCCCCGGTGAAGGTCACCGGCGTGGCCACGGCCGTGCTGGGCGCCATCGTGGCGCGCAAGGATGCGGGGCTCACGAAGGTCGAGGATCTGAAGGGGCGAAAAATTGCGGCCGTGGTCGGGACCTCGACGTTCTTCGATATACGAGCGCTGACGCTGAAGGGGTATGGCTTCGATATCCAGAAAGAAACGCAGATCGTGACGGCGACGGCGCCGCCGGACATGGCGACGCTGCTGGGAAAGAAAGACGTCGACGCGATCATCGCCTGGCAGCCCATCAGCGACTCGGTCGTCCTCTCGGGACAGGGCGTCTACCTCGCGAAGCAGATCGACCTCTGGCGGAAGGCCACGGGGCGGACGTCGGGGTTCCCCGTTCACGTGTGCTACCTCGTCCACAACGACTTCATCGCCAGGAACGCCGCGTTTCCGGCCGACCTCAATCTCGCTCAGAAGGACGCGGTGGACGTCTGGTACGGAAAGCCGGCGCGCGCCATGGAGATCATGGCCGAGGTCACGAAGCTGCCGAAGGATGTCATCCAGGTCGCGCACAAGGAGACGGTTCGCATGCTCTCCGGCCTGCCCGACGAGCAGGTCGATACGCTGATCGCCCAGCTGAAGATCAACAAGGAGTTCGGGTTCCTCAAGTCCGACATCTGGGAGCAGCCCGACAGGGTCCGACGGGAATTCTTCCACCGCGCGTGAGTGATGACCGCCGGTAGGTGGGCCGCCCGCCTGCATCTGCCGACGCTGGCGGTGGCGGCGGTCGTGGTCGCGGGGTGGTTCCTGCTCTCCTGGCGCTACGGCGCCTTCGTCCTCCCCTCGCCGCTGTCCGTGCTGCGCGGCCTCGTGGAGATCGTGCGCAGCGGCGAGGTCTGGAAGCACACGGGCGCCTCGCTGGCCCGCATCGCCGTCGGCTTCGGCGGCGCCGTGGTCGTCGGCCTCGGCCTGGGCTTGCTGGCCTTCCTCTCGCGCACCGCGCGGGCCGTCGTGCACGACGTGCTGGCGGTGCTGAACTCGACATCGGTCTTCGTCTGGATCGTCATCTCCATCATCTGGTTCGGGCTTTCCAACTGGGCGCCCGTCTTCACCACCTTCATGATCACGCTGCCGGTGGTCGCCTCGAATCTGGTGGAGGGCGTGGAGAGCGTCGACCGGCGACTGCTCGAGATGGGCGACGTCTACCGGCTCTCGGGCCGGCAGAAGTTCGCGGCGATCGTGGTGCCCTCCATCGTCCCCTACCTCGCGGCCGGCATGAAGGTCGGCTTCGGCCTGGCGCTGAAGGTCTCGGTGATGGCGGAGATCTTCGGCGTGACGACCGGCATCGGCTACGTCATGAACTACTCGCGCGAGATCCTGGCCACCCAGATGGTCTTCGTGTGGGCGGTCGTCATGATCCTCGTGATGATGGCCACCGACAAGCTGCTCTTCGATACCGTGACCCGGCGGCTCACGCGATGGCGGTGACCCTCGAGGTGGCCGGCGTCGGCAAGGACTTCCTCATTCCCGTCATCGACTCGGTGTCGTTCGACGTGGAGGCCGGCGACTTCGTGTGTCTCCTCGGTCCGAACGGCTGCGGCAAGACCACGCTGCTCAGAATCGTGGGCGGGCTGGAGGCGCCCTCGCGCGGGACGGTCAGGCTCGGCGGCGAGCCGGTCCTCGGAAGCGGCCGTCATACGCGGAAGGTGGGCGTGGTGTTCCAGGAGGACCGGCTGCTTCCGTGGCTCACGCTCCGCGAGAACGTCGAGCTCGTGCAGAAGCCGCTCGGCGCCGACGCTACGCTCCGGCGCCGCACCGCCGACCGCTATCTCCGGCTCGCCGGCCTCGCCGGCTTCGAGGACTATTACCCCGCGCGCGTCTCCGGAGGCATGCGGCAGCGGGCGGCCATCGCTCGCGCGCTCGCCATCGAGCCCGATCTCCTGCTGATGGACGAGCCGTTCGGCGCGCTCGACGCCCAGAACCGCCGGATCATGCAGAACGAGGTCCGGCGCATCTGGCGCGAGACGGGACGGACCATCCTCTTCGTCACCCACGCCATCGAGGAGGCGGTGGCCATCGGCACCACCTTGATCATGCTCTCCGCGCGCCCGGCGCGCATCCGTGAGCTCGTGCGGAACGACGGCCGCCTGGAGCGCGCCAAGCTCATCGACGACCTCAACACGATGATCATGGAGGAAGTCGAGCGGCAGCAGGCGGCGGACTAGCTCGAGCCGCGGATCGCCGTCGAGTCGCCGACGGCGGGCGCTACGCGGCGACCGCCTGCTGCTGCGCCGCCAGGCGGTCCTGCCGGCGGCCGAGCCAGAGCGCATTCACGAGCCAGACGGCCGCGACCGGGATGATCACCAGCGACACATGCGCCGGCGCCAGACCGAGCGCACGCAGCAACGCGACCGACCAGGCGCCCATCTGGTCGCCGGTCCGGTACACGACGGTATCGATCACGCTCTTCGTCTTGTACCGATCCTCGCGCGGCACGACGGTGTAGAGCACCTCCCGGGCCGGTCGCGCGACGGCGTAGTCGGCGGCGCGGCGCACCACCTGGAAGACCGCCACCGCCGCCGCGGTCGGCACGAGTGCGAGCGCGCCGAAGCCGACGAGGGTGAGCGTGGGGAGCAGGCCGAGCGCCAGGCCGACGCCGAGCGACACCACGATGCGCCCGCTGAGGAACAGCTGGACGACCAGCGTGAGGACGTTCACGAAGAAGTCGACGCTGGCGAAGAACGCCGTCTGGGCGCCCCGGTCGGCGAAGCTGCCCGCCACGATGGCGGCCTGCTGGAAATAGAGGAAGGTCGAAGTGATCGCGAACAGCAGGAGGAAGACCGTGAGGTTCAGCAGATACGGGGTGGCGAAGGCGCGCGTGAGTCCGGCGAAGACGGATCCGCCGATCGGCGCGTCGGCCGCGCCGCCATCCGGCCGGCGATCGAGCGTCGGCGACAGGCGGGCCAGGCGGCCGACCGCGAACGCGGCCACCTCGAGCAGGACCGTGGCCGCGACGAGCAGCACGATCGGCGGAACGCGCTGCGCCAGGCTCGCCGTCAGGCCCGACCCGGCGATCGCGCCGATCGTCGCGCCGGCCGCGATCATGCCGAACAACCGCTTGCCTTGCTCGGGACGGAACAGATCCACGCTGAGCTGCCAGAAGACCGAGACGACGAACAGGTTGAACGTCGAGGCCCAGACGAAGAAGATGCGGCCGACCCAGACGGTCCGCGCCGGGTCGGACGCGTGGAACAGGACGGCGAAGAGCAGGATGTTCGCCGCGAAGAAGTGGTACGTGATCGGGATGAAGCGGCTCCGGGGCAGCCGCTTCACGAGGTAGGCGAACGGGATGTTGAGCACGATCATGGCCACCAGCGTGCCGGTAAAGAGCCACTGGAGGTTCTGCACGCCGCCCGCCACGCCCGCCTGGTCGCGGATCGGGCGGAGAATGTAGTACGACGACAGCACCGAGAAGACGGCGAGCCAGCACCAGCCGACGACGGGCAGCTCGTGCGGCTCGATCTCGACGAAGCGACGCACCCCGCTGCGGAGACGGTCGGCCGGGCCGGTCGGCGGGCCGGCGCTGGCCGGCGATGCGGTCACGCCCAGCTCAGCGCAACCCGCCGGCGATCTGTCGAATCTCCGCCGGCGTGCGCTCGCCGGCGAGCGGAGTGCCGGGCACCAGGTACTTCCCCATCGCGAGCCCGCCAACGAGCACCGGCTCGAAGCCGATTTCGCGGATGAGCCTCTCCGCGAGCGCGATCGCCTTCGCGTCGTCGCCCGCGATCGGCACCCCGACCGGTGCGCCGGAGCGATGCGTGAGCTGGGCCAGCCGCGTCGAGCCGATCGCGTTGAACGCGCGGACGATGCGCGCGCCCGGCAGGAGCTTCGCCGTCACGAGGCCCGGCCCGCCTTCCTCGGCGACGCGCTTGACGAGCTCCTCCCCATCGCGGCGCGCGATCGGGTTGCTGACGTCCATCACCAGCGGCTTGGTCGCGAGCGCGCCCGCGTGCGCCTTGCCGAGGCCCTCGATGGCGGAGTACGGCACCACGAGCACGACCACATCAGCGAACGCGACCGCCTGCTCGACGCTGCCCGCCTGCGCGAGCGGTCCGAGCCCACTCACGAGGTCCTTCAGGTTGTCGGGATGGCGCGACGAGAACATGACCGGATGGCCGGCCTTGACGAACAGCGCACCGAGCGCGCCACCCTGACGGCCGGCGCCGACCATACCGATCTTGAGCGGCGAGGCGGGCGCGGTCTGGG
>JBIOXS010000063.1:0-26309 GCA_044869815.1 Candidatus Rokuibacteriota bacterium | reverse complement strand
CCCGGTCCAGAGCTCGCGCAGCCGCCCGACCACGGCCGCCGGCAGCGGCCCCTTCGCCACGCACCTCGCCGCGTATTCGAGCTGATCGAGACTGGAGTATCCGAGCAGGATGGTCGACACCCCGTCGGCACCGAGCGCGAACCGCAGCGACGCTTCCACCAGGCTCTCGACGTGGCCTTCGTCCACCAGCGGTGAGAGCCGTCGCGCACGGCGCACGTCGGTCGCGTAGTCGGCGCCGGAGGCGATCGGCTCCGGCGGCGGTGACGCGATCGGATGGCGTGTCTCCACTCCGCTGAGCGCGCCGCCGGCCGCCACGCGGATGATGATCGTCCCGACGCCGCGCTCACGGCAGCGCGACAGCAGCCGGTTGAAATCCTGCGCGGGGAACTTCGCAGGCGGCTCCACCGCCGCGCTCGGGTTCAGGAGGTTGAGGCAGACCTGCGCCGTCTGGATCCGGCCATCGCCCACGACGTCGAGCAGCGCCGGCGTCTCTCCGAGCGCGGTAATCCCGAAGAAGCGCGCCTTGCCCTGCTCGACCAGGCGCGCCAGCGTGGGCAGGATCGTCTGCAGCACGTCCTTCGCCGACACCCACGTCCCGCGCCGGTCGACGGCGATGGGATTGTGGAACTGCATCAGGTCCACGCGATCCATGCCGAGCCGGCGCAGGCTGTCCTCGGTGGACCGCGCGATGGCGGCGGGCATGGCGGCCAGCTCGTCGGGCACGAGCCGCACCTTCGTGCCGACGAGCACGTCGGCGCGCAGCGCCCGGAGCGCCTGACCGAGATGCTGCTCGGAGAGACCGTCGCCATAGATCGACGCCGTATCGAAGTAGTTGATGCCGAGCTCGATGCCGCGGGCGACGGCGCGCTCCCGCTCGGCGGCGCTGCCGCGCACGAGGAGGCCGCCGACGTTGCCGCAGCCGAAGCCGAGGATCGAGACGCGGAGACCGGTGCGACCGAGCCGTCGGTAATCCATGTGGGCTACCTTAACCGACTTAGAAGTAGATGTCGCCGGGGTGCACGAGGCGGAGCACGGGGGCGAAGAGCGGACGCGCGACCCGCGGGAACACCTGCCAGGCGATCAACCGACGAGCAGCCGTCGCAGCCGGGCGGCCGCCTGCACGAGTCCGCCCGGCAGCAGCAGCACGATCACGATGAAGATCCCGCCGAAGATCAGCAGATGGAAATCGACCCAGCGCACGGCGAGATACTCTTTCAAGACGACGTAGAGCACGGCGCCCAGCACGGGGCCGTGCAGCGTGCCGACACCTCCGATGAACGTCATCAGCAGCGCATCGAACGTCCAGTGCGGCCCGAAGGGGTGCGACGGATAGTAGCTGATGTGGTAGTACGCGAACACGCCACCGGCCAGCCCGGCCAGCATCGTCGAGAGCGCCAGCGCCGTCAGCTTCAGGCCGAGCGCGCCGACGCCCGACGCCTCCGCCGCGTCCTCGTCCTCGCGGATCGCGCGCATGCCGAGGCCGAGCCGCGAGGAGGCGAGCGCGGCCACCACCACCACCGACACGGCGGCCAGCGTCAGGGCGGCGTAGTAGCGATGCAGGAGGCGGTAGCCGGCGATGCTCGCCGCCGGAAGCGTGGAGATCTCCGGCAGGACGTTGCCGACGGTCGTTCGCAAGATCTCGCCGACGGCGAGCGTACCGATGGCGAAGTAGGCGCCGCGCAGCCGGAAGGCGGCCACGCCGATCAGCAGCGCGGCCGTCGTCGCCACGAGCGCCCCCGCGAGCATCGCCGCCACCACCGGCGTGCCGGCGGTCCACAGCATGCGCGTCAGCAGCGCGCCGAGGCCGAAGAAGGCCGCGTGGCCGAGGTTCACCTGCCCGGCATAGCCGGCCACGATGTTCCAGGACTGCGCGAGCGTGATGGCGAGCAGCGCCAGGAAGGCGAAATTGAGCAGATCGTCCCGCGGCTGGGCCAGCGGCAGCAGCGCGAGCGTCGCGAGGCCGAGCAGGATGCCCGCCGCCCACGCGCGCTCGGCGCCACCCGGTCCCCGCCTCATCGTCCGAAGAGTCCGCGCGGTCGCGCGACCAGGACCACGACGAAGATCACGAGGCCGATCACTTCGCGGTAGGGCCCGCCGAAGGCGGCGGCGCTCGCCGCCTCCGCCACCCCGAGCACGAGTCCGCCCACGAAGGTCCCCAGCACGGAGCCGAGACCGGCCAGCACCACGACGATGAGCGCCTTCAGCGTCCACTCGAGACCGATCGACGGGCTCACAGAGTAGGCGACGGTGACGAGGGTGCCGGCGGCGCCGGCGAGGGCGGTGCCGAGCGCGAAGGCCAGCAGATACGCGCGCCGAACGTCGATGCCGGTCAGGAGCGCGGCCTGCCAGTCCTCGGCGGTGGCGCGGATGGCCTGGCCCCAGCGCCAGCGCGTGAGGAGCAGCTCGAGCCCGAGGATCAGCGCGAAGGCGAGCGCGAGGCTCAGCAGCCGCACGGCCGGGATCGAGAGTCCGGCCACCGTGAAGACGGCGCCTCCGTACGGCGTCGGCACCGACCGCTCGTCCGCCGTCCACAGTCTCACCGCGAGCGCATGCAGGGCGAGGGCGAGGCCGAAGCCGATCAGCAGCGAATTCTTCACGCGCGTCTCCTCGTCCGCGCGCACGACGAAGCCGAAGAGGCCGCCGTAGAGGACGATGCCGAGCAAGAGCGAGCCGGGGATGACGAGCGCGAGCGACGCGAACGGATCGAGGCCGAGGAGCGCGACGAGCCAGAAGGCGCCGTAGCCGCCGAGCATGATCAGCTCGCCGTGGGCGACGTTCAGCACCTTCATGACGCCGAACACCAGCGACAGGCCCGCCGCCGCCAGGCCATAGAGGCCGCCGATCAGCAGCCCGAGCACGAGCTGCTGGGCCAGCACCCTCAGGCGCTCACCGCCAGCGGTCCGAGGTAGGCGCGCCGGATGTGCTCGTCGCGCAGGAGCTCGGCGCCGGGACCGTGCGCCACGATGCGCCCGCTCTCCAGCACGTAGCCGCGATGGGCGAGCCCGAGCGCCGCGTGGACGTTCTGCTCCACGAGCAAGAGCCCGACGCCGGTCGCGTTGATGGCCACCAGCGCCTCGAGGATCGCGGTCACGAGCCGCGGCGCGATGCCGAGCGAGGGTTCGTCGAGCATGAGGAGCCGAGGATTCGTCATGAGTGCGCGGCCGACGGCGACCATCTGCTGAGTACCGCCGGAGAGGGCGGCCACGCGCACTCGACGCCGCTCGGCGAGCGCGGGAAAGAGCGTCAGGACACGCTCGAGGCTGGCCCGGCGGCCCGCGCGTGCCCGCGCGGCGAAGGCGCCGAGGTCGAGGTTCTCCTCCACGGTCATTCCCCCGAACAGGCGCCGACCCTCCGGCACCAGGGCGACGCCGCGCTCGACGATGAGATGCGCGTCGACCCGGGTGAGATCCTCGTCGTCCCAGCGGATGGTGCCGGCGCGTGGACGCATGAGCCCGGCCACCGTCTTCAGCAGCGTGCTCTTGCCGGCGCCGTTCGGTCCGAGCAGCGCGACGATCTCGCCGGCGCCGACGGACAGCGTCACCCCGGTGACCGCGCGCACGTCGCCATAGGCGGCCTCGACGTCGACGATCTCGAGCCGTGGCCGCGTCAGTTCGGGGCCGTTCACCCGTCGACCTTCCCCAGGTACACGTCCACCACACGCGGATCGGCGGCGACCGCCGCCGGAAGTCCGTCGGCGATCTTTTCCCCGGCGCTCAGCACGATGATCCGGCGCGCGAGATCCATCAAGGCCCACACGATGTGCTCCACCATGAGGACCGTGGTTCCGCCGGCCACGAGTGTGCGAACGAGATCCATGGCGCTCGCGGTCTCCGAGGGGTTCAGCCCCGCCATGAACTCGTCGAGGAGCAGCAGCCGTGGTCCGGTCGCGAGCGCCCGCGCGAGCTCGAGGCGCTTGCGGTCGACCAGGGTGAGCCGGGCCGCCGGCACGTCGGCACGATCGCCAAGCCCGACGAGGCCGAGCAGCCGCCGGGCTTCGGCGACCGAGTCGCCGCCGCGCGCGCGGCCGTAGAGCCGGCCGACGAGGACGTTCTCGAGCGCGGACAGCCCCGCAAACGGCCGCACGAGCTGGAAGGTGCGCGCGATGCCGCCGTCGCACACGCGGTGGGGCGGCTGGCCCGCGATGTCCCGGCCGTGGAGGCGGATACGACCGCCGTCGGGACGCAAGGCGCCGGCGATGAGGTTGAAGAGCGTCGTCTTGCCGGAGCCATTCGGCCCCATGATCCCGAGCAGCTCGCCCTCCTCGAGGGCGAAGCTCACCTCGTGCACCGCGCGGACGCCGCCGAAGCGCTTGGACAGCCGCTCGACCTCGAGCAGAGCCATCCGAGGGCTAGCGTCCGGACGCGATCAACGCCTGCTGGCGAACGGCGGCGCGGGATACGCGATCGGCGCGGTGGCGAACTCCTTCGGGTAGATCAGCTCCTGCTTGCCGTTGATCCACTGGGCGAAGGCCGCCTGCACGATGCCCGTGCCGTCGGGCCGGAACTTCACGGGCCCGATCACCGCCGTCATGTCCGTCGCGGCCACGGCATCGCGCACCTTGGCCGGCTCGAGCGAGCCGGAACGCGAGAGCGCCGCGCCGAGGATCTGCACGCACGCGTAGGCGGGGCCGACGATGGGGTCGGCGGGTCGGCCGAGCTTCTTCTCGTGGGTCTCGTTCAGCTCCTTCACTCCCGGCGCCCGCATCGCGTGATGCCAGCCCGCCGCCAGCACGGTGTAGTCGCCGTCCTTGCCGAGGTTCTTCGTCCACGGGGCGGAGTCCGGCGCGCGGATGAGCACCGTCAGCTTCGGCGTGTAGCCGAGCTCCTTCATCTGCCGGACGATCGTCATGCCGTCGGGCGGCGTCGGCACTCCGAGGATCGCGTCGGCATTCGCGGCCTTCGCCTTCAAGATCAGGTCGGAGAAATCTTTCGACCCGGGCGCGTACTCGCCGTGCACCACGACCTGGTAGCCGGCGGCCTTGCCGGCTTCGGTCCACGCCGCCGCCATCTCGGCGCCCCAGTCCGTCTTCTCCTGGAAGATGGCGACCGTCTTCGGACGGTCGGCGGCCGGGATCAGCGCGAGCAGGCCTTGGGTGTGGCGGCCGATGTCAGGGGACTTCCAGAACGGGGAGAAGAGATACTTGAACCCCTGCTGGTGGATCTTGTTCAGCGCGAACGCGATGCCGAGATAGGGAATCCGGTTCTTCTCGGCGACGGAGGCGGCGGCCGCGTGGAGGTCGGAGCCGAAGCCGCCGAGATAGGCCACCACCTGCTGCGCCGCCAGCGTCTCCAGACGAGCGACCGTCTTGGTCGCGTCCGATTCGTCGTCGAGCACCACCAGCTCGAGCGGCAGGCGGCGGCCGCCGACGGTGACGCCGCCCCCGGCGTTGATGTGCTCGACGGCGATCTCGTAGCCGACGCGGACCTGCGCGCCGCCCGGGCCGTAGCGGCCCGTGAGCGGCACCACCGCGCCGAGCTTCACCGATTGCGCCGCCGCCGGCGCCGGCCAGAGCGTGAACAGCATCAGGGCCACGACGGCAAGCACGCTCATCGAGTCCTCTCTTTCATGCACCCCAGACCAGGCGCGCGGTTTCAGCCACGCGCGCCAGCTTCGTCCATTGATCCGCCGCCGTCACGCGATTGCCCTCCATGGTGGAGGCGAAACCGCACTGCGGACTGAGCGCCAGCCGGTCGAGCGGCACGTACTTCGCCGCCGCCTCGATGCGCCGGCGCAGCTCGTCGACCGATTCCAGGCGCGGCTTCTTCGTGGTCACCAGGCCGAGGACGATCTCGCGATCCGGCGGCACCTCGCGCAGCGGCTCGAAGTCGCCCGACCGCTCGTCGTCGTACTCGAGCAGGAACCGCTGGAACCGGCTGCGGCCGAAGACGCGCGCGATCGGCGCGTAGCCGCCGCTGGCGTAGAACTTCGACTGGTTGTTGCCGCGACAGATGTGCAGGGCGAACGTCACGCCGGGGTGCGACCCGATCGCGGTGTTGTCCATGTCGATGCACACGTCGATCAGCCGGTCGGGATCGCTGCCGCGCTTGCGATAGCCCTCGCGCAGGGCGGGATCGAGCAGGGCCGCGTACTGCGGCGCATCGATCTGGACGTACGTGCAGCCGAGCCGGACGAGCTCCTCCACCTCGCGCCGCGTGAAGTCGACCACGTCGGCCAGGAACGCGTCGCGCGTCGGATAGGCGCCGCTCGACTGCCTGGGGTCGTAATAGGCGGCCGCCTGCTGCGTGCTGATGAGCGTCACCTTCGTCGGCTTCGTGGCCCGTGCCCGGAGATAGGCGAACTCCTCGCCACACATGCTGCGCCGCCAGCGGAGCTTGTCGACCACCACCGGGCGCTTGAAGATCAGCTCCTCGCCCTGCTCGTCGCGGAACGGCACCGCCCACCCGCCCTCCTTATCGAAGCCCGCCAGCGCCTCGATCATGTGCCCGAAGAAGGCGTAGCGGCGCATCTCGCCGTCGGTGACGACGTCGAGGCCCGCCGTCTCCTGCCGCTGCACGGCCTCGTCGACGGCCCGGTCCTCGAGGCGCTTGAACTCGGCGGCGGTCAGCGTCCCGGCCTCGAGCTGTGCGCGCGCCGTCTTGAGCTCCTCCGGGCGTAGCAGACTGCCGACCACGTCGCTGCGGATGGTCATGAGCCGCTCCGGTCGAAGAGCTCCTTGGCGACGATGACGCGCTGGATCTGGTTCGTGCCCTCGTAGATCTGCATGATCTTGGCGTCGCGCATGTAGCGCTCGACAGGATACTCGCGCGTGTAGCCGTAGCCGCCGAAGATCTGCACGGCGTCGATGGTGACCTTCATCGCCGCATCCGCGGCGAAGCACTTCGCCATCGAGGCCTCGAACGTGTTGTCGGCGACGCCGGCGTCGACCTGGCGCGCGCAGTGATGGACCATCAGTCGCGCGCCGTGGACGGCCATCGCCATGTCGGCGAGCATGAACTGGATGCCCTGGAAGGCGGCGATGGGCTGCCCGAACTGCTGGCGCTCGCGCGCATACCCCACGGCAGCGTCGAGGGCGGCCTGCCCGATGCCGACGGCCATCGCCCCCGTGGCGGGCCGCGTGATGTCGAGGGTGCGCATCGCCAGCTTGAACCCCTCGCCCTCGGCGCCCAGCCGCTGCGCGACGGGAATGGCGCACTCGGTGAAGTGGAGCGCGACGGTGGGCGAGGCGCGAATGCCGAGCTTCTTCTCCTTCTTGCCGACCGTGAACCCGGGCGTCCCCTTCTCGACGAGGAAGGCGGTGACGCCCTTCGCCCGCTTCGACGGGTCGACGGTGGCGAACACGGTGATGACGTCGGCGTGATCGCCGTTGGTGCACCATTGCTTGGAGCCGTTGAGAACGTAATGGTCGCCGTTCCGCACGGCCGTGGTCCGGAGCGCGGCCGCGTCGGAGCCGGCGCCCGGCTCGGACAGCGAGTAGGCCGACAGCAGCTCGCCGCTGGCGAGGCGCGGCAGGTACTTCTTCTTCTGCTCGTCGGTGCCGGCCAGGAGGATTGGCAGGCCACCCAGCGGCTGGTCGAGATACTGCGTCGCCGTCGCCGCGCAGGCGGCGGCGAGCTCCTCCGATACGAGCGACAGCGCGAGGCAGCCCATGGCGCTGCCGCCGTACTCCTCGGGCACCCAGATCCCGAACAGGCCCGACTCGACGATCGCCCGCATCGACTCTTCCGGATACGTCTCGGTCTCGTCGTAATGCGCGGCGTGCTGGGCGATCCGCTCGCGCGCGATCTTCCGCGCGAGGTCGCGGATCATCCGCTGGTCCTCGGTCAGGTAGAAGGCGTCGGGCATGGGCCGATACTATACCTGCGCGCGCGCGGCCTCGCGCGCGACTGCCAGGAGCATGGCGCGACGGATCAGTCCGCTGAACGGCCGCACGCAGAACCAGTAGAGCCGGAAGCGGCGCCGGCTCGCCGCGTCGATGCAGGCCACGCGGGTCTCGGTGACCAGCCGCGTGGTCCCGACGGCCTCCGCCTCCACCGCAAACGTCCAGACCACCTTGGCGTAGCCCGGACGCGCGAAGTCGCGAAACTCCTCCGGGGTCACGCGCGCGCGTCCGCCCGCCGGCGTCCAGAAGCGTCCGACGAGACCGAACGCCACCTCCTGGCCCGGCCGCTCACCGAGCGGCAGGAACCCGCCCTCGGCCAGCGCCGCGAGGGTGAGCCGCCGTGAGGCGCCAGGCCGGCGCAGGCCGCGCAGCGTGAGCAGCGCGCGCGTCACCGGCGAGCCGGCGAGATCCGCGCGTTGAAGCGCCGACCACGCCACCGCCGCCGGGACGGCCACGCGCTGCTGGTGGCGCATGACCACGTCGTAGATCGGGAGATGGAGATCGGCGAGCGACACTCAAAGAACACCGCGCTGCCGCAGGTCGGCCACCTGCGACGCGGAGTACCCGAGCGCGCCGTACACCGCCTCGTTGTGCTCGCCGAGCCGCGGCGGAAAGCGCAGCGGCGGCGGCTCGCCGGTGGGCGGGGCGGGGAGCGCCAGCGTCAGCCCGCTGCGCGCATCGCGGACGCGCAGCAGCCGGGGGCCCACGAGCGGGTCGCGCAGAACGGCCGGCAGCGCGGCCACGGCGGCGATCGGCACGCCCGCCTCGCGCAGCAGCGCCAGCGCCGTCTCCGTGCTGAGCGCCGCGAACTTCGCGCCGAGGGCGGCGTGCAGGCGCGGCAGATCGGCGATGCGGCCGGCATTCGTCGCGTACGCCGGCCGGTCGATGCCGTCGAACGCCGACAGCGCGGCGAGCGTCGTCCACTGCTCGTCGTTGCCGACGGCCACGTAGACGTGGCCGTCCCGCGTCGCGTGCACGCCCACCGGCGCGAAGAACTGATGCGCGCTGCCGCGCCGGACGACACGCTCGCCGACGCTTTCCAGGGCCACCGGCGCCGCCATCCACGACACCGCGCTGCGGAACATCGAGACGTCGATGCGCGCGCCCTCGCCGTAACGCGCGCGGCGATAGAGCGCCTTCATCACCTCGCCATAGCCGTGCTCGGCGGCGCCGAGATCGACCATCGGCAGCCCGAACGGCGTGGGTGGACCGTCCGGCTCGCCCGTGAGGGCCATGAACCCGGAGCGCGCCTGCAGTATTGGATCGTAGGCGGCCTCGTCGTGCTCCGGCCCGAAGCCGCTGATGCCGAGCCAGATCAGCTCGGGACGCGCCGCGCGGAGCGTCTCGGCGTCGATTCCGAGGCGCGCGTAGCGGCGCGTCCGCTGGTTGGTCGCGAAGACGTCGACGGGCAAGCGCGCGATGAGTTCCAGCAAGAGGGCGCGACCGGCGGAGTCCCCGAGGTTCAGCGTGATCGCTTCCTTGCCGCAGTTGTTCGGCAGGAAGTAGGCGCGCATGTCGGGCTCGCCCAGCACGTCGCGCCCGACGAAGCGGTTGGGATCCGGACGCGCGCGATGCTCGACGCGGATGACGCGCGCCCCGTCGCAGGCGAGCCGGTACGTCAGGAACGGCAGCGTGGTGGCCTGCTCGAGCGACAGCACGGTGAGCCCGTCGAGGGCGGGCGTCATTTTTCCTGGGGGCCCCGAAATGGCCCCCAGACCCCCACCGCTCGGACGCGCGCCGGCAAATCCGTCGCGCGCCTCGGGATTGCCACAGGGTTTCTCATCGCGTGGTCCGGCGATCGACGACGCGGACGGCCTTGCCGGGCGACCGCTCGATGGTGCCGGGCGCGCAGAGCCGGACATCGGGACTCAGCGCCAGCGCGTCGTGCAGGTCGCGCCGGATGCGCGCGGCGAGCGCGGGATCGCGTTCTCCGTCGGCCTCCACGAGCACCGTCATCCGCTCGCCGCCGGCGCCCGCCTCCAGCACCACCTGGTACTCCGGGCCGACGCCGGGATGGCGAAGGACGAGGCGCTCCACCTGCTGCGGGTAGAAGTTGACGCCCTTGCAGATGACCATGTCGTCGGTACGGCCGCGCAGCCGATCGAGCCGCAGCGAGGTGCGGCCGCAGGCGCACGGCGCGCGGGAGACCACTCGCGTGAGGTCGTGGGTCCGATAGCGCACGAGCGGCAACCCTTCGCGCGTCAGCGTCGACACCACCAGCTCACCCTCCACGCCGTCGGCGCGAAGCGTGCCGCTGACGGGATCGACGATCTCCACGAGGTAATGATCCTCCCAGACGTGGAGACCGTTCCGTGCCGCGCAGTCGATGCCGAGTCCCGGTCCGCCCGTCTCCGTCATCCCGATGATGTCGAAGCTCTCGATCCCGAGCTCCCGCTCGATGCGCGCGCGCAGCTCGTCCGACCACATCTCGGAGCCGAAGATACCGACCCGGAGGACGAGCGTCGAGAGCTCGAACCGCTCCTCGCGCGCCACCTCCAGCAGCCGCAGCGGATAGGTGGCGATGGCGGTCAGCACCGTCGCGCGGAGATCGCGCATGAGCCGCAGCTGGAGCGACGTCCGGCCGGCACCGACGGGCACCACCATGGCGCCCAGCCGCTCGGCGCCGTAGTGGAAGCCGAAGCCGCCGGTGAACAGCCCGAAGGACGGCGTGATGTGAATGACGTCGGCGGCGGTGACGCCGGCGGCGACGTAGCAGCGCGCCATCACTTCGCCCCACTGCGACACGTCGGCGGCCGTGCACGGGTTCACGATCGGATTGCCGGTGGTGCCGCTCGACATGTGGATGCGCCGGTAGTCCGCGCCGCACGCGAGGCCGAACGGATAGGCGTCGCGCAGCTCGGCCTTGGTGAGGAACGGCAGCCGCGCCCAGTCGGAAAGCGTTCGGATATCGCCCACCCGCACGCCCCCGAGCCGCTTGGCCCAGGCCGGCTGGCGCAGCACGCGCTCGAGCGAGGCGCGCCCGCGCTCGAGCTGAAGGGCGGTGAGGCGTGCGCGCTCCAGCGACTCGAGCTCCGGCTGGAACATCGGCGCGCTCATCGTGGCTTCGGCTCGGCCAGTCCCAGATAGGCGGCGCGGATGCGTGGATCGTTCACGAGCTGCGCACTGGGTCCCGCCAGGGCCACCCGTCCCGTCTCCAGGACGTAGCCGCGCGCGGCCACCGCGAGCGCGCGGCGCGCGTTCTGCTCGACGAGGAGCACGGTGACGCCGGTCGCGTTGATCCGCTCGACCACGCGGAAGATCTCCCGCGTGAGCCGCGGGGCCAGCCCCAGCGACGGCTCGTCGAGCAGCAGCAGCCGCGGCCGCGTCATCAGCGCCCGCGCGATGGCGAGCATCTGCTGCTCGCCGCCCGACAGCGTGCCGGCGCGCTGGCTCTGGCGCTCGCGGAGCGTCGGAAACAGCGCCCACGCCGCCTCCAGGCGCGCCGCGATCTCGCCATGCGCCACGAGATGGGCGCCGACCAGGAGGTTGTCCCGCACGCTGAAGTCGACGAAGATCTCGCGTCCCTCGGGGACATGACCGATGCCGGCGGCCACGATGCGATCGGCGCTCCAGCGCGCGAGGTCGTGGCCACGAAAGACGACGCGGCCCCGCTGCGGCCGTACGAGGCCGGAGATGGCGCGCAGCATCGTCGACTTGCCGCTGCCATTGGCGCCGAGCAGCGTGACGATCTCGCCCTCGGCCACGCTGAGCGACACGTCCTCGAGCGCGCGGCGGTGGCCGTACGAGACGTCCAGCCCCTCCACCTCGAGCATCAGTCGTCGGTCCCGCCGAGGTAGGCGTCGAGGACCGCGGGATCGCCGGCGATCTCGCGCGGCTTGCCTTCGGCGATCTTCCTGCCGTAATGCAGCACGACCACGCGGTCGGAGATCGACATCACTAGGTCCATGTCGTGCTCGACCAAGACGATCGTCAGCCGCAGCTCGTCGCGCAGGCGCACGATGAGCTCCATGAGGGCGCGTGTCTCCGTCGGATTGAGGCCGCCCGCCGGCTCGTCGAGGAGGAGGCAACGGGGGCCGGTGGCCAGCGCGCGCGCCATCTCCAGCCGCTTCTGCCGCCCGAGCGGCAGGCTGCCGGCCTCGACGTCGGTGACGTCGGCGAGCCCGAGGCGCGTGAGGAGCGCGCGGGCGCGCGCGCGGGCCTCCCGCTCCTCGCGCGCGACGCGCGGCAGCCAGGCCAGGGCGGCCAGCGGTCCCGCGCGGAGCCGGCGATGCTCGCCCACCAGCACGTTGTCGAGCGCGCTGAGCGGCTTGAACACCTCGGTGTTCTGAAACGTTCGCGCCACGCCGTGGCGCGCGATCTCGTGGGGCGGCAGCTTCAGCAGGTCGACGCCGTCGAAGGTCACGCGCCCGGCGGACGGGCGATAGAGGCCGGTGACGACGTTGAAGACCGTCGACTTGCCGGCGCCGTTCGGGCCGATCAACGCGAGGATCTCGCCGTCGGCCGCCTCGAAGCTCACGCCGCTCAGCGCGGCGAGGCCGCCGAACGCGATGGAGACATGCTCGACGCCGAGGAGCGCGGCCATCCGCTAGTCTGATTTGAGCCAATCCGTGAGCTGTTTGAACCGTCCCTTCTCGACCCGCACCCAGAAACCCTGCCGCTGCGTCTCGTGATCGGCGCCGATCGTCACCGGCGGCAGGATCCCGCTCTGAAATCCGTTGATGCCCTCGAGCGCGGTGACGAGCGACTCGCGGGTGAGGTTCTTGCCCGCGCGCCTGGCGCCCTCGGTGAAGAGCATCGCCGCGAAGTAGCCCGACAGCGAGTAGCGGTTCGGCTCGTTGCTGCCGAGGTACTTCTGCATGGCGCTCCGGTACGCCTTCATTCCCGGCAGCTCGGAGGTCACCGGATCGGGCCACAGCGAGAGTCCCTCGACGCCCTCGGCGGCGTCGCCGGCGAGGGCCAGGTATTTCTCGTCGGTGAGCGGCCCCGAGGAGACCATGATCGTGTCCGTCCAGCCGATCTTCTGCCGCTCCTTCAGCGCCTGGGCGCCCGGGCCCGGCGTGAGCACGAGGAAGACGGCCTGCGGGGCGGCGGCGCGCAGCTTGGCGATCTGGGCGCTGACGTCGGTAACGCCGCGCTTGACCGACTCCGTCGCCGTCAGCTTCAGGTTGTGGCGGGCGAGGTCCTTCTCGAAGGCGGTCACGAACGTCTTGCCGTAATCGTCGTCCTGGTAGAGGACGCCGAAGGTCTTGAGCTTCCGCTGCCCCACCAGATAGTCGATCATCATGCGTGACTGGCGGTCGTAGAGCGTCATCCCGCTGAAGACGTATTTCTTGCCCCGGATCACCGGCGAGCCCTGGAAGGGAAACAGCAACGGCACGCGATTCTCCTCGAGGTACTCCAGCGTGGCCATGACGGGCGGCGTGCCCTGGGGCGCGATGACGGCGAAGATCCGGTCCTGCTCGACCAGCTTGCGCGTGTTGGCCACCGCCTCCTGCGGCTTGTAGCCGTCGTCGTAATAGACGGTGCGCACCTTGCGGCCGTTGATGCCGCCGGCATCGTTGACGACCTTGAAGTAGAGATCGACGCCGAAGCGCGTGGCCTGCTCGCCGGTGTAGGCGAGCGGGCCGGAGAACGAGTTCGAGCAGCCGATCACGATCTCGGTGTCGCTGACCCCTTGCGGGGCGGCCACCGGGGGGACGGCGACGAGCGCGAGAACGAGCCCGGCGACCGAGACGACGAAGCGCATGTCGATCTCCTTCACCGGCGCGCGACGCGGCTCAGCGCTCGCGTCACGCCGCCCGGCATGAACAGCATACTGGCGATGAGGAGGGCGCCGAAGATGAGCGGCCGGTAGTTCTGGAAGGTGGCCAGCCCGTCGTGGAGCAGCGTGACGACGACGGCCCCGATGATGGAGCCCGGCACCGAGCCGAGCCCGCCCACGATGATCATCACCACGAAGTCGACGGAGAGGAACACGTCGAACGCATCGGGCGAGAGAAAGCCCACGACGAAGGCGAAGAGGCCGCCGGCCACGCCCGTGTAGAAGGCGGAGAGCCCGAAGGCGAGGGCGCGATAGGTCGGCACCGACACCCCGCTCGCCTGCGCGGCGATCTCGCTCTCGCGAATGGCCAGGAACGCCCTGCCCGTCCGCGTCCGGACGAGGTTCACCGCCGCCGCCACCATCACGGCCGCGACGGCGGCGACGAGGTAATAGCGCGCGGTGTCGGTGGACAGCGCCAGAGTTCCCAGGCGCGCGGCGGGCACGCGCAGACCGTCGGCACCCCGGGTGAGCGTGTCGAGGTTCAGGATCGCCTCGGTGATCACGAACCCGAAGGCGAGCGTCGCCATCGTGAGGTAGAGACCACCCAGGCGGAGGCACGGGATCCCGAACGCGAGGCCCACGGCCGCCGTGAGCAGGCCGGCGAGCAGGAGCGTCACGATCACCGGCAGGCCGGGCGCCCGGAGCGTCAGCACGGCCGCGGTGTAGGCACCGATGGCCAGGAATCCCGCGTGACCGAACGACAGCTGGTTGGTATAGCCGGCCATGAGATTCAGGCCGATGGCGACGATCGCGTTGACGAGGATCACGCTGGCGAGGAACACGAAGTAACGGGGCGCCACCCACGGCCAGACCGCGAGCGCCGCCACGCTGAGCAGGACCACAGCCGACACACGACCGCGAGTCACACTTTTCTCTGCTCGACGTGCCCGAGCAAACCCGCGGGCCGGACGAGAAGGATCGCGATCAGCACGAGAAACGGCACCGAGTAGCGGATGCCGGACGGCAGGTAGAGCGGCGCCAGGTTCTCGATGACGCCGAGGAGCATGCCGCCGAGCACGGCGCCCGGCATGGAGCCGAAGCCGCCGAGCACCGCCGCCGTGAACCCGTTGATGACGATCAGCCCCATCTTCGAGGAGAGGAACACCACCGGCGCGACCAGCACGCCGGCCACCGCACCGACCATCGCCGCCAGCATCCACGACCGCGAGTACACCCGCTCGACGCTGATGCCCATCAGCCTCGCCGCCCGCTGGTTCTGGGCGACCGCGCGCATCGCGCGGCCGAGCCGGGTCCACGTGAACAGCGCGTAGAGGGCGGCCATGAGCGCCAGCGAGGCCGCGATGATGCCGAGCGACACCGGCGTCAGCCGCACGGGACCGAGCGCGACGGGGCGACTGCCGAAGAACGAGGGAAACGGAAACTCGTCGTGCGTCCAGACCAGACCGGCCGCCGCCCGCAGCATCAGCGACAGGCCGAGCGTGATGATCAGGACGTCCCAGTGGGTGGCGCCGATCGCGCGGCGGATGATGGCGCGCTCGACGAGCCAGCCGATGATGGCGGCGGCGACCACGGACACGAGCAGCGTGAGGGCGAGCGGCAGCCCGAAGGCGCGCTGGGCCGTCCAGCCGACGAAGGTCGAGGCCATCAGCATCTCGCCCTGCGCGAAGTTGAGCGTGCGCGTCGCGTTGTAGATGATGACGAGCGACAGCGCCATGAGCGCATAGATCGAGCCGGTGGCGAGGCCGGAGACCACGACGTGGACGAGCGTGGCCGCGGTCATCCGTCCACCGTCTCGAAGCGGCAGCGCGCCCCGCCCAGCGCCGCGCAGGCTGTCTCGCTGACCCGGACCGGCCGCTCGAGCACGCGTGCCGCGAGCGCGTCGAGCACGCCGCGCGTCAGGTGACAGACGGGCGCGCTCGCGCCGCCGTACGCGCGGGCGAACGGCGAGTCGGCGACGCTGACGGCGAGCGAGGTCGCCGTGAGGCGCTCGAGGCGGAACTTCCCCCAGCCGATGGCGGCACCCTGCGCGAGGAGCTGCTCCACCCGCTCCCGGGCGGCGCCGCCGAGGGTGGCCGCGGCGCGGGCGCCGCCGGCACGCCCGCCGGCCGCGACGCAGTCGGCCGCGGCCGGACCGAGCGCGGCCTCGACCGCCTTCTGCAGGACGGCGAGCGTCTCCGGGCGGATCAGGATGTAGCCGGGCGGGATCATCGCACGAGCCGGCGCCACGTCGGCGACGCCCAGCCCGCGTGGAACAGCTCGCGGACCTCTCGCAGTGTGAGCTCGCCCAGGCCGAGATGATCGAGGTCGCGCCCTCGGCCGCTCAGCGTCGTGCCGAGCAGCGCGCCGAAGACACCGAGCAGTCCGGATACCGTCGGCGACGGCGCCGACACGGTGCGGGCCGCCGACTCGAAGAACGGCAGGCCGAGCGCGACGTCCTCGGTGACATAACGATGCTCGAACGTCAGCACCTCGCTCCAGAGACCGCTGGCCACGAGCCTGGCCTTGGCGCCGGCACCGTAGAGGCCTTCGGCGGCGCGCGCCTCGTCGTAGTAGGTGGCGAGCTCGTAGTGCGGCGCCGGGTAGCCCCAGCCGTTCCGCGTTGCGATGCGCTCGTCGTCGACGGCGTCGATCAGCTTGCGGGCGCTCGGCGTGGTGCCGGCCGCGTGGATGTCGAAGCGCCCGGCGTCGATCGCCCCGGCGTTCACGAGGACGAGCGGCGGATGGATCACGGGTCCGGCGTTGTTCAGCGCCACGTCGAGGGCGTCCACGCACGGCCGTGTGGCCGGAAACAGCTCGCTCACGCGCGCGAGCGTCTCCTTCGAGCGCGACGCCGGGAACACGCCGACCGGCAGGTTCGCCGCGCGGACCGGCGCGGCGACCGCCGCTGGCCCCGTCTTTCGCGTCAGGTACGGCAGCGTCCCCGTCTCCGCGATCGCCAGCGGCAGCGCGCCGCCCGCGCGCGCGATCTCGCGGGCGACGACGAGCGAGCCGAGGGTGCCGGGCGTCAACAAGACGACGTGGCGCTCGGTCAGCACGCCGGCCAGGCGACGGGCGATGTCCTCGTGCGTGGTGGCCGGCAGCGGCACCACCACGACGTCGGCGGCGTCGACGGCCTCGTGCAGATCCGGGGTGGAGCGATCGAGCTTGGCCACGCCCTGCCGTCCGTCGGCCGTCAGCGTGATCCCGCCGGCCAGCGGCGCGAGGTCGGCCTTGCTGCGGCGCCACAGCCGCACCCGGTGGCCGGCGAGCGTCAGATCGGCCGCGGTCGCGTACGCCCCGTGGCTGCCTCCGAGGACGGCGACGTTCACGCGATGACTCCCTGCTGGCGCAGCGCGGCGACGCACTCGCCGGAATATTTCAGCAGCTCGGTCAGGATCTGGTCCGTATGTTGCCCCAGGCGCGGCGCGGCGGTCACGGCCAAATCGAGCGCGCCGTCGACCTTGATGGGCGTGCCAAGCGTCGGGAGCGGGCCGTGATGCGGATGGTCGAGCTCGACCACCATGCGACGGTGGCGCACTTGGGGATCCGCCAGCACGCGATCGACGCTCTGGATGGGCGTCGCCGGCACGTCGGCGGCCCGGAGTCGCGCGAGCCACTCGGCGGTGCTCCGCTCGACGAGGATGCGCTCGACGAGAGGGATGAGGGTATCGCGGTGAGCGACGCGGTCGCGGTTCGTCGCGAATCGGGGGTCGGCTTCCCACTCCGGGCGCTCGACGGCGCGGCAGAAGCCCGCCCAGAACTTCTCGGCGAAGACGGCCACGATGAGATGGCCGTCCTCGGTGGCGAGCGCCTGGTAGGGCACCACCGAGGCGTGGGCGGAGCCGAGCGGCCGTGGGACGTTGCCGTCCGTCCAGAAGTACTGCGCCAGATACGACAGCAGCGCGACCTGGCAGTCGAGCAGCGAGAGGTCGACGTGCGCGCCGCGGCCCGTACGCGCGCGACGGAAGAGGGCGCCGGCCACGGCGAACGAGCCGAACAGTCCGCCCGCGAGATCGCCCATGGGCACGCCCATTCGCACGGGCGCGCCGCCGCGCTCACCGGTGACCGACATCGCCCCGCCCATCGCCTGGAGCGCGAGATCGAAGGCCGGCCAGTCGCGATACGGCCCATCGTGACCGTAGGCGGAGATCGAGCACATCACGAGCCGGGGATTGACGGCGGCCAGGGTCGCGTAGTCGGAGCCCAGCCGCGCCATGACGCCCGGCCGGAAGTTCTCCCAGACGACGTCCGCGTGGGCCACGAGGTCGTGGAAGACCCGCCGGCCGGCGTCGCTGGTCAAATCGACGGCGATGGACTTCTTGTTGCGGTTGATGGCCAGGAAGTACGCCGAGTCTCCGTCAGGCAGGAACGGCGGCCCCATCAGGCGCATGGGATCGCCGCCGTCCGGCTCCTCGATCTTGATGACCTCCGCGCCCTGATCGGCCAGGAGCATCGAGCCGTAGGGGCCGGCGAGCATGCGCGACAGATCGAGCACGCGCACGCCGTCGAAGAGGTTCACCCGCGCTCCGCGAGCGCCGCGCGCACGCGCGCCGGCGTGATCGGCAGCTCGGTGAACCTGATGCCGATGGCGTCGTGGACGGCGTTGGCGACGGCGGCCGCGGTCGGGATCACGCCCGACTCGCCGAGGCCCTTGGCGCCGAACGGCCCCTCCGTGTCGTTCGTCTCGATGAGCCGGACCATCAGCTCGGGCATGTCACCGGCCTTCAGCACCGCGTAATCCATGAAGGTGGCCGTCAGCACCTGACCGTCCTCGACGACGAGCCGCTCGCTCAGCGCGTAGCCGAGTCCCATGTGGATGCCGCCGTGGATCTGCCCCTCGGCGGCGAGCGGATTCAGCGCGCGTCCCACGTCGTGGGCAGACGCGACACGACGCACCTCGATCCGTCCCGTCTCGGGCTCGACGTCGAGCAGCACCGCCTGGGCGGCGAAGCCGTAGGCGGCGGAGACGTTGCCGCGCAGGTCCTTGTCGAGCATGGCCGTCGGCGGATCGTAGAAGGCCTCGGCGACCAGGGTGCGGCCCCCCGGCTGGTAGTGGCCGCCGCGTGCGACGCGCTCGTACGGCAGCCGGCGTTGCGGCTCGGCGGCGACGAACACGAAGCCGTCGCGAGCCACCAGCCGCTCCGCCGGCTCATCGAGCTGCGCGCCCGCCATCGCGAGCAGCTCGGCGCGGAGCTTCTCGGCGGCGAGTCGCGCGGCGTTGCCGGCAATGAACGTCGTGCGGCTCGCGTGGGCGCCGACGTCCCAGGGCTTCACCGCCGTGTCGGAGTTGACCACGTCGACGCGATCGAGTGGCACGCCGAGCGTCTCGGCCACGATCATGGCCAGCACGGTCTCCGAGCCCTGGCCGATCTCGGTGGCGCCGCTGATCACGGAGACCTTGCCGAAGTCGTCCATCTTGACGATGGCGCCGCAGCCGTCGGAGCGGTAGATGCGGGCACCGCCGGCGACGTGGAACATCGCCGCGTAGCCGATCCCGCGCTGGAAACCCGGTCGTGGTGGCGGCGCGCCCGCCGTCAGCGCGTCGGCCGCCGCCTCGAGACATTCGCGCATCGCACACGAGCCGATCACGAACCCCTGCGGATTCGCGTCGCCGGACTGCGTCGCGTTGCGCCGGCGGATCTCCAGGCGGTCGAGGCCGAGCCGATCGGCCAGCTCGTCCATCTGCGCCTCCACCGCGAACGTGGACTCGAGATTGCCGTAGCCGCGCATGGAGCCGGAGTACGGGTTGTTCGTGTAGGCGATCGTCGTGTCGAAGCGCACGTTCGGCACGCGGTAGAGGCCGGCCACCGTCGACAGCATCACGTACGGCGTGGTCGAGCCCCACGACACGTAGGCGCCGTTGTCGATGACCACGTGGCAGTCGCGGGCCAGTAACCGACCCGCGGCGTCGGCGGCCGTCCGAAGCCGGATGGTGCACGGCTCGCGTGTGGGGCTGGCCACGAACTCCTCCAGCCGCTCGAACTCGATCTTCACCGGCCGTCCGGCGCGGCGCGCCAGCAGCGCCGCGATCACGTCGATCGGATACAGATCGAGCCCGCGGCCGAAGTTGCCCCCGACGGCCGGCTGCAGCACGCGAACGCGGTCGCCGGTGATGCCGAGCGCCTGCGCGAGCTCGCGCTGATAGAGAAAGGGCACCTGCGTGGTCGACCACATCGTGAGGTTGCCCTGCGCGTCCCAGTCCGCGATGGCCACCATGGTGCCGAGACACGCCGTGGTGACGAAGTTGAGCCGGTACTCGCCCTCCACCACCACCGCCGCCGCCGCCAGCGCGCGGTCGACGTCGCCGTGGCTGAACTGATAGCGCAGATCCGTCGCGTTGTCGGCGCGCTCCTCGTGGATGCGGACGGCGCCGGGCCGCAGCGCCGCCTCGGGGTCGAAGACGGCTGGCAGCACGTCGTACTCGACCTCGATCAGCGACAGCGCCTCCTCGGCGATGGTCGCCGTCTCCGCGGCCACGGCCGCGATCTCGTCGCGGATGCAGCGGACCTTGCCGGCTTTGAGCGCCGTCTGGTCCTTGGCGAAGCCGAACGGCTTCTGCTCGACGTCCGGCGCGGTGAGCACGGCCAGCACGCCGGCCAGCGCGGCCGCCCGCCGGGTGTCGATGCGGACGAGCCGCGCGTGCGGATATCGCGAGCGAAGAATCTTGCCGGATGCCATCCGCGGCAGCGCCAGGTCGTGGAGGAAGCGCGTGCGTCCGGTGACTTTGTCGGCGCCGTCCTTCTTCGGCGTCGCCTTGCCGATGACCGCCAGCCCGCTCACGCGCGGCCGTCCCTCATGCGAGCGAGCCGACGCGCAGGCGCTCGTAGAGCATGGCCGTCCACTCGTCGAGGGCGGCCGAGCGCCAGACCAGGAAGAACGGCGAGCCGAGCATCTCGAGGAATTCCTTGTCCGCCCGCTGCTTCGCCTGCTCCGGGGTCTCGCCGGCCTTGGGCGCGTTGAATGAGCCACGGATGCGGTCCTTGTGATACACGGCGGGGAACTCCGTGTAGCGGTAGAGCGGCCGGAAGTCCTCCGTGTAGAAGACGATGACCGGGATGGACTGGAAGGTCTGGTCGGCCCGGTGATTCAGGAGATCGCCCATCAGATCGGCATTGGGTGAATCGGGTTCGGGTCTCGGCCCGCGGCCCATCGTCTGCCCATCGCGCGCGAAAATTCGCAGCTCGAGCCCCACCGTGTCCGCGAGCTTCGCCGCGAGCGGGATGTCGCGGCGGCAATCGGACGACCACTCCTCGGAGATCGCGAGCACCCTGGCCGGCCCGTCCGGCTGCGCGACGAGCCACTTCCAGGCAGCCTCCTGGGCCGCCGACAGACGCACGCTCTCGTAGGCGTTCCGCATGAAGTCGCTGAAGTCCTTGCGTGGCGTCTGCGAGCCTTCGCGCTTGAGATTCTCCGGCGTGCCGACGTACTGGACGTACTGCGCGAACGTCATCCCCTTCGCGAACCGTGCGGCGTCTACCATCTCACCGCCTCCTTGTGCTCGCCGAAGACGTCCTTCATCGCCCGGTTGATCTCGCCGAGCGTCGCGTACGCCTTGACCGCTTCCATGATCGGCTCCATGAGATTCGTGCTCCCCCGCGCGGCATCGCTCAGCCGGCGCAGCGCCGCCCGCGCCGCGCGATCGTCGCGCCCGGCGCGCACGCGCGCGAGCCCGGCCACCTGCGTCGCGGCCACGCCGGGATCGAAGGCATAGAGCGCCACATCACGATCGGCCTCGGCGGCGGCCTCGCCGACGTGACAGTTGACGGCGACCTTTGGGATCTCGCCGGAGGCCAGCTTCTGTTCGAAGAGGTACGCCTGCCGCGCGACCTCGGCCTGCAGGGCGCCGGTCTTCACGGCGTCGACGATTCCGCCCATGCGGTCGACGGCCGCCATCTCGGCGAGGATCTGGTCCTCCATGGCATTGGTGAGCGCCTCCACGTAATACGAGCCGGCCAGTGGATCGACGGTGTCGGCCGCCCCCGATTCCTCGGCGCAGATCTGCATCGTGCGGAGCGCGAGCAGCTGCGCCTTCGCCGACGGAATCGTGTACGCCTCGTCATAGGTGGGCAGCGCCATCGTCTGGGCGCCGCCGAGCGCCGCCGCCAGCGCGATGTAGGCGCCGCGGACGATGTTGTTCTCGGGCTCCTGCACGACGAAGGCCGAGCCGCCGCCGCCGATGAGCGTGCGGAACATCCACGACTTGGGACTCTTCGCGCCGAAGCGTTCGCGGAGCATGCGGGCGTAGAGCCGCCGGCCCGCGCGGAACTTCGCGACCTCCTCGAAGATCGTCCCCCACGCGGTGAAGTTGAACGAGATGCGCGGGGCGAACTCGTCCACGTCGATTCCCCGCCGCGTCATCAAGTCGACGTAGGCGGCGGCGATGCAGAGCCCGTAGGCCATCTCCTGGGCCGTCGTGCAGCCGGCCTCGCGGATGTGGTAGCCGCACACCGAGACGGGATTCGAGCGCGGATAGCGCTTCGCGGAGAACTCGATGAGGTCGCCGACGAGGCGCAGCGACGGCTCCACCGGATAGATCCAGGTGCCGCGCGCGATGAACTCCTTCAGGATGTCGTTCTGCGGCGTGGTGACGACGCGCTCGGCGGTGGCGCCCTGCTTCTCCGCCACCGCGTAGTACATGGCCGTGATCGGCGCCGCCATGCCGTTGATCGTGAGCGACACGCTCACGCGGTCGAGCGGGATGCCGGCGAAGGCCGCTTCCATGTCGGCCAGCGTGTCGATGGACATGCCGACACGCCCGACCTCGCCGTCGGCGCGCGGGTCGTCGGAATCGAGCCCGAGCTGGGTCGGCAGATCGAAGGCCACGTTGAGCGCGTCCTGGCCGTGCGCCATCAGGTACTTGAAGCGCTCGTTGGTCTCCACCGGCGTGCCGAAGCCGATGTACTGGCGCATCGTCCACAGCCGGTCCCGGTACATGTGCTTGTGAATGCCGCGCGTGTACGGGTACTCGCCGGGCCGTCCGATGTCCCGGTCGAACTCCCGGCCGGCCAGATCCTCGGGGCCGTAGACCGGCTTGATCGGCATTCCGGCGTGCAGCCGCAGGTCCTTCATGGCGTCCTCCGTGGCGCCTCGAGTTCGGCGCGATCGACCCACTCCGGGGTCATCCGCTCTCCTTGAACGCGCGGACGATGTCCGGCAGCGGCGTCCCCATCGGGAAGACGCGCTCGACGCCGAGCGTCAGCAGGGCGTCGACGTCGCGCGGGGGAACGATGCCGCCCACGACCACGCGCACGTCGGCGGCGCCGCGCGCGCGAAGACCGTCGAGCACGCGGCGCGCGAGCGTGAGGTGCGCGCCGGAGAGGATCGAGAGCCCCACCACGTCCACGTCTTCCTGAATGGCCTCGGCGACGATCTCGTCAGGCGTCCGCTTGAGTCCGGAGTAGACGACTTCGACGCCGGCGTCGCGCAGCGCCTGCACCACCACCTTCGCCCCGCGGTCGTGGCCGTCGAGCCCCGGCTTCGCCACGAGGACTTTCATGAGGTGGCTGTGAACGCGGGAAGGAAGCGTGGGCGGCCGGCCGGATCGTCGGCGACGCGGAGGGGCGCCAGGCGGACGCGCTGACCGATGGCGAGCGCGGCCGGATCGGCGTTGCGCACGACGGCGAAGATGCGATGGCCATCCACCTTCACCACCGCAAAGACACGCGGCCCGGAGAACCCGGCGGGCAGCCCGGTGTCCTGCACGGTAAACGCATGGATGGTGCCGTGCGCCGGCAGGTCCACCCACTCGAAGGCGTCGGAGGCGCACTCCGGGCAGAACCCGCGCGGCGGCCACGCGGTCCGCTGACACGCCGTGCACCGCGTGGTGCTGAGGCGTCCGGCCGCCAGCCGGGAGTAAAACTCGTGGAGCTTGTTGTGATCGGCCGTCTCGAGCGGAAACGGGTCGGTCGCGCGCAGATAGCTCACGTCTGCTCTCCCGCGTGGTCTCGCTCGCGCTTCAGCTGCCGGAGCAGCGCGCGGATCTTCTGCGTCTCGAACGTCTCGCGGCGGGCGCCCGTGTAGTCGAAGAACCCGCGGCCGGTCTTGGGGCCCAGCTCGTTGTAGGCCATCTTCTGCTCCACCAGCCGCGCGGGCCTGAAGCGATCGTCACCGACCGCCTCCGTCATGTACCGGCTCGCGCGGTAGAGGATGTCGACGCCACCCCAGTCGATGAACTCGAAGATGCCGACCGATGCGTAGCGGAAGCCCATGCCCGCGCGAAACGCCTTGTCGACGTCTTCCGGGGTGGCGACGCCTTCCTCTACGAGCCGCACCGCCTCGTTCATCAGGAGCACCTGCATCCGCGGCCCGATGAATCCCGGCGAGTCGTTGCAGCGCACCGGGACCTTGCCGAGTCGCTCGAGGCGGGCCAGGGTCGCCTGCACCGTGGTCGGCGCCGTCCGCGGCCCGGGCACGACCTCGACCAGCGGAATGATGTGGGCGGGATTCAGCCAGTGCGCGACGAGGAAACGCTCGGGACGATCCACGGCGTCGGCGAGATGCGACGGCGAGATGGTGGAGCTCGTCGAGGCCACGATCGCTTCCGCGCCGATGCGACCGGCCAGCTGCTTGAAGGTCTCGCGCTTGAGGTCGACGGATTCCGGCAGCGCCTCCTGCACGAACGTGCAATCGCCGAGGTCGCCCAGGCCCACGCGCTCCTCGATGCGCTCGAGCGCGGCCGCTTCGCCGGCCGGCGTGATCACCGCCTCCTCCACCATCAACCGCGCGTCGCGCGCGATCTCCGCCCGCGCGTCGGCGAGCACGCGCTCGGCGTCGGCCACCGACCGCCGCTTGACGTCGACGAGCACCACCGGCGCGCCGCCGACCGCGAAGGCGAGCGCGATCTGCCGGCCGATGCGCCCTGCGCCGAGGACGGCGACGCGCTCCGTCATGCTTCTCGCTCGTGCGTGCCGCGTCTCACGACGGTTCTCGCCCGTAGACGACCACGATGTGCTCGCCCATGCCGCTGTTGTTGTGGGTGAGACCGACGGCGGCGTCGGGGACCTGGCGGGGGCCGGCCGCGCCGCGGAGCTGGGCGAAGATCTCCGCCGCCTGCGCGACGCCGGTGGCGCCGAGCGGATGGCCACAGCCGATGAGGCCGCCGCGGGGGTTGACGACCACGTCGCCGCCATAGTCGCTGCGGCCCGCCGCCACGAACGCCCCCGCCTCGCCCTTCTTGCAGAAGCCCAGCTCCTCGTAGGCGATCAGCTCGGCGATCGAGAAGCAGTCATGGACCTCGGCCACGTCGATATCTCGCGCGGTGATTCCGGCGGCGGTATAGGCCGCCTCCGCCGCGCGCTTCATGGCCGGCCAGTGCGCATAGTCCTCGGGCAGCGAGGTGAGCTGGAACCCATCGAGGGCCTGGCCGCTGCCGCGAATCCAGACGGGCTTGTCGGTGAGCGTCCGGGCTCGTTCCTCGCTGGCGAGGATGACGGCGGCGGCGCCGTCGGTGATCGGCGAGCACATGAACAGCCGGAGCGGGCTCGCGATCATGCGCGAGCAGAGCACCTGGTCGAGCGTGGCGCCCTTGCTGAAGTGAGCGTTGGGATTCTTCGATGCGTGCGTGTGATTCTTCACGCCGACCAGCGCGAGCTGTTCTTCGGTGGTGCCGTACTCGGCCATGTGGCGCTGGGCGGCGAGGGCGAAGCACGGCGGCGCGGTGAGACCGAAGGCGGCTTCCCATTCGCGATCGACGCCGGTGCCCATGTTGAGAATGGCCTCGTCGCCGCTCGGCTGGTTGAGCTTCTCCACGCCGAGGACCATGACGAGGTCCGCCAGGCCGGCGGCGATGAACGCATAGGCGTAGCGGATGCCCACCGTGCCCGACGCGCACATGTGCTCGGTGCGAGCGCTGAGCGCGCTCGGGCGGATGCCGAGCGCCTCGGCCGCCATCGAGGAGATGTGGCTCTGAAACGCCGTGCGCTCCGGCATCACGGAGCCGACGACGAGGCCTTCGAGGTCGCGCGGCTTCACGCCCGCCACGGAGTCGAAGCAGACCTTGCCCGCCTCCCAGATGAGGTCGCGGTAGGTGGCCTTCCGGACGCCGAACTTCGACACGCCTGCGCCGACGAGCGCGACCTTCCTCATGGCATCTCTCCTCGCAGCCGCCGCGCCGCCAGCGTGTGCCCGCGCAACATGGCCGTCTGGTACCTGCACACCATGCGTCCTCCTTGTATCTCTCAGCCGGTCACGAGCCAGTCCGCCGCGTCGGCGAGCGTAGCGAACTCCGCGTCAGGCCGCTCGGCGCCCGTCGGCGACTGGCGCTTGCGATTGATCCACGCCGACGGGATGCCGAGCCGCCGCGCGGGGACGATGTCGTGAAAGTAGCTCTGGGCGACGTGCAGCCAGCGCGCGTCGCCGATGCGCTTGCGCGCGGCCTCCCAGTGCGCCGGCGCCGGCTTGTAGGCGCCGACCTGCTGGGCGGTGATCACGAACTCGAAGTCGACGTCGAGATGCCTCCGGGTGGCCGCCAGCAGATCGTCGTCCACGTTCGAGAGAATGGCGAGCCGGTGACCCGTCTCCGCCAGCCGACGGAGCGCCGCGTTGGTGTCCGCAAACGGTGGCCACGACGGCAGGCTGTCGGGAAGGAAGCGCTCGTCGCCCGCCGGCAGCCGCCACGTGAAGCGCTCGGCGAGTCGCCGCGCCGTCAGCGCGAGGACGTCACGATAGCTGCGATAGCGCTCGGCCTGGATGACGGGCTCGATCTCGTGGTACGCGGCCAGCAGCGTTGCGCGGTCGAGGACGACACCG
>JBIOXS010000062.1:0-2623 GCA_044869815.1 Candidatus Rokuibacteriota bacterium | reverse complement strand
CCCGCGTCGACCGCGCTGACCTCGACGTGACGGCCGAGGACTTCATGGTGCTGCAGAACGCGGGGCCGCGGAGCGGCTACGCCATGCCGGAGGCGGGATATCTGCCGATCCCGGCCAAGCTCGCGCGCGGCGGCGTCAAGGACATGGTGCGGATCTCCGACGCGCGGATGAGCGGCACCGCCTACGGCACCATCGTCCTGCACGTCTCGCCGGAAGCCGCCGTCGGCGGTCCGCTGGCGCTCGTGCGCAGCGGCGATCGCATCCGGCTGAGCGTGGCGCAGCGGCGGCTCGAGCTGCTCGTGGACGACGCCGAGCTGGCGCGCCGGCGCGCGACGTGGACGCCTCCGGTGTCGCCGCCGACTCGCGGCTACGGGAAGCTATATATGGATACCGTGACGCAGGCCGAGCACGGCTGCGACTTCGACTTCCTGACAAAGGAGCGCTCCGCGTGACCCTCAAGCGCATCGCCGGCGTGCTCTCGCCCGTGGTCACCCCGTTCAAGACCGACCTGTCGCCCGATGCCGAGCAATTCGTCCGGCAGTGTCGCTGGCTCCTGTCCCAGAACGTCGGGCTGGCCGTGTTCGGTACGAACTCGGAGGCCAACTCGCTCAGCACCGAGGAGAAGATCGAGCTGCTCGATCGGCTCGTCGCGGCCGGTGTCGATCCCGCCCGCATGATGCCGGGCACCGGGTGCTGTGCGCTCACCGACTCCGTGCGCCTCACGCGGCACGCCGTGAAACTGGGCTGCGGCGGCGTGCTGATGCTCCCGCCGTTCTACTACAAGGGCGTGAGCGACGACGGCCTGTTCCGCAGCTTCGCGGAGGTCGTCGAGCGCGTCGGCGAGACCGGGCTGCGCGTGTACCTGTATCACATCCCGCCCGTGTCGAACGTGCCGATCACGCTCGCGCTCATCGAGCGGCTGCTGAAGACGTACCCGGGCGTCATCGCCGGCGCCAAGGACTCCTCGGGCGACTGGAACAACACGAAGGCGATGCTGGATCGGTTCGCGGCGGCGGGCTTCGACGTCTTCCCGGGCGCCGAGACGTTTCTGCTGGCCGGCATGCGTCACGGCGGCGCCGGCTGCATCAGCGCCACCGCGAACGTGAACCCGGCGGCGATCGCGCGGCTCTACGCCACCTGGCGCGACGCCGATGCCGATGCGCAGCAGAAGCGCCTCGACGAGATCCGGAGCACGTTCGCGAGGTATCCGATGATCCCGGCTCTCAAGGCGGCGGTGGCGCACTGGTCGGGTCTCGCCGAGTGGACGACCGTCCGACCGCCGCTGGTGGCGCTGACGCGCGAGCAGGCGAACGCGCTGCTGAGCGACCTCGCGCAGCGCGGGTTCGACATGCCGGGCTTGCGCGGCTGAGCATGGCTCTCGAGCATCCGTGGAGCGCGCCGCCGGCGGCGGAGACGATCGAGGTGGCGCCGGGGATCCGCTGGCTGCGCATGCCCCTGCCGTTCCAGCTCGATCACATCAATCTGTGGCTCCTCGCCGACGGAGACGGCTGGACGGCCGTCGACACCGGCGTGGCGCTGGCGCCGACACGGGAGCGCTGGGCCCAGCTGTTCGCGCACGGCCTCGACGGCAAGCCGATCGGGCGCGTCCTCGTCACCCACTTCCACCCGGACCACATCGGCAACGCCGCCTGGCTCACCGAGCGCTGGGCGGCGCCGCTCTGGTGCACGCAGACGGAGTGGCTCGCGGCCGAATACGCGCTCCGCAGCCGTGATGATGCCGATCTGGATCGCCGGGTGGTGCACTATCGCAAGCACGGCATCGCCGAGCATCATCTGGTCAAGATCCGGGCGCGCGGCAATCACTATCCGGGGCTCGTGGATGGCCTGCCGTTTCACTTCATGCCGATCGCCGACGGCGAGACGGTCACCATCGGCGGCCGCCGGTGGCGCGTCATCACCGCGCGCGGGCACTCGCCCGAGCACGCCTGCCTGTTCTCGGACGACGCCCGCGCCCTCATCGCCGGCGACCAGGTGCTGCCGAAGATCACCACGAACGTGAGCGTGTGGCCGGAGCGGCCTCACGAGAACCCGTTGCGCTACTACCTCGACTCGCTGGCGCGATTCCTCACGCTGCCGGCGGACACGCTGGTGCTCCCGTCCCACGGCCTGCCATTCCGCGGACTGCATCATCGGCTGTCGACGCTGGTGCAGCATCACGACGCCCGGCTGGCGGAAGCGGCGGACGCGCTGATCGAGCCGAAGAGCGGCGCCGAGCTCATTCCCGTGCTGTTCCGTCGAGAGCTCGACACCCACCAGCTCGGGTTCGCCATCGGCGAGACGCTGGCTCACCTGAACTTCCTCGAGGCGGAAGGCCGTGCCGTGCGGGCCCTCGGGGCCGACGGCGTGGAGCGTTTCCACAAGCCCTGATCGGTGGCATCTCGCGTGCAATGAACAGACGACGACAGCGTAAGGAACGTGGGTACCGCCGTTTCGAGGAACTCAACCTTCCACGGATTGACGGCTGACGGAACGAAGCGCTGTTACAGCGAGCGGGGCCTCAGCCCATTCGACGCCCTGGAGCGAAAGTTCCGAAGCGTCGAGGGAAGACGCCCCGCTCGTTGGATATTGGGGGGCCCTAGCTGATCCCTAGCTCCGCCAGCTT
>JBIOXS010000061.1:0-9953 GCA_044869815.1 Candidatus Rokuibacteriota bacterium | reverse complement strand
CGCGCGCGAGGCGGATCTCGCCGCGCTCGCGCCGCACCTGATCGCCGCGTTCCCGAGATTTCTCGACGATCCGGTTCGGCGCGATCCGGGATGCGTCGCCAAGACGGCGATCGTCCAGGCGCTGCTGTCGTTCGGCGATGCCACCGGTTCCGACGTCTTCCTCCGCGGCGCGGCTCACGTCCAGCGGGAACCCGTGTTCGGTGAGCCGATCGACACGGCACCGGAGCTCCGGGCGCTGAGCGCCATGGCCCTCGTCGTCACCGGGCATCCCGCCGCGCCTGACCGTGTGTGTCGGCCTGCTGGTGGATCCAGAGCCGACCGCGCGGGCGGGCGGCATCCGCGCGCTCGTGGCCAGCGGCCGGCCCGACGTCGCGCTCCTCCTGCGCTTCCTCGCGCTGCGGGGCGACGACGATCCCGGTGTTCTCGCGGAAGCCTTCGCTGGCCTTCTGGGCCTCGGTCGCAGTGACCCCGTGTCGTTCGTTGCGCAGCGGCTGGCCTCGGACGATCGCGACGTCGCGCGGGCGGCGGCGATGGCCCTCGGGGATGCCCGCCGGCCCGAGGCCGTCGTGGCGCTCCGCGATCGGTTGCCGAGCGAGGATCGCCCGGACGTGCGGCACGCGATCATCCTGGCGCTCGTCGCGTCGCGCGACGAGATCGGCTTCGATGTCCTCGTCGAGCTGGTGGCCCGCGGCTCGGCTGCGGACTCGAAGGCGGCCGCCGAGGCGCTCCGCCTCTACGCGCACGACGACGCCTTGCAGCGGCGGCTGAATGCCGCGCTCGAGGCCCGCCGGCCTCGTGCGAAACGCCGGGCGCGCGGGAGGTGAGGCGATCCGGTCAGCGGCCGCGGGGCACCGCAGAAACTCGGGGCTCGTGCCCGCGCTGCGTCGGAGGCGGGATCCGAGGCAGGCGCACGGTGAAGGTGCTGCCGCGGCCGGCGCCGTCGCTGGCGGCGCCGACGCTGCCGCCGTGCAGCTCGATCATCCGACGGACGACGGTGAGGCCGATGCCGAGGCCGCCGTGCGAGTGCCGCGAGCCGGGATCGCCCTGCACGAAGACGTCGAACATCCGCGGCAGCAGATCGGCCGGAATGCCGATGCCGGTATCGCGGATCTGCAGGACGGCGTGAGCGCCGGCGTCGCCGAGGGTCACGAAGATGGCGCCGTCGGCGGGCGTGTACTTCACGGCGTTCTCGATCAGGTTCGTGACGACCTGATCCAGGCGGACGGCGTCGGCGTCGACCCAGACGGTGCGCAGGTCAACCTTCAGCGCGTGTCGGTCGAGCCGGCCGGCCGCGCCCAGAGTGGCGAGGCAGCGGCGGACGACCTCCGAGAGGTCGATCGGCTGGCGATTGAGCATCACCTTGCCCTTCATGACGCGGTTGACCTCGAGGAGGTCGTCGACGAGGCGGCCGAGATTCGCGGCCTGACGGGCGATGAGCTCGCGCGCGCAGACGGCCGTCTCGTCACGCCCGTCGACGCGATCGAGCACGTGGACGGCGCTGGTGATGGCGGCGAGCGGGTTGCGCAGTTCGTGCCCGAGCACGGCCAGGAACTCGTCCTTGGCCCGATTGGCCGCCTCGGCCTCGGCGCGAGCCGCGTGCTCGCGCTCCAGCGCCTCGGCGCGGTCGGCCTGCGCCCGGCGGCGCGTGGTGGCCAGCCATGCCATGCCGAGGGCGACGACGGCGAAGACCGGCACGCCGATCAGCTCGTGCGCGCTCAGCAGCGACAGGGAATGCAGCGGCGGAATGAAGAAGTAGTTCATGGCCAGGATGCTCAGCACGCACGCCAGCATCGCCGGCCCGAAGCCGGCCACCCAGGCGACGACGAGCACGGCCAGCAGGAACGGCGGCGAGTGACGCGGCTGGATCAGCGGGCGCAGCGTGACCGAGACAGTGGTGACGGCGGCGGTGGTGGCTGCCGCGAAGGCGTAGCGGACGATTGCCGCGCGAAGGCTCAAAGCGAGCGTGCTCATTTCGGACGCATCACGGTCGACGTCGAGTAGTGTCCTTCCGGCGCCGCCGCTTGGCAAGGCGCGCGTGACACGCCGGACGTCTCAGTCGCGCAGGGACTTGAAAAACAACGTGGTCGCGCAGGGCGTGCCATCGGGCCACAGCGCGTAGTTCGGAATGACGCCGCAGCGCTGCCAGCCCTGCCGGGCGTACAGGCGCTCGGCGTCGTCGCTGGCGGTATCGAGCACCAGCAGCGTCTTGCCGGCGCGGACCGCACCCTGCTCGGCGGCGGCGAGCAGCGCGGCCCCGATGCCCCGCCGGCGTGCGCGTCGATGCACGAGCATCTTCGCGAGGTCGCCGCGATGCGGCTGGTTCTCGGGCTGAGCCAGGATGATCTGAACGGTGCCGACGATCGTTCCGGCGGCGTCTTCGGCCGCGAAGACCAGGCGCTCGCCGCGCGCCACGCTCGCCGACATCGCACGCCAGAAGGCCTCGGCTTTGGCGCGGGACATCGGCAGCATGAAGCTGACGGATGCTCCGCCCTCGACGCAGTCGATTAGCACGTCGCTCAACCCCTGGATCTCGCGATCGCCGATGGCCGCCAGGCATCGAATCCGAATGACGTCCGACACCGTGCGCGCGGTCACCGCTCGACGACGGCGCGGCCGTAGCGCGCCAGATCCTCCTCGACGCTGACGAGGCGGCGATCGGCCACGCGGCGCTCCGCCGCGGCGGCCGCGGGCGCTGTCCGGCGCTCGCCGTGTCGGCGGTCCTGCACCACCTCGACCTCCGGCAGCTCCGCCAGATCCTGCCGGAGGTGCTCGAAGAGTGCGGCCTGCTCCCGCGCCACGACGTAGAGGCGGGAACCGGCCAGCGGTTCTTTCCGGAGCCGGGTGACGTAATAGATCTGCCGGATGATGCGCTCGAAGCCGAGCGCCGGATAGAGATGTTGCCCCGCGGCGTTGCCCTCGAGCGTCTCGACGCGCGCGAGCAGCATGCCCTCCGTCCGGAGGTACTCGAGCGCATGCTCCACCAGCGCGCGGCCAACGCCACGCCCCTGGGCCTCGACGGCAACGGCGAGGTTCGGAATCCGGCCGATGCCTGCGTCGCGATCGAGCGTCACCGTGATGTAGCCGATCACCGTGCCGTCGCGCGGGCGCTCGGGGTCTTCGTAGACGAAGATCCCGCCGGCGTTGCTGCGGATGTCCTCGTCGATGTGACGCGCCTTCCGCCACGTCCAGTCGCGTCCCTGGATGGGGCCAAAGCGCCGCTCGAGGTAGTAGTCGACGGCGGCGGGCCCGAAGACTTCGGCGGTGATCGTCTTCAAGCGGTCGCGATCGGATTCCCGGAAGAGTCGGATCATCAGGGATGCCTCCCGCCGTCGTCAGGCAGCGCCTTGCCTTTCGTCTCCGGCGCCGCCGCCATGACCACCATGCCAATGAAGTACACGGCGGCGAGCGCAATCGGCCCGGTGCGGTAGGTCGGAATGTGCGGGAAGAGACGCAGAAGCGGCGCCTGCAAGTAGTTGGGCGCCACGTTGAGGGGGGCGGCCAGATAGCGCCCGGCGTTGTAGCAGAATGCGATCCCGGTTGCGCGAAGCCGGGACGGGAAGATCTCGGGAAAATAGACGGCGTAGCCGCCGAACAATCCGAGCGTGCCGAATCCCAGGAACAGCCCGAACGGCACGATCTGCCGGGCGTCATCGAGAAGGCCGAACACGAATACGATCGACACCAGGCCGAGCCAGCAGGCCACGTGGAACGCCGGCTTTCGCCCGATGCGATCGCTCAGGAGGGGAAAGCCGATGATGCTCGCGAAGGCGCCGAGGTCCTGGCAGATCGTCATGATCGTCGTCTGGCGCGCGAGGGTCTCGGGATCGACGTCGCTGAGCGCGTGACTGAGCAGCTCGGGCGAGTAAAAGCTGACGCCCCAGATGCCGGTGACGCCGACGGCGGCCAGTACGCCGCCCGCCAGGGCGTGCTTGCGCCAGCGCGCGTCGGTCAGCAGGAGCTCGCGATAGGATCCGAGCCGCGGGCCGCCCTGCCGTCGCGTCGCGGCCACCGAGTGGCGCCACGACTCGGGCTCCTCGAGCAGGGTGACGATGAGGACCACCAGCAGCATGGGCGCGGCGCCGACGAGGAACATGGGTCGCCAGCCGCCGGGGAGCAGCGCGTAGCCGACGAGCGAGCCCACGATGTTGCCGACCGCGGACAGTCCTTGCAGCAGCCCCAGCGCCACCGATCGTGAGCGGGCGGGGATCGCCTCCGCCAGCAGCGCGACGGCCACCGAAAACTGGCCGCCCATCCCGACGCCGTTGCAGAAGCCGAACGCCATGAATTCGCCCGGCGATCCGGCGAACGCGGTCAGCCCGGTGAAGACGGAGTAGACGAGGACGGCCGCCGCCATCGTCTTGACCCGCCCCCACTTGTCCCCCAGCACGCCGAACAGGATGCCGCCGGTGGCCCAGCCGAGAATGACGACGGTGGTGGCCAGCCGCCCGACGGCGTCGACGTCTTCGCCCGGCGCGGCCAGCGCCGCCAGCGCGCCGCCGCGCGCGAGGATGAACATCCGCATGTTCATCGTGTCGAACAGCCAGCCCAGGGAACAAACGACCAGGACACACCAATGATAGGTGGTGAGGTCGCTGTACCACCGGCTCGCCAGCGCGGAACGAACGGCCATTGGTGCGGGAGGATTGTGGCAAAGGCCACGGCGAGAAAGCAAGGACGATATCGCAAACTTGGAATCGCCGGAGGGTGTGTGACAGCATAGACGTCGACGCTGCAGCCGGGTTCCCCGCGCCGGTGTCGAGCGCGAGCCGTCGAGAAAAGGAGCGAGCGTGCGGAAGCGGTCGCCACGACCCGCGGAGCGCACGTCGGGCGTCCGAGCCGAGAAGCTGCAAGCACTGACGGAGCTCACGCGCCGGCTCACCTCGACGTCGGAAACCGTGCGGCTCTTCGCCGAGGTGGCGCGCGCGACGGCCACGCTCCTGGACGCCACCGCCGCCCGCGTCTGGATCGACGACCCTCTCCATCGCGTGCTCCGCTTGCAAGGCTCCTTCGGCGTCGACCAGACCGGCGACGGGGCGGCCGACGAGCACGTGGCCATTCCCTATGGCGGCGGTCTCGTCGGTCGCATCTTCGAGTCGCGCCAGCCCGCGTACATCGAGGACATCGCCGAAGATCCGCGATTGCTGAACCGGCGGCTCACCACGGACGGCGGTCTCCATGGCTTCGCCGGCTGGCCGCTGCTGGCGGCGGGGCGAGTGGTCGGCGTGCTCGTGGTGCTCACGCAGCCGCGTCGGAGATTCACCGAAGAGGAGCAGCGCTTGCTGGGCCTGCTCACGGGCCAGGCCGCGATCGCCATCACCAACGCCGTCAATCTCGAGGAGGCGCAGCGCCGCCGCCGCGCGGCCGAGAGCCTGGCCGAGCTCGGTCGCGCCATCGCCCAATCGCTGGACCTCGCCGACATCGGCCGCCGGATCGTCGAGGCGCTCCGGCCGCTGTTCGCCGCCGAGAGCGCCGGTCTCTTTCGTCGGGATGCGGAGGCCGGCAAGCTGAGCGCGGTCGCCGTCAGCGCCGGCGCCGGGGGACCGGTCGAGGGCGACGCCACGTCGGCCGCGATGGTTCGCGTCGTCGAGCAGGCGCTGACGTCGCGGCAGCCGGTGCAGAGCCACACGGTGGCGGGCGACGACGGTGCGGACCGGTCGGCCCTGGCCGTTCCCCTGATCGCGCAGGACGCGGCGGTCGGGGCCCTGGCCGTGTTCGGCGACGCGGGGCGCCACTTCGACGCCGAGGAGATCGCGCTGATGCAGGCCTTCGCCGACCAGGCCGCGCACGCGCTGGAAAACGCCCGCCTGTACGCCGACACGGTCCAGCGGCGGCACGAAGCCGAGGAGCTCGCACGCGTGGCCGCGCTCTTGACCGAGAGCCTCGACGTCGGCTCGGTGACCGAGCGCGTGGTCGAGAGCGTGCTGTCGCTCTTCGACGCGAACTCATCGGCCCTCTACCTGCTGGAGGCCGACGGCTCGGCGCGGGCGCTGGCCTGGGGCGGGCAGGGGTTGTCGCATTTCGAGCGCAACCAGCGCTTTCCGCCGGGCGCGGGCGTCATCGGCCGGGCGCTCATCTCCGGAGCGCCGGTGTGGTCGAAGGACATCCTGGAGGACGCGGTGCTGCCGGTGCCGGCGGATATGCGGCGTCGCATCATGGCCGCCGGCAATCGCGCGGTGCTGGCCGTGCCCATGCGGGCCAAGGGGCGGATCATCGGCGGCCTGTCGATCGCCCACGACACCCCGCGCGACTTTGCCACGCCCACGATCGCGCTGCTGCAAACCTTCGCCGATCAGGCGGCGCTCGCGCTCGAGAATGCGCGGCTGTACGACGAGACCGAGCGCCGCCGACGTGAGGCCGAGGAGCTCGGGCGCTTCGCGCGCGTGCTCACCGAGACGCTGGACCTCAAGGCGCTTGGCACTCGCATCGTCGAGAGCGCCGTCCTCCTCTTCAACGCCGCCTCGTCCGATCTCCGCATGGTCGAGCCCGACGGATCGCTCATGGAGGTGGCGTGTGCGGGGCCGCTGCAGGAGCGCTTCGCGCCGGGCCATCGCATCCCCGCCGGCATCGGCATCTCGGGACTGACGGCGCGCCTCGGACGTCCGGTGTCGACGGAGGACATCCTCGCCGACAGCGCCATCGCGCTCGACGACGACCTGCGGCGACGTATCGCCGACCTCGGCGCTCGCGGCGTGCTGGCGGCGCCGCTGCGCGCCAAAGGGAAGGTCATCGCCGTGCTCTCCGTGGCCGACGCGGGGCCGCGCGCCTTCTCGGGCGCCGAGGTGCTGCTGCTGGAGACCTTCGCCGATCACGCAGCGGTCGCCATCCAGAACGCGCAGCTCTACGAGGAGGCGCAACGCGCGTACGACGAGCTGTCCCGGGCCCAGGCCCAGCTCGTGCGCAGCGAGACCCTTCGCGCCATCGGCGAAGTGGCGTCCGGCGCCGCGCACCATCTCAACAACCTGCTCGGCATCATCGCGGGGCGGACGGAGCTGTTGCTGCGCCGGCTCGCCACCACCGACCACCGGCGATCGCTCGAGACGGTCAATCGCGCCGCCCTCGATGCGGCCGAGGTCGTGCGGCGGATCCGCTCCTTCAGCCGCGCGCACACCACCCCCCTCCTCGAATCACTCGATCTCAACCAGCTCGTGCACGAGATCGTCGAGCTGACGCGCCCACGCTGGTTCGATCAGGCGCAGAAGCAGAGCATCCGGATCGACGTCACCGCCGAGCCCGGGGAGATCCCGCCCATCGCCGGCGAGGCGGCCGCTCTGCGTGAGGTCCTGATGAACCTCGTGCTCAACGCGATCGACGCCCTGCCCGCGGGCGGGCGGGTGACGCTGCGCACCTGGCGCGACGCCAGTGGCGTGAGCTGCGCCGTGTCGGACACGGGAACGGGAATGTCGCCGGAGGTGCAGCGTCGCGCGCTCGAGCCGTTCTTCACGACCAAGGGTCCGAAGAGCACGGGGCTCGGCCTCAGCGTCAATTACGGCATCATCGGCGCCCATGGCGGCACCATGGCGATCCACAGCACGCCGGGACGCGGCACCACCGTCACCTTCACGCTGCCGCCCGCGAGCGGGTCGGAAGCGACGGGCTCGGCGCCGCCGCCCGCCGTGCTTCGCACGCCGCTCCGCATCCTGCTCATCGACGACGACCTTCCCATTCGTGAGGTGATCGCCGACATCCTTCGTGAAGACGGCCACCACGTGGAAGAGGCAGGCCACGGCCGCGAAGGCCTCGCGAGGATGGGCAACGGCGGCGCGCTCGATCTCGTCATCACCGATCTCGGCATGCCGGAGGTGACGGGATGGGACATCATCCGGGCGGCCAAGGAGCACGAGCCGCCCTTCCCCATCGGGCTCGTGACGGGATGGGGCGACGATCCTGATGGTCGCCCCGCCGATTGCGCGCGGCCGGACTTCGTCCTGGCCAAGCCCGTGACGCACGCCGCCCTGCGTCTGGCCCTCGGTCGGGTCGTCGCGAAGCTCGCGAGGTGACCTGCTAGGCGCGTTTGCGTCGGCGGACGGCGGGCGGCGGCATCGGCGCCTTCCTGGCCGCCGCCTCCGCGGGCGGCTTCACCTGGACCAGCGGCTTTTCACAGACGTTTCTGAGAATGGTCTGGAACCGTTCGCGGACGCGCTCGACATCGGCAGGTCTGAACAGCGACTTCGGGCGATGGCGTGCGATCAAGGCTCAACCCTCCGGACAGCGCGAGCGATCGCTGCGGCCGGCAGCGGACGACGCGAGGCGCGAGCCCCCGACGCCCCACGCGAGTTGCGTTCGGCGTGCCAGACGGCGAGGCCGGCGGCCTCACATGAGAATCGGTGGTTTGCGCGGCGTCGCGGAACGTCCGGCCCCGCGCGGGTGAACCGCGGTGCTCGTTGCGTGCGTGCGGACTGCGCAGGATTTGCACCGCGGATCGCTCGCATCTACGCTGAGCGCCATGGCGTCTCGCCGAAGTCTCGTCCTCGTCGCCCTCCTCGCGCTCGGGGCGCCGGCGTTCGCGCAAGAGGCGCCACGCTCGCCCACGCCGAAGGAAGTCCCGCTGCCCGCACGCGCGACGAATCTCGTGGTCGGGCTGGAGCATCCGTGGGCTGTCGCCTTCCTGCCCGACGGTCGCATGCTCGTCACGGAGCGCCCCGGCCGACTGCGGCTCGCCGGCCGCGACGGTCAGCTGTCGCCGCCGCTCGCCGGCGTGCCGGCGGTGCTCGCACGCGGCCAGGGCGGCCTGCTCGACGTGGCGCTCAGTCCCGGCTTCGCGCAGGACCGGCTCGTCTATCTCTCGTTCGCGGAGCCGGGTGGAGCGGGCGGCGGTACGGCCGTCGCGCGTGGCCGTCTCGGCGACCGCGGGCTCGAAGGCGTGCAGGTGATCTGGCGTCAGGAGCCGAAGGTGAACGGCAACAATCACTGGGGCTCGCGGCTGGTGTGGCGGCCAGACGGCACACTGTTCGTGACGCTCGGTGAGCGCTACCAGCACTCCGAGCTCGCGCAGGATCTCACCACCACGCTCGGCAAGATCGTCAGGATCAACGCGGACGGCTCGGCGCCGCGCGACAATCCCTTCGTCGGACGCGCCAACGTGCGTCCCGAGATCTGGTCGTACGGACATCGCAACGTCCAGGCCGCCGCTCTCGACGCCACCGGTGAGCTGTGGACGGTGGAGCACGGCGCGCGCGGCGGTGACGAGCTGAACAATCCGCAACCCGGCCGCAACTACGGCTGGCCCGTCATCACCTACGGAAGGGATTACTCGGGCGCACGCATCGGGTATGGCACGTCGGCGCAGGGAATGGAGCAGCCCGTGTACTACTGGGACCCCGTCATCGCGCCGTCCGGCGCCGTCTTCTATACCGGCGAGGCGTTTGCCGACTGGCGTGGCGATCTGCTCGTGGGCTCGCTCCAGCCCGGCCGTCTGGTGCGACTGCGGCTGCGCGATCATCGCGTGGTTCACGAGGAACGGTACGTCATCGAGCCCGGCGAGCGCGTCCGCGACGTCCGGCAAGGCCCGGACGGATTTCTGTATCTGCTCACCGATCATCCCAAGGGCCGGCTCATCCGGCTGGAGCCGCTCCCGCGCCGCTGACGGCCGGCGCTCGCCGGCCTTTCCGTTGCATCGATTTCGCGTGCGGCCATGTGCCACCGGAATCTCGGCGGCCACTGACGTGATGGAAACACGTTTGCACGGTGGTTTCGGCGCCATGCCCCAGCGGACCGTGGTCACGGACCGCGTCCGCCGGCCGTTGTCCTTGCGCGCCCTCGCCCGCACCACGGCCCACGCCTGCGGCTTCGAACGCTGTTCGGTTCTCGTTTGCAGCGAAGGCCTGCTCGTGCCGCTGGTCTCTCAGCTCGCCTCCGGCAAACGGCACGACGGCCCCGGACCCTACGGGCTCCAGGAGGTGCCGGCGTTCGCGCGCGCGATCACGGAGCGGCGTCCGATCGTCGTGCGCGATGCG
>JBIOXS010000060.1:0-11468 GCA_044869815.1 Candidatus Rokuibacteriota bacterium | reverse complement strand
CGCTGTTACAGCGAGCGGGGCCTCAGCCCATTCGACGCCCTGGAGCGAAAGTTCCGAAGCGTCGAGGGAAGACGCCCCGCTCGTTGGATATTGGGGGGCCCTAGCTGATCCCTAGCTCCGCCAGCTTCGCGGCACTGGGGCGGCCGGTGTGAGGGTCCCAGCCGGCCATCTCGTAGTAGGTCCGGCGGGCGGTGAAGAACTGGTCGGGGTCGATCTTCTCCCCCTTCAGGGCGCCGTTCCCGATCCCCTCGTGCAGGCGCTGGGGGAGGACGTCGTCTTCCGGTGTAAATCCTTCGCGCACATTGAACATGCGCGCGAGTGTGTTGTTGCGCTCGCCGACCTTCATGAGCTCGTAGAGGCTCATGTTCCAGCCGGTGACCGAGTTGACGTAGTCGATCATGGGCTCGAGCTGCATGGCATTGAGCGGCGCGCCGACGAAATCGCACATCCCCACGGAGTTGTAGGCGCTCCACACCTGCTGCGTCACGTAGAACGCCCGCACCTTCTTGGCGTCGAGCGTGAGGGGATCGAGCGGCTCGATGAGGCCCAGCACGCCGAGGGGGTGCCCCTGCGGATGGAATCCCGCGTAGAGCGGATCGTGGGGCGCCTCCATGTGGTCGGCGCCCGTCGGCGACAGCGCATAGGCCAGCGACAGCCCTTTCTTGCCGCGCGGATCGTGCATCGGCAGCTCCTGCCCTTTCACGTGCAGGGCGAAGCGCTCCGAGCCCTTGCCGAGCTCCCTGGCGGCGCGCTTGACGCCCTCGCCCAGGAGCCGGCCGAGAACGCCTTCGCGCTTGCCGATCTGGTGGATCAGCTCGATCACGGCGTCCGCGTTGCCCCAGGTGAGATCGAGGCCGCCGGCCATCTCCCCGGTGATGATGCCGTGCTCGTAGCACTCCATGGCGAAGGCGATGACGGCGCCGCACGAGATCGAGTCGAGCACGTACTGCGCGTGGAGCTGGTTGATGAGGGCCAGCTTGTTGAGGTCGCGGACACCGAGCAGTGAGCCGGAGGCGGCCAGGGTCTCGTATTCGGGACCGCCGAACTTCGGCGTCACGCCGAGCTCCTTCACCTCGACCTCGCGCTTGCACGCCACCGCGCACGCGTAGCAGGTGCCGCGGTTGACCAGGATGGTGTCGCGCATCTTCTGACCGCTGATGTCCTTGGCGCCCTCGAACGAGCCGTCGCGGAAGTTGCGCGTCGGCAGAATCCCGCCCGCCTCGAGCGCCAGCACGCCGCTCGAGGAGCCGAGCTGGTGAAAGCGATCGGTGGCGCGGTCGTAGTGATCCTTGAAGAAGACGAGCTGCTTCTTGGCGCCGTCCTTGTCGGCGGCCGCGGGCGGCTTGCTGCCCCGCACGACGATGGCCTTCAGCTTCTTGCTGCCCATCACGGCGCCGAGCCCACCGCGCCCGTGGAAGTGCTTCAGCTGGTTCACGATGGCCGCGAACCGCACGCCGCGCTCGCCGGAGACGCCACACTGCAGCGTCCGCACCCGCCGGTCGCCGAGCTCCGCCTCGATTCCGTCCTGCACGTCGCCGCTGAGCTTGCCCCAGTACGGCGTGGCGTCACGGAACTCCACCTTGTCGTCCTTGATCCACAGATAGACCGGGGTCGCCGAGGCGCCGTGCACGACCACGCCGTCCCAGCCGGCCGCCCGGAGCTCGGGCGCCCACCAGCCGCCGGCTTCGCTCTCGCCGTAGCCGCCGGTCAGCGGTGACTTGGCGGCGGCCGTGTAGCGGTTGGTGCCGGAGAGCGACAGACCGTTGATCACGCTGGTCGTGAAGACGAGGACGTTGTCGGGGCCGAGCGGATCGGCGTTCGGCGGCAGATCCCGCAGCAGGATGTGCGCGGCGAGCGCCCCGCCGCCGAGGTACTTGCGCAGCAGCGTCTCGGGAACCTCTTCCGTCCGCGTCTCGCGATTCGTCAGGTCGACGTGCAGCAGCTTGGCCGTGATCGCCATGGCTCCTCCTCGGTGGGTGCGGCGATGGTACTACACCGGTCGGAAGCCGTACCAGTTGACATCGGCAACTTCTTTGCTTGATTATCGGCAACCATCGTCGTGGAGGTCGGGTCATGGCGGTCCAGGTCGATCTCGAGCGGCGCGTGGCCGCCGTCCGGCGATTCAACCGCTTCTACACGTCCCGGATCGGCGTGCTCCACTATCTCGGCAGCGACTTCTCGCTGGCCGAAGTGCGCGTTCTGTATGAGCTGGCGCACCGGGCGGCGGCGCCCACGGCGGCCGAGCTCGGCAAGGATTTGAACCTCGACGCCGGGTACCTGAGCCGGCTCATCCGTGGGTTCGAGCGCCGCGGGCTGATCGCCCGTACGCGCTCGGCCTCGGACGGGCGTCGGAGCCACCTCGCGCTCACGACGGCCGGCCGGGCGGCCTTCGCGCCGCTGGGGACCCGCTCGCACGACGAGACGGCCGCGCTGCTGGCGCCGCTGTCCGACACGGACCAGCGCCGCGTGATCGACGCCATGGAGACGATCGAGACCGTGCTCGGCGGCGGCGATGGCCCGCCGCCGTTCACGCTGCGGCCGCACCGGCCCGGGGACATGGGCTGGGTCGTCCAGCGCCACGGCGCGCTCTACGCCGAGGAGTATGGCTGGGACGAGCGCTTCGAGGCGCTCGTCGCCTCCATCGTCGCCAGGTTCATCGAGCGCTTCGATCCGGCCCGCGAGCGCTGCTGGATCGCCGAGAAGGACGGCGAGCCCGTCGGCTCCGTCTTCCTCGTGAAGCGCTCGAAGAGTGTCGCGCAGCTGCGACTGCTGATCGTGGAGCCCAGGGCGCGCGGTCTCGGCATCGGCGCGCGGCTCGTCGCCGAGTGCGAGGCGTTCGCGCGCGCCGCCGGCTACCGGAGGATCACGCTCTGGACCAACAGCGTGCTGACGGCGGCCCGGCGGATCTACGAGGCCGCTGGCTACCGGCTGATCGACAGCGAGCCGCATGCGAGCTTCGGTCACGAGCTCGTCGGCGAGAGCTGGGAGAAGACGCTCTGAACCGGCGCGCGCTGGCGACGGCGGCTGCCGCCGCGACGGGCATCCAGGTGGGCTCGGCCATGGTGGCCACGCGCTTCGTCGTGGACCAGACGGGTCCGGCCTCGCTCGCCCTGCTCCGCTACGCGATCGGCTTCCTGTGCCTACTGCCGATCGCGCTGGCGGCGCCGCGGCCGCGGTTCGCCGCCCGCGACCTGGTCCCGATCGCGCTGCTCGGCATCGCGCAATTCGGCGTCCTCATCGCGCTCCTGAACTTCGGGCTCCGGTTCATTCCGGCCGCGCGCGCGGCGGTCATCTTCGCGACGCTGCCGCTCCTCACCATGCTCCTCGCCGCCGCTCTCGGCCACGAGCGTCTCGGCGTCGCCAAGGCCGCCGGCGTCCTGCTCACGATCACCGGCGTCGCGCTGGCGCTCGGCGAGAAGGCCGTCCACCGCGCCGGTGGCCCACAGGAGTGGCTCGGCGAGGCGGCGGTGTTCGCGAGCGCGCTGAGCGGCGCCGTCTGCAGCGTTCTCTATCGCCCCTATGTCCGGAAATATCCCACGGTGCCGGTGAGCGCGCTGGCGATGCTGGCCTCCGTCGCCTTCCTGGCGGCGCTCGCCGCCGGCGAGGGCTTCTACGCCGGCTGGCCAAGCTTCACCGGCGCCGGGTGGGCCGCGGTCGTGTTCATCGGCGTCAGCAGCGGCGTCGGATACTTTCTCTGGCTATGGGCGCTGGGCAATGCGCCGGCCACGGAGGTGACGGTATTCCTCTCGCTGAGCCCGTTCACGGCGGCGGCACTCGGCGCACTGGTCCTGGCCGAGCGGGTGACGATGCCGGTCGCGCTGGGCCTCGGCTGTGTCGGCGTGGGGTTGTGGCTCGCGCACCGCGGGGGTGAGTCGCGGTAGGATCGGACGGCATGGAGCCGCTGATCGCCTACCTTCATTACCTTTCGATCATCGTGCTGGGCGCGTTCCTCACGGCCGAGCTCGTCGTGTGTCGGCCGCCGCTCGGCGTCGAGCAGGTGCGACAGCTGCCACGACTGGACATCGTCTTCTTCGGGGCGGCGATGCTCACGCTGGCCACCGGGTTGCTGCGGCTCTTCTTCTACGCCAAGGGAATGGGCTTCTACCTGCCGAACCCGGCGTTCATCGCGAAGATGCTGCTGTACGTGGCGATCTCGGTGATCTCGATCGTCCCGACGCGGCGCTTTATCGGCTGGCGTCGCACCCTGGACGCGGGAGGCCCGCCGCCGGATGCGGCCGCGGTCTCGGGCATCCGGCGGCTCCTGCATCTCGAGCTGGCGCTGCTCGCGCTGATGCCGCTGGCGGCCGTGCTCATGGCGCGCGGCATCGGCTGCTGACGTCGGCGCGATGATCGCGCTGCGCCACGTCTCGAAGAAGTTCGCCGGGCGCGTCGCCCTCGACGACGTCTCGCTGACCGTCGAGTCCGGCGCCACCCATGTGCTCCTCGGCTCCACCGGCTCCGGCAAGTCGACGATCCTGAAGATCATTCTCGGCCTCGTCCGCCCGGACTCGGGCGACGTCCGCGTGGAGCCGGCCGCGCGCATCGGGTACGTCGTGCAGGATGGCGCGCTCTACCCTCACCTGAGCGTCGCCCGCAACGTCACGCTCCCGGCGCGTGCCGCCGGGTGGAGCGACGACAGGCAAGCCGCGCGCCTCGCGACGCTGGCAGGGCTGGTGGATCTCGAGACGCCGCTCCTCGATCTCTATCCGGACCAGCTCAGCAGCGGCCAGCGCCAGCGCGCCGGTCTGCTGCGCGCGCTCATCCTCGATCCGCCGGTGCTGCTGCTCGACGAGCCACTGGGCTCGCTGGACCCGATCGCGCGCGCGGAGCTCCAGGAGCAGCTGGTCGGCGTCATCGGCGAGCTGCGGAAGGCGGTGATCGTCGTCACCCATGACGTCCGCGAAGCGTTCGTCTTCGGCGCCACCATCACGTTGCTGAGCCGCGGCCGGGTCGTCCAGCAGGGGACCTTCGCCGATCTCGCGCGCCGGCCCGCCGAGCCGTTCGTCGCCGAATTCCTCCGCGCGCAGGCGCCGCCGCCGGCGATGACGCAGTACCTCTGACGTGTCGCGACGTGGCGTCGTCGCCGTCGTCGGCGCGCTGCTCACGCTGAGCGCCTGCGCGGAGTCGCGCCCGGACGCCCCGATCATCCGCGTCGGCTCCAAGTCGTTCACGGAGAGCTACATCCTGGCGGAGATCGTCGCGCAGATCATCGACGCGACGGGCGAGGCGCGCGCGGAGCGGCGGCTGGGCCTCGGCGGCACCGGCATCGTCTACACCGCGCTCGCGAGCGGCGACATCGACGTCTATCCCGAGTACACGGGCACCATCGCGCAGGCCATCCTGAAGGACCCGTCGGCGACGGCCGTCGAGATCCTCCGCGAGCGCCTGAAGCCGCGGGGGCTGACGCTGAGCGCCCCGCTCGGCTTCGACAACAAGTACGCGCTCGCGCTCCGACGGGAGGCCGCCGAACGGCTCGGGGTACGGACGATCAGTGACCTCGCCCGACACCCGAGGCTCACCGCCGCCTTCGATCCCGGATTCCTCGAGCGCGAGGACGGCTGGCCGGGGCTGCGCCGTCATTACGGCCTGCGATTCGCCGACGTGCGGATCATGGAGCACGCGCTGACGTACGGCGCGCTCGCGAGCGGCCGTGTCGACGTGATCGACATCTTCTCCACCGACGGGCAGCTCGCGCGGCTGGACCTCACGCTCCTCGTCGACGACCGCCGGTTCTTCCCGGACTACACCGCCGTCCTCCTCGGCCGGCGTTCGACGGTGGAGCGCTTCCCGCGCACCTGGGCGGCCCTCGAGCAGCGGCTGGCCGGACGGCTCGACAACGAAGCCATGGCGCGACTGAACGCGCTGGCCGATCTCGAGCGGGGGACGTTCGCGGACGCGGCGGCGACGTTCCTCGGGCGAGCGGCTCCGGCCGGAGGCGCCGACCGCAACCTGGTCAAGCTGACGGCCGAGCACCTCGCCCTCGTCGGCGTCTCCATGACGGTCGCGGTGCTGGTCGGGCTGCCGCTCGGGATCCTGGCTGCGCGTCGACCCCGGCTCGCGCAGGTCGAGCTGATGGGCGTGGGCGTGCTGCAGACGATCCCCGGGCTCGCGCTGCTCGCCTTCATGATTCCGCTCTTCGGCATCGGCAAGGTTCCCGCGCTCGTGGCGCTGTGCCTCTACGCGCTGCTGCCGATCGTCCGCAACACCCTCGCCGGTCTCAGCAGCCTCGACCCGCGGCTCGTCGAGATGACCACCGTGCTCGAGATCGAAGGCTGGCGGCGGCTCGCGTGGATCGAGCTGCCGATGGCGTCCGTCACCATCCTGGCGGGGATCAAGACGTCGGCGGTGCTCACGGTGGGGACGGCGACGCTGGCCGCCTTCATCGGCGGCGGGGGCTACGGCACCCTGATCGTCACCGGCCTCGCCCTGAACGACGTGGCGACGATCCTCGCCGGCGCCATTCCGTCCGCGCTGATGGCGCTGGTGATCCACGGAGCGTTCGAGGCTGCCGACCGCGTGCTCGTTCCGCGCTCGCTCCGGCGCACGGCTGAGATGCGCGGCTAGCGCGTCGTCGTTCCGAGCGCGGCCACGATCGCGTCCACGTCGTAGACGCAGCCGCCCCACGTCCCGCCCGCCGCCTGCTGGAGCGCGGCCCACAGCCGCGTGTCGGCCGGCAAGTCCGGATCGGGCGAGAGATCAGGACGCGGCGGCCGCGCCGCCAGCAGCTTCGCCCCTTCTGCCGCGCCGACCTCGCGTCCGCTCTCGCCCACGAGATCGATGGAGCCCTCGAGCCGATTGCGATCGATCACGATGCGGATCGTGTCGCCGTCCCGCACCTTGCCGATGGGCCCGCCCGCGAGCGCCTCGGGTCCGACGTGGCCGATGCAGGCGCCGGTGGAGACGCCCGAGAAGCGGGCGTCGGTGATAACGGCCACGTGCTTGCCCCACGACAGGTGCTTGAGGGCCGCCGTGATCTGGTAGATCTCCTCCATGCCGGCGCCCATCGGACCCCGACAGGCGAGCACGAGGACGTCGCCGGGCTTCAGGCCGTCGGCGCCGCGATTCTTGATCGCCGCGATCGCGTCCTTCTCGCGCACGAAGACGCGGGCGGGTCCGGTCTTCCGGTAGACCCCATCGGCGTCGACGACCGAGGGATCGATGGCCGTCGACTTGATCACCGAGCCCTCGGGCGCGAGGTTGCCGCGCGGGAACGTCACGGTGCTCGTCAGGCCCCGGGCGCGCGCGCGATCGGCGTCCATGATGACGTCGTCCGGGTCGACGCCGTCGGCGCTCCGGAGACGCTCGCGGAGCACGCGACGTCGATCGGACGCTTCCCACCAGTCCAGCACGCGCCCGAGCGTGTCGCCGGACACGGTGAGGACGGTCTCGTCGAGCAGACCGAGCCGCCGCAGATGGAGCATGACCTCCGGCACGCCTCCGGCGAGAAATGCGCGCACGGTCGGGTGTGGGCCGTTGGGCAGCGTGTCAGCCAGCCGCGGCACCCGCCGGTTGACGGCCGTCCAGTCTTCCACGCCCGGCCGCCGCACGCCCGCCGCGTGCGCGATGGCGGGCAGATGCAGCAAGAGGTTCGTGGAGCCGCCGACGGCGGCGTGCACGACCATCGCGTTCCGCACGGCCGCGTCGGTCACGATGTCTCGCATGGTGAGGCCGCGCCGGCTCATGCTCACCAGCGCGCGGGCCGAGCGACGGGCCATGTCGGTCCAGATCGGCTGGCCCGACGGCGCCAGCGCCGAGTGCGGCAGCGAGAGCCCGAGTGCCTCGCCGATGACCTGCGAGGTGGCGGCCGTGCCGAGGAACTGGCAGCCGCCGCCCGGCGAGCCGCACGCGCGGCAGCCGAGGTCGGCCGCCTGGTCGAGCGTGAGCTCGCCGTGGGCGAAGCGCGCGCCGATCGACTGGACCTTGCCCGCGTCCTCGCCGTCCTTCGGTGGCAGCGTGACCCCACCCGGCACGAGCACGCACGGCAGGTCACGCATCGCGACCAGCGCCAGCATCATCGCGGGCAGTCCCTTGTCGCACGTCGCCACGCCGAGCACGCCGCGCCGCGTCGGGAGCGAGCGGATCAGCCGCCGGAAGACCTGCGCGGCGTCGTTGCGGTAGGCGAGGCTGTCCATCATGCCGATCGTGCCCTGCGTGCGGCCGTCGCAGGGGTCCGAGCAATAGGCGGCGAACGGCAGGCTCTCCAGGGCCCGCAACTCTTCGGCCGCTGCCTGCATCAAAAGGCCAATTTCCCAGTGGCCGGTGTGATACCCGAGGGCGATCGGCCTGCCGTCGGAGGCGCGGATGCCACCATTCGTCCCGAGCATCAGGAACTGCGGGCGGCCGAGCTCGCGCGGATCCCAGCCCATTCCTGCGTTCTGGGTGAGGCCGAAGACGTCGCCGCTCGGGCGCTCGAGCAGCATCTCCGCCGTCAGCGGCAGCCGACCCGCCGGGCCGGCGCCGGCCGTCTCCACGCTCCAGACCGTACGGTCGGAATCGACGATGCGCGCGAAATCGATCGCATCCGGCACTGCCAGCCTCCTCGGCGCTCCGCGGCGGCGGAACGCGCGCGCGATCATAGCACGCGGTACGCTGCTCGCTGGCTCATCCCTTGCACCCTCGAATCAATTCTGATGACTGCCGAGCGCCTGCTCGCGCACTACGCCGCTGTTCGCCGTCTCACCGAGCGCCTGTGCGAGCCGCTGGCCACCGAGGACTACGTGGTCCAGGCCACGCCCGACGTGAGCCCCGCCAAATGGCATCTCGCCCACGTCTCGTGGTTCTTCGAGACGTTCGTGCTCCGCCCAGGCCTGCCCGGCTACCGTCCGCTCGACGAGCGCTACGCGGTGCTGTTCAACTCGTATTACAACGGCGTCGGACCGCAGTTCTCGCGGCCGGCCCGCGGTCACCTATCGCGCCCCACGGTCGAGGAGGTGTATGCCTACCGCGCCCACGTCGACAAGTCGATGCTGGCCCTGCTCGAGGGTGCGCGCGACGGCGTCGATGGGTTGGCCTCCGTCGTCGAGCTCGGGCTGCATCACGAGCAGCAGCACCAGGAGCTCCTGGTGAGCGACGTGAAGTACAACCTGTCGGTCAATCCGCTCGGCCCGGCGTACGGCCATCCCTCGACCGTCCAGCGTCACGCCGCCGCTCCGGCGTTCGAGCGTGTGAAACTCGCGGGCGGGATGACCGAGATCGGAAACGATGGCGCCGATTTCTGCTTCGACAACGAGCGGCCACGTCACCGGGTGCTGCTGGGACCCTACGAGCTCGGCTCCCGGCTCGTCACCAACGCCGAGTACTGCGAGTTCATCGCCGACGGTGGCTACGGGCGGCCCGAGCTCTGGCTGTCCGACGGCTGGCGCACCGTTCAGGAGCGCGGCTGGAGAGCACCGCTGTACTGGGACGGTGCCGGCGGCGATTGGTCCAGCTTCACGCTGTCCGGCATGACCCCGGTCGCGCCTCACATGCCGGTGGCCCATGTGAGCTACTACGAGGCCGATGCCTACGCGCGCTGGCGCGGCGCCCGGCTGCCGACCGAGCAGGAGTGGGAGAACGCCGCCGGCGAGGAGACGGCGCCGGGCACGCTGCTCGACGACACGCCGCGCGAGCCGGCGCCGGCATCGGGCCGAGGGCTCGTGCAGATGACCGGAGACGTGTGGGAGTGGACCGCCAGCGCCTACCTGCCCTATCCAGGCTTCCGTCCGGTGAATGGCGCGCTCGGCGAGTATAATGGCAAGTTCATGGTCAATCAGATGGTCCTGCGCGGCGGCTCGTGCGCGACGCCGCGCTCGCACATCCGTCGTACCTATCGCAACTTCTTTCCGCCCGACGCGCGCTGGCAGTTCTCGGGCATCCGTCTGGCATACGGCGGCTGAGCCGTGGGCTACCACGCGGACGTTCACGTCGACCGTCCCGGACTGCACGACGCGCTCGCCGACGACGTGCGCCGGGGTCTTCGCGATCGTCCGAAGTCGCTGCCGCCGAAGTATTTCTACGACGCGGCCGGATCGGCGCTGTTCGAGCGGATTACGCGGTTGCCCGAGTACTATCTGACGCGCGCGGAACATGCGCTCCTCGACGCACATGGGCACGTCATCCTGAGCGAGGCGGGGCCCGAGGAGATCGTGGAGCTCGGCGCCGGCTCGCCGGCGAAGTTCCGGCGCCTTCTGGCCGCGACGAACGGCACGCCGATCCGGCGCTACGTGCCGATCGACGTCGACGGCGGGATGCTCGAGGAGTCGGCGCGCACGCTGCTGCAGGAGCAGCCGGACCTCGACGTCCACGCCGTGGTCGCCGACTTCGAGCGTCACCTCGACCGCGTGCCGCCGCCGACGGGCCGCCGCCTCATCGCGTTCCTCGGAAGCACCATCGGCAACCTGGAGGCGGCGGCCCGCCAGCGGCTGCTCGTGGAGCTGCGCGGCCTCCTCGGCGAGGGCGATCGGCTCCTGCTCGGTATGGACCTCGTGAAGAACCTCGCGGCGCTGCAGGCGGCCTATGACGATGCCGAGGGGGTGACGGCCGAGTTCAACCGGAACATCCTGCGCGTGGTGAACCGGGAGCTGCGCGCCGACTTCAGGCCGGAGGCGTTCCGTCACGTGGCGCGCTGGAACGACGCCGACTCCCGCGTGGAGATGCATCTGGCGGCGGACCACCGGCAGACGGCGACCGTCGAGGACCTCGACATGACCGTTGCCGTCGAGGCGGGCGAGACGATCTGGACGGAGAGCTGTCACAAGTTCACGCGCCTCTCCGCCGGCGCCATACTGGGGGCGGCCGGCCTCACCCTCGTCTCGTGGCACACCGACGGCACCTACGCGCTCGCCGTCGGCGCCGCGCGATGACGCCCACCCCGAAGACGCTCTACATCCATGACGATCTCACCGAAGACGTCGCCACCCGTCACGGCGCGGACTCCGACGCGGCACGCGCCGTCCAGGCGCTGCTCCGGCTGGTCGCTCGTGACGTCACCCGCACACGACTGCTGACGCTCGAGAAGCAGCTGGCGGCGGTCGTTCGCGGCGCTCATGCATCGTTCGCCGTCGCCGTCGGCGTCGGTCAGGCCGGCGAGCGCGTGGCGCGTCGCATCCACGCGCGCACCGGATGGTTTCCGCGGATCGAGCGGGTGGAGGTCACGCGCGAGGAGCGGGACGGCGGCTACGCGCTGTCGACCCTGGGCCGGCCGCCGCTCGCCGCGCAGCTGGCGCCCATCGCCGGCGACGGCTCGATTGCGCTGATCGACGACACGATCTTCTCCGGACTCACAATGCTGGCCGTCCTGTGCGCGTTGCCGGCGGCCGCCCTCGCGCGCGCACACGCCTTCTGTCTGCGCGCGGTCGGCGAAAGCCTGGCCGAGGTCGGCACGTTGTGTCCGGTTCAGGCGGGGTTCGTGGCGCAGGGCCGGCTGCTCGAGGACGTGAGCTTCATCAACGCCAGCGGGCTCGTCCGGCGCGGGGCCATCCGCCGCGCCG
>JBIOXS010000059.1:0-34283 GCA_044869815.1 Candidatus Rokuibacteriota bacterium | reverse complement strand
CGATGCCGCCCGCGGCAGACCCCTTGTTTTCATGCGCGGCGCTACGGCCGCGCGCCCCGGCGTGCGCCGGAGCATATCATCGAGCCTTGGCGCCTCGCGCGGCCGCTAGCAGGCTACGCGCGGCGCTCGGAACGAGTCCGGTGGCGTTTTCTCCATCCACACCTCCTGGATTGGAGTTGCCCTCGACGGCGGCCTGAGCCGCACTCGCAGCCGCCGTACCTTCCGTCTACTCCCAAGGCGGCCCGTCGTCAAGGGGGCACGTTCAGAGGACGGCCAGCACCTCATCGAGGATGCCGAGCGTCTCGTCGATGTCGGCGTCGGTGTGCGCCACCGAGACGTAGATCTTGTTGACGGCCTTCACCACACCGCGGCGCACGAGCTCCTGGTTGAAGCGCTTGATCCGCTCGCGGTCGGCGGTCAGCGTCGCGCGGTAGTCGACGACAGCACGGTCGGTGAAGAAGATGTCGAACACCGGCGGCTCCCCGCTCACCTGGGCGGCCAGCCCATGCTTGCGCACCGCGGCCACGAGGCCGTCGCGCAGACGGGCCCCGGTGCGGAAGAGCCGCTCGTAGGTCCCCGGCCTCCGGAGCTCGGCCAGGGTGGCGAGCCCGGCCGCGCACGAGATCGCGTTACCGTTGAAGGTGCCGGCCTGCCACACATAGTCCGGCGTGCCCTCGAGGGCGGCGTCGAAGTGCCGCATGATCGCCTTCGGCCCCGCCACGCAGGCGAGCGGAAAGCCGCCGGCCACGACCTTGCCGAAGGCGGCGAGATCGGGCACCACGCCGTAGTACTCCTGCGCGCCCCCGTACGCGAAGCGGAACCCGGTCACGATCTCGTCGAAGACGAGCGGCACGTCGTAACGCTGTGTCGCCTTGCGGAGGCCCTCGAGGAAGCCGGGCGCAGGTGGAATCGTGCGCTGGTACGGCTCGATCAGCACGGCGGCCAGCTCCTCGTGATGGGCCGCGATCAGCGCCTCGGTGGTGGCGAGATCGTTGTAGGGCGCGATGAGCATCTCGCCCTCGATCACGTGCGGAATGCCCGCGGAATCCGACATGGGCGCCGGAAACGCCTTCGGCGAGCGCGGCACCACGCTCATGAGCGCGTAGTCGTGCGAGCCGTGGAAGCCGCCCTCGAACTTCATCACCTTCTCGCGCTTGCGGAACGCGCGCGCGACGCGCAGCGCGAAGAACGTCGCCTCGCTGCCGCTCGACGTGTAGCGCACCTGCTCGGCGCAGGGCACCGCGCGCACGATCTCCTCGGCCAGCTCGATGGACGGCTCGTTCAGCAGCATGTACGACGTGCCACGGTCCATCTGGCGCCGCACCGCCTCCACCACCGCGGGGTGCGCGTGACCCAGCACCATCGGTCCCGAGCCGAGAAGGTAGTCGAGGTACCGGCGCCCGTTCACGTCGTAGAGATGGCCGCCGCGGCCCTCGCGCACGACGAACTCGAGGCCGGGCCCGCTGCGATGGCTACCGAGCACGCCGCCGGGCAGGACACGGGCCGCGCGCTCGAGGAGATCTTTCTGGTCACTCATGACGAATCCTCGCTCGGACGAAAAGGTGGATCATCATACCAGACCTCACCCGCCGGCGCGCTCGAGGAGCTTCCGCGCGCGCGTCAAATGCGGCGCGTCCACCATCTGGCCCTTGAAGCGGAACGCGTAGACGCCGCGCGCGCGATGCTCCTCGAAGAGCGCGATCAGCTCGCGCGCCTCGGCGACGAGCGCCTTGTCCGGCGTGAAGACGGCGTTGATCACCTCGATCTGGCTCGGATGGATGGAGATCTTGCCGGAGAATCCCATGGCCACGCCCTCCTCGCACTCGCGGCGCAGCCCGTCGAGGTCGGCGATGTCCGTGTAGACCGTATCGAGCCAGTCGATGCCGGCGGCCGAGGCGGCGACGGCGCACATCGTACGCGCGAAGCGCGGGATGTCGAGATAGCCTCCGCGCTCGTCGCGGACGCGCGGCAACCCCATGGCCGCCCCGAGATCCTCGATGCCCCACGAGATGGCGACGATGCGCGGGCTGGCGGCGGCGACCTCGCGGATGTTCAGCAGCCCTTCCGGCGTCTCGGTGGCGATCGGCAGCAGTCGCGTGGATCCCGCCGCGATCCCATGCCGGTGCTCGAGCCGATCGAGCAGCTGGGCGATCTCCCGGATATCACCGGCCTGCCGTGGCTTCGGCACGACGTATCCGTCGGGCCGGCCGGCGATCGTCTCGGCCAGATCCGCGCGCGCCAGGTCCGAGGAGATCGGGTTCATGCGGATCCAGCGCTCGCGACCCCCGAAATCGCGCGCCAGCCACTCGCGCACGATCGGCCGCGTGGCCGCCTTGCGATCCGGCGGCACCGCGTCCTCGAGATCCAGAATGAGCCCGTCGGCGGGCAGCGTCAGCGCCTTCTCGAGCATCTTCTGCTGGCCACCCGGCACGAAGTGGATCGAGCGACGCGGCATCAGGCCGTCTTCTTCCGTAGCATCGCCTGGCGACGCGCGCGCATGACGAGCTCGCCGTGCTGGTTCCTCGCGCGGTGCTCGAAGGTGACGATGCCCCATTGTGGCCGCGACTTCGACTCGCGCTTGTCGACGATCTCCGTCTCCGAGTAGATCGTGTCGCCGTGGAAGACCGGCTTCGGAAACTCGACCTTCTCGAAGCCGAGGTTGCCGACGGTGGTGCCGAGCGTCGTCTCGCCGACGGAGAGGCCGACGGCCACGCCGAGGGTGAAGAGGCTGTTCACGAGCGGCTTGCCGAACTCGGCCTTGGCGGCAGCATGGAAGTCGACGTGCAGCGGCTGCGGATTCATGGTGAGACACGAGAACCAGATGTTGTCCGCCTCGGTCACCGTGCGCCCCGGCTGGTGCTGCAGCACGACGCCGACCTCGAGCTCTTCGTAGTACTTCCCGGCCATACGGGCCTCCTCGGTGGGCCCGATGGTATATCATCCGCGAACTGCCATGGAACCGACGCCCGCGTCGTGACTCCGGCCGCTGTTCCCGCGCTCGCGCTGGCGAGCGCGCTGATCTCCGCCTCCGCGACCATCCTGCTCCGCCGCGGACTGCGCTACGACGGCCCCTACACGGCGGTGTGGATCAACCTCGCCGTCGGGACGGTGCTCGTGTGGCTCGCGGTGGTGCTGACCGGCGGCCTCGGACAGCCGTCGCCGCGCGGGGTCGCCTTCTTCGCGCTGGCGGGCCTGATCGGCACCGTGGGTGGCCGGATCTTCCGCTTCAAGGGCATCGACCTGGTGGGCGCGGCGATCTCGGCCGCGCTGATCAATCTGAGCCCGCTCGTCTCCTCGGCGCTGGCGATCCTGGTCCTGGGGGAGCACGTGACACTGCCTGTCCTCACGGGGACGCTGGTGATCGTGGCGGGGACGACCCTGCTTTCGTCAGGCGGCCGCAGCCGCGGCGTGCGGCCGCGGCAACTGCTGGTCCCGCTGGCGTCCGCGGTGTGCTTCGGCGTGGTGGCGGTGCTCCGGAAGATCGGCCTCGCCGACATGGGAGCGATCGCCGGATTCGCCGTCAACGTCTCGGCGGCGTTCGTCGCCTTCAGCGCCTTTCTGCTGATGGCGGGTCAGCGCGCGGCCATGGCGTGCCGGCGCGAGAGCGTGCCGTATTTCGTCGCGGCCGGCGTGGCCGAGAACCTCTCGGTCCTGCTCGTCATCGTCGCGCTCGCCGCCGGCTCGGTCAGCGTGGTGGCGCCGCTGTCGAGCGTCTCGCCCATCTTCGTCCTCGTGCTCTCGTTCTTCTTCCTGCGCGGCATCGAGCTGCTCAACGCTCGCATCGTCGGCGGCACCCTGTTGATCGTTGCGGGCGTCTACTTGCTGACCGCTCTTCGCTGAGGCGCGCGAAGCGCCGAGCACATCTGGTCGAGACGATTCAGATCGTGCTCGGCCCAGTGCGTCAGCATCGGCTCCACGCGGGGCGGCGACCAGCGGTAGAGTTGGCATACAATACCGAGTCGTGACGTACGACATCGCCATCGTCGGCGCCGGGATCGTGGGACTGGCCACCGCGCGCGCGCTCGCGGAGCGCTCGCCGGGCCTGCGGCTGGTCCTGCTCGAGAAGGAACGCGAGATCGCGCAGCACCAGACGGGCCACAACAGCGGCGTGATCCACTCCGGCATCTACTACAAGCCCGGCTCCTACAAGGCGCGGCTCTGCGTCGAGGGCGTGCGGCTGATGAAGGCCTTCTGCGAGAAGAACGACATCGCCGTCGAGACGTGCGGCAAGGTCATCGTCGCCACCTCGCCGGCCGAGGTACCGCGGCTCGAGACGCTCTACGAGCGCGGCGTTGCCAACGGCGTGCCGGGCGTGGCGCTCATCGATCTCGGACGGCTGAAGGAGCTGGAGCCTCACGCCAACGCGGTGGCCGCCATCCACTCGCCGCAGACGGCGATCGTCGATTACGGACAGGTCTCCCAGGCGTTCGCGCGCGACCTGCTGGCCCGCGGCGCCGCCATCGAGCGCGGCGTCGAGCTCGCCTCGCTCGCGCCCGCGGCCGGCGAGCTGCGCCTCGGCGCCCGCGACGGGCGCATGGTCATCGCGCACCATCTCGTGAACTGCGCGGGGCTCTACTCCGACGTGGTGGCGCGGCTGGCGGGCGCCGCCGCCGACGTGCAGATCGTGCCGTTCCGCGGCGAGTACTACATGATCCGGCCCGAGCGCCACGATCTCGTCCGCGGCCTGATCTATCCGGTGCCGGATCCGGAGTTCCCGTTTCTCGGCGTCCACTTCACGCGGACGATCCACGGCGAGGTCGAGGCCGGTCCGAACGCCGTGCTCGCGTTCGGGCGCGAGGGCTATCGGTGGTCGCACGTGCGTCCGGCCGAGCTGGCGCGCACGCTCGCCTTTCCCGGCGTCTGGCGGATGGCGGCCAAGTACTGGCAGACCGGCGCCTACGAGGTGTACCGCTCGCTGTCCAAGGCCGCCTTCGTCAAGGCGCTCCAGCGCCTGGTTCCCGCCCTCGAGCCCGATGACATCCGTCCCGGCGGGTCGGGCGTGCGCGCTCAGGCGGTCACGCGGGACGGCGCGCTGGTGGACGATTTCCGGATCGTCCAGTCTGCCGACGCCATTCACGTCCTCAATGCGCCCTCTCCCGGGGCCACCGCCTCCCTCGCGATCGGTCGACATATCGCGGGTTTGGCCGCCGAAACGTTCCGGCTAAGGTAGGTCCAAAGCAAAAAGGCCTCTGTTGACAGGGGTTTGCCGATCAAGTACAGTGGCGGCCCTATGATCACGGTGCCGGCGCGCCGGGTGAAGCAGTTCGGAGTCGAGTTCTATCAGGCGGGACTCAACGCCAAGGACATCGACCGCCTCGTGAAGTTCGAGGTGCTCGGCTACACGGGCACCAACGGCGCCGGCCCCGAGAAGAGCAAGCCGCGAAAGAGCACGACCTCGCGCTCGCGCGTGAACTGGGACATGCTCGAACGGCGCATCAGCGAGAGCGAGACGGCCTACCAGCGTCCCATCATCCGGCGCAAGATCGACGAGCTCGCCGCGTACTATCGCGAGTGCAAGGACGCCGCGACCCTGCCTGCGATTCCGGGCGCGGTGATCATCACCTCGGAGAAGCGCTTCACCTTCACGCCGATCGCCGGCCACCACGACCTCGGACTGCTGCAGATTCCCGAGGAGCATGGCGTGCTGCGCGTGCTCGACGGCCAGCACCGGCTGCTGGCGCTGCACTCGCTCAGCCAGAGCGGCGACGCGGCCGGGATCGAGGTGCCGGCGGTGCTGTTCGATTCGCTCGACGCCCGGCAGATCGTCGAGCTGTTCGTGACGATCAATGCCAAGCACACGCGCCTGAATCCATCGCACATCATCAGCCTGTCCGGGCGCAAGCTCTATCCCGATCCCAACCAGGCCCTCGCGCACGACGTCATCCGCTCGCTGAACGAGGACGACACTTCCCCGCTGGCCGGAGAGATCAAGATGCTCGGGACCGGTCGCGGGCGCGTCAGCCAGGCGCCGCTGGCCGAGGAGATCGTCGACTTCTTCGAGACGGTGGAGAAGGTCGGCGGCGGCTCGAAGATCAACGAAATGCGTCAGGGCGCCAAGCGCTTCTTCCTCAACTACATGAAGGCGCTGTCCACGACGTTCCCCGGCGCCTGGGCCGGCCGCAAGTACTCCATCAAGACGGGCGCCGCCCTCCGCGCCTTCATCCGGACGGCGCCGGACGTCATGGCGCGCGCGCGGGAGCTGAGGCGCGATCCCTTCGATCTGAACGCCATCCGCGAGGCGATCAAGCCGTGGGGCGAGCGTCTGCGCGACCGGCGGTTCGAGACGGAAGGTGAGTGGAAGCTCAAGCTCGCCGGCGGCACGCGCGGCACCGTCGAGGTGCTCACGCGCGAGCTCCGCGACGCGCTCCGCTAGGCTCTCCTAGTCACTCCACGCAAAGTTGACCTCGAGGATCTCGAAGGTCTTCTTGCCGCCGGGCAATTGGGCCGTCACGGACTCGCCGACGCGCTTGCCGATCAGCGTGCGCGCCAGCGGCGCCAGGATGGAGATGCGTCCCTTGGCCGGATCCGCCTCGTCGGAGCCGACGATCCAGTAGCGGACTTCCTTGCCGGCCTCGTCCTCGAGCCGCACCGTCGAGGCGAAGGTCACCCGGTCGCCGCCCGCCGGCGGGTCGATGACCTCGGCGCCGCCGACCTTCCCCTCGAGCTCGTTGATGCGGCCCTCGACGAACGACTGCTTTTCGCGCGCGGCGTGGTACTCCGCGTTCTCGGACAGGTCTCCGTGGGAGCGCGCCTCCGCGATCGCCTTGATGATGGCCGGGCGCTCGCTGCGCTTGAGACGGTCGAGCTCGTCCTTGAGCCGCTCGAACCCCGCGCGCGTCATCGGCGTGCGCTGAACCGACATCGCGTGGTCAGGCGAGCTGCGAGGTGCAATGCGCGCAGCGGGTGGCGCGCAGCGGGATGGCGGACAGGCAGAACGGGCAGTCGCGCGTGGTGACGGCGGGCTTCGGTGCGGGCGCCCGGAGCGGCGCCGTCTGCCGGACGATGACGAACATCGCGAAGGCGACGATGACGAAGCTGATGATGGCGTTGACGAAGATGCCGTAGTTGAGGGTGGGGGCGCCGGCCGCCTTGGCCGCCGCCAGCGTGGGATGCCGCGGGCCGCTCAGCGTCAGGAAGAGGTTCGTGAAGTCCACGCCTTTCAGCGCCAGCCCGACGGGCGGCATGAGGATGTCGTTCACCAGCGAGTTGACGATGGCGCCGAAGGCGGCGCCGATCACGAGGGCCACGGCGAGATCGACGACGTTGCCACGAGTGAGGAACGCCTTGAAGTCCTCGACCATGTCCTCCTCCTAATGAGATGGGGGCCCCCGAAATGGCCCCCGTCGGCCTGCCCCTAGCTGCGTCGTGGCGCGCGTGTCGCTCCCCCGAACGTTTCCACCTTGGCGTTGGCGCGGGCGCCGTTCACCCACGCCTCCCACGCCTGGCTCTGCTTCTGGGCGAGGACCTCCTTCGAGAGCCGCTCGCGCTCGGCGGGAAGCTCGGCCATGTTGGGGGCCGCACGCTCCACGACCTTGAGGACGTAGTAGCCCTGCGGACTCTTCACCGGCGCCGTCACCTCACCGGCCGCCGTCTGCAGCGCGGCCAGCTGCGCGTCGCCGGGCAGCCGCTCGGCGGGCTTCGCCCGCGAGAAGCGCGTCGTCTCGCCCGTCTGCACACCGGCCTTCTTGCCGACGGCCTGCAGGTCCGCTGTCTTGCCCTCGGCCGCCAGCTTCTTGGCGCGCTCGAGGCCGAGGGCCTCGGCCTTCTGTCGCTTGACCGCCGCCACGACCTTGTCGCGGATCTCCGCCAGTGGCGGCACCCCGGCCGGGATCGCCTCGATCGACTTGAGCACCACCCAGCCGGCCGGCGTCTTGACCGGCGCCGACACGCCGCCGACCGTGAGCGCGAACGCCGCTTCCTCGAGCGGATCGGGCCCGCCGAGCATGAGCGGTCGTTCCACCTTCGCCAGGGTCGTCTCGACCGGCGCCAGGTTGAGGCGCTTGCCCTCCGCCATGAAGTCCGCGGCCGCCTGGAGCGGCGGCCGCACCTCGTCGGCCCTGGCACGGGCGGCCTTGTCCGCCGCCTCTCCCGCGAGCCGCTCGCGAATGACCGGCGCCACCTCGCGCAGCGGCTTGCGCGATTCCTCCTTCGTCTCGAAGACCTTGATCGCGTGATAGCCGAACGGCGTCCGCACCGGCTCGGCCGTGAGCTCGCCCTTCTTGAGGTTGAAGAGCGCCTCCTCGAACTGAGGCACCATCTCGCCCTTCTTCACCCAACCGAGGTCGCCGCCCTTGGCCTTCGAGCCGGGATCCTCGGAGACCTCTCCGGCCAGCTTGCCGAAGTCCTCGCCGGCCTTTACGCGACGGATGACGTCGGCGACCTTCGCCCGCGCCTTGTCCTCTGCCTCGCTGCCGCCCGTCTGCGGCACCGAGACGAGAAGGTGCGAGGCGCGCACCTGTCGCGGCGTCTCGAATTCTTTCGTGTGCTCCGTGTAGTACTTCTCGACGTCCGCCTCGGGCACGTGAGGACGGAAGTCCTTCGGGACGAGCGTGACGTACTGCACGCGCCGCCGGTCGGGTTGCTTGAACTCGCTCGCATGGTCCTTGAGATAGCTCTGCACCTCGTCGTCGCTGGCGGTGGCGGTGGTGGCCAGCGCGCCGACGTCGACCAGTGCCCACGCCGCTCGTGCCTCCTCACGGCGGGCGACGAACGCCTGCTCGAGCTCGGCGTCGGAGACCTTGATGCCGCCCTTGACCGTTGTCTCGACCTTCATGCGTGTCAGCTCGCGTCGCACGTCGCCCTCGAAGGCGCCGGCGCTGGTGCCGCGACGCTTCAGAAACTCCTGATAGCGACGCAGCGAGAAGCGCCCGTTGTCCTGGAACGACGGCACCGCCTGGATCTGCGCGTTGAGCTCCTCGTCGCTCACCTCGAGGCCCTCGGCGCGCGCCCGCTGCACCACGAGCGCTTCCTGCACGAGATCGTTCACCGCCTGCTGCGGCAGCCCGAGCTGCTCGGCCAGCTCGGGAGAGAACCGGTCTCGATAGACGCGCGAGTAGGCGTCGAGATAGGCCTGATAGCGGCGCTGGTAGCGCTCGAGCGGGATGGCCTCTCCGTTCACGCTGGCCACCGCATCCGCGCGGTCGGGACCGCCCCGCATGGTGCCCACGAACACGCTCGTCAACACGAACGCCGCGATGACCAGCAGCAGGCCGATCTGCAGCATCCGCCGATATCGTCGCATCACCGTGATCATCCAGACTCCTCGACGTTGATGTGGAAGGACTACTCGTCGCGGTCGGGTGCGGCGACGCGCAGCGGCGCGCCGGCCCCTTCCTCGGGCACCACGCGACGGGCCACCGTGATGAAGCCCGTGTGGGCGACCATCCGGTGGAAGGGCCGGACCGATTGTCCCTCGATATTCCACGGCCGGAACAGCGTTTCGAACGTCTCGACGAGCGCCCAGTGGCGGTCGCGCCCCAGCGTCTCCGCCGTCTGCTGCGACTGGATAATCGTCGGCACATACGAGAGCAGAATCCCACCCGGCCGGAGGACGCGCGCCATCGCCTGCGTCAGCTTCCACGGCTCGGGCAGGTCGAGAACGACGCGATCCACCGGCTCTTCGTCCGCGACCCCGTCCTCGACGGCGCCGAGGCGGACGGTCAGGTTCGTCACCTCACCGCTACGCATGTGGATGTTGGCCAGCGCCCGGCGCGCGAACTCCTCTCGCTGCTCGTACGTGATGACGCGACCGTCGGGACCGACCGCGCGCAGCAGCGCCAGCGTCAGCGCGCCCGAGCCCATGCCGGCCTCGAGCACGCGGCACCCGGGATAGACATCGGCCCAGAACAGGATCATCGCCAGATCCTTGGGGTAGATGACCTGCGCCCCCCGCGGCATGTCCAGCACGAACTCGGCCAGGGTCGGCCGCAACGCCACGTAGCGCAGTCCCATCGAGCTGCGCACCCACGTTCCCTCCGGCTGGCCGATGACGGCGTCGTGCGAGATCCAGCCGCGGTCGGAGTGAAACGTCTCGGACTTGCGCAGGAAGATCAGATGCCGCTTGCCGCGCTGGTCGATGAGCAGCACCTGCTCGCCGTCCTGAAACGGTGCTCCCTCGTTCATCGATCCGCGGGCGCGGGGAGAAAACGCGCCGCGGCAAAGCCGGCGAGCGGCAACAGCGCGCTGATCAGCAGGACGGAGCGGAGGCCATAGTGATCGGCGACCCATCCCAGCGCCGCCACGCCGAGACCGCCGGCGCCGATGGCCAGCCCGACGATCAGGCCGGAGGCCATTCCTGCGTTGCGCGGCAGATATGACTGGCCGAGCACCACCGACACCGTGAAGCTCGACGTGAGCACGGCGCCGAAGAGTCCGAGCATCACCAGCGCGAGCACGCCGCGTGTCTCCAGGAACAGCAGGCCGAAGGGAATCGCGGCCAGGAGCACCCAGCGCACGAAATCGCGCGCGCCCCAGCGGTCGGCGAGCGGGCCCGCCACCACGGTGGCCAGCGCGCCGGCCCCGAGGTACGTGAACAGGGCCGGACCGACGATCCGCGGATCCGCGTTCAGGTAGTCGACGTAGTAGAACGGCACGAACGTGGCGAACCCGAGCGACGCCCAGGACCGAATGGTCACCACGAGGATCAACAGGGCCATCGCGCCCGGCATGTTGACGCCGCGCGCGGCCGACGCCCGGGCGGCGCGCGCCGACGTCGAGGCGGCCGTGATGGCGGGCAGGACGGTCAGGATGACGCCGCCGACCAGCAGCGCCGGCAGCAGGAGGCCGAGCGTGCCGGCGAGCGACCACGTCGCGACGAGAAACGTGATCAGCGGCGGGCCGAGCGCGATGCCGACGTTGCCCCCGAGGGAGAACCACGACAGCGCGGTCGCCTTCCGGTCGCCGGCGACGCTGGTCGCCGTCTTGTAACCTTCCGGGTGCCACGCGGCGACGCCGAGGCCCATCAGCGCCACCAGCGCGAGCACGGCGAGGTAGCCGGGCGCGAGACCCGTGAGCGCCATGCCGGCGCCGGCCGTGAAGATCGACGTCGGAAGCAGCCATCGACGGACGGCGCGATCCGAGAGGTAGCCGAACAGCGGCTGGATGATCGAGGAGGTGACGTTGGCCACGAGGACGATCGTCGCCGCCTGCGCGTACGAGAGACCGTGCGCGGCCTTCAGCAGCGGCAGCACGGCCGGGAGCGAGCCCTGCGTGACGTCGATGACGAGATGACCGACGGCGAGGAGCCCGATCAGCTTCGTGTGGGGCCGGACGCGCTCGAGCGTGCTCGTGAACGGGGTCGCGGCCGTGGCCTGCAAGGCCGCGAGCTTCGAATCTGCCATGACTGGCCAATGGTACACTAAGCCCGCCACGGAGACATCCCACGCGATGAAGATCCGCGAGCTCGGTCACGTCTCGTTGTTCGTTCGCGATCTCGAGGCCACGCGGCGCTTCTATGGCGGCGTGCTCGGCCTCGCCGAGACCGGAACCGCCAAGGACGGACGGATCGTGTTCTTCTCCGCCGGCAGGCATCACCACGACCTCTCGTGTGAGCTCGCGCGTGCCGACGGCCCCGGGCCGCAGCCGAAGGGCGTGCCCGGGCTCTATCACATCGCGTTCGACGTCGGCGCCTCGGGGGAGGACCTCGCCGGCGCCCGCCGACACGTCGAGGGGCACGGCCTCACGCCGTACGGCGAGTACGCGCGCGGCTTCTGCGTGCGGGATCCCGACGGTCACGAGATCGAGCTGTATGTGGGCGTGGGCGGGCCCGACATGGGCGCCCCACACCTCCGAACGTTCTAGCTCAGCGGGAGATCGTCAGGCGCTCGCGGCCGTAGTGATCGGCGTCGTGCCAGGGGCGGCCCTCGGCGAAGCGCCGCGAGGAAAACGGCGCGAGGTCCGCCGTGGCCGGCGCTCCGGCCGTGATCCACTCGGCCAGGCAGCGTCCGATGGCGGGTGACGTCTTGAACGACGTTCCGGAGTCGCCGGCCATCACCCAGAGTCCGTCGACCGACGCGACGCGCTCGATGATCGGACGGCCGTCCGGGGACATCATGATCATGCCCGCCCAGCCGCCGCGCATCGGCGCATCCTCGAACGCCGGAAACCGCGCCACGAGCGCCGCGCGGCAGCCGGCGACGTACGCCGCGTCGACCGGCTCGTCGTACTTTTCGGGATCGGCGTGCGCGGAGCCGAGCTCGACGCCGATGAGCGTAGCGGCGGCGCCCTCCGGGCGACACCACGACTTGTGGGTGGCGTCGATGATCGCCGGATGGCGCTGACTGAAGCCCGCCGGCCAGCGGAAGATGGAAACCTGGATGCGATACGGGACCAGGCCCCAGTCGAGACCGAGCGGCTGGAGCAGCGGCTGCGCCCATGCGCCGGCGGCGATGACCACCGCGGGCGTCGCGACGCGGCCGGTCGACGTCTCCACGGCGGCGACGCGGCCCCCCTCGGTGACGACGCGCAGCGCCTCGCAGTGCGTCTCGATGGCGGCGCCGGCGCGGCGCGCGGCGGCCGCGAACGCGTACGCGGTCGCCGTCGGATCGGCGAAGCCCGAGCCCGGCTCGTAGGCGACGGCGCCGACGCCCGCGAGCTCGACGCCGGGCAGCAGCGCGCGCGTCGCGTCGAGCGAGAGTTCCTGCGTCTTGATGCCGAGCCCCTGCTGTCGGGCCACGTTGCGGCGCAACGCCTCTCGGTATTCGGGGCCGACGAGCTGCAGGAATCCCACCGCCTCGAAGCCGCACGAGCCGCCCACGATCGCGTCGAAGTCACGGAAGACCTTGAGGCTCTCGAGGGCCAGCCGCGACTCGGCCTCGTTGGTGTAGTGCATGCGCACCAGCGCCCCCGACTTGCCGGTGGCGCCGGCGGCGAGGTGACGGCGCTCCACGAGCAGGACGTTCCCCACGCCCAGGATCGTGAGATGGAACGCGGTGCTGGCGCCGATGGCGCCTCCGCCGATGACGACGACGTCGGCCGTCCGCATGGTGCCGCGCATTGTAGCAGTGACCCGAGCGCTTGACAGGACGACCCGCTTACCCGCAAATAGCAGCACTCTTCCGGGAGGTGTCTCGACATGAGCGATCTCACTCGGCGCGAAGTCCTGAAGGCGGCGGGGGTGGCCGGCGCGACGGCGATGCTGCCATCGACGCTTCCCGCCGTCGCCCAGGCCCAGACAACGCAGAAGCGCGAGCTCGTCGTCGCCCAGGGCGGCGACATCTCGAAGTTCGATCCGCACTTCAGCACGTCATCCAATGACATCCGGATCTCGTTCAACATCTTCGACAACCTCGTCAGCCGTCACCCCGATGGCAAGCTACAGCCCGGGCTGGCCACCGAGTGGAAGCTCACGAATCCGACGACGTGGACGTTCAAGCTCCGGCCGGGCGTGAAATGGCACAACGGCGACCCGTTCTCGTCGACCGACGTCAAATACAGCTTCGAGCGCACGTGGGATCCGGCGGTGAAGACGCGCGTGAGCACGGTCTTCACGACCGTCGAGCGCGTGGAGGCGCCCGACCCGAACACCGTCGTCTTCACGACCAAGAAGCCCGATCCGCTGCTGGCCGCGCGGACCGCGTTCTACGGCGGACAGATCGTTCCCAAGAAGTACCTGGAGGCCGTCGGCGCCGACGCCTTCAACGCCAAGCCGATCGGCACCGGTCCCGTGCGGTTCGCGTCCTGGACCAAGGACGACCGGATCGTTCTCGACGCCAACCCGGATTACTTCGGCGGCAAGCCGGACTTCGACCGCATGATCGTGCGTGCCATCCCCGAGCTGGCGCCGCGCATCGCGGCGCTGTTGAAGGGCGAGGTGGACATCATCACGCAGCTGCCACCGGATCACGGCGAGCGTGTCAATTCCGGCAACACGCGGGTGGTGGGGGCGCTCTACGCCGGCCTCTATGTCCTCGCCGTGAACAGCAAGGTGCCCCCGCTCGACAACCCGCTGGTCAAGCAGGCGCTCTCCCTCGCGGTCGATCGCGAGATCATCGTCAAGGAGCTCTGGCGGGGACGCGGGATCGTGCCGAACTCCCAGATCGCCAAGGGCGACAACCACTACGACGCCTCGCTGCCGCCGCTCGCCTACAATCCGAAGGAGGCGCGGGAGCGACTCAAGAAGTCGGCCTACAAGGGCGAGGAGATCGTCATCGAGACGACCTCCGGCTATACGGCCAACGACAAGCCGATGTCGGAGGCGATCGTGGCCATGTGGCGCGATATCGGCGTCAACGCCAAGGTCGAGGTCCTGGAATATTCCGTGCGCGCGCAGAAGAATCGCGACAAGACGTTCAAGGGCCTGTGGTGGTCCGATCCGACGTCGACGCTCAGCGATCCCGACGGCATGTTCTGGCGGCTGCTGTCGCCGGGCGGGCCGCAGGACTACTGGCGCCACGCGCGGTTCGATGAGCTGGGCGAGGCCGCGCGCTTCTCGATCGACGAGAAGTTCCGGGGCCAGGCATACAAGGAGATGACGAAGATCTTCCTGGAGCACCTGCCGTGGATTCCGGTGATCCAGCCGTACGAGGATTACGGCCTTCAGAAGCACCTCGAGTGGAAGCCGAATCCGAACCAGCAGTTCGAGATCCGTCGCTTCGCGTTGAAGTTCCGCCGCGCCTAGGAGATCGCCGGCCGGGGCGACGCCCCGGCCGGCTTCACCGCGATGCGCGCCGTCGCCACGTTCCTCGCCACCCGCCTCGCCCGCGCCCTCGTCGCCGTCTGGCTCGTTTCGACCGTCGTCTTCGTCGTCATGCGGCTGTCCGGCGACCCGGTCCCGCTGCTGCTGCCCCCCGACGCGCCGCGGAGCGAATATGCGCGGGTCGCCAAGGAGCTGGGGACCGATCGTCCGTTGCCGGTCCAGTACGGTGTGTTCCTCGGCAACGCGCTCCGCGGCGATTTCGGACGCTCGATCCACTTCCGCGAGCCGGCGGCGCGCGTCGTCATCGGCTATCTGCCGGCCACGGCCGAGCTCGGACTGACGGCCTTTGCCCTCGCGCTGCTGGTCGCCGTTCCGATCGGTCTCCTCTCTGCGGTGCGGCGCAACTCGCTGGTCGACCAGGTCACCATGGCCATCGCCCTCGTCGGCCAGTCGGCGCCGACGTTCTTCGTCGGCATCCTGCTGATCCTGGTGCTGTCCCTGAAGGCCGGCTGGCTGCCGACCTCCGGGCGCGGCGACTGGACGAACCTCGTGCTGCCGGCTCTGACGCTCGGCGCGTTCGCGATGGCCTCGATCGCCCGTCTGACGCGCTCGGCGCTGCTCGAAGTGCTGCGCGCGGACTACGTGCGAACCGCCCGCGCCAAGGGGCTGCGCGAGCGCGCGGTCGTGATCAAGCACGCCCTGCGCAACGCCGCCCTTCCGATCGTGACGATCACCGCGCTGCAGTTCGGCACGCTCCTCGGCGGCGCCGTGGTGACGGAAACGGTCTTCGCGTGGCCGGGCATCGGACGGTTGGCGATCCAGTCGATCTACAACCGCGATTATCCCATCGTGCAATGCGTGGTGTTCCTCTCGGCGCTGCTCTTCATCGTGATCAACCTGACCGTCGAGCTCGTCTATGGCGTCCTCGATCCCCGCGTCCGTCCCCGCTGACGCTGCGGCGCCGGCGGTCGCGACCGCCGGCGGCCGCATCGCCCGCCGCACGCGACGCCTGGCCCTGGCGGGAGGCGCCTTCGTGGCGGCCCTCGCGCTCATGGCCGCCGCTGCGCCCTGGCTGGCGCCGCACGATCCCGTCCGCCAGTCGCTGCGCGCCCGGCTGGCGGCGCCGACGCTGGAGGGCGCGGACGGCCGGGCGCATCCGCTCGGGACCGACCATCTCGGCCGGGACGTGCTGTCCCGGGCGATTTGGGGGGCGCGCGTGTCGCTCACCGTCGGCTTCGCCGCCGTCATCGTGGGTGGCCTCGTGGGCGCGACGCTCGGCATCACCGCCGGATATCGCCGCGGCTGGGTGGACACCGCCATCATGACCGTCGCCGACGCGCAGCTGGCGTTTCCGTTCATCCTGCTCGCCATCGGCATCATCGCCGTGCTGGGTCCGAGCTTTCCGACCCTCATCGTGGTCATCGGCCTGTCCGGCTGGCCCGGCTACGCTCGTGTGCTCCGCGCGCAGGTGCTCGTCCTGCGCTCGCGCGAGTTCGTGGACGCCATCCACGCTCTCGGCGGCACCGTCATCCGCATCGTGGGCCGGCACATCGTGCCGAACGTCCTGTCCTCCCTGGTCGTGATCGGCACGCTCGAGCTCGCCCGGTCGATCGTGCTGGAGGCGACGCTGTCGTTCCTCGGCCTGGGAATCCAGCCCCCGACGCCGTCCTGGGGCGGCATGGTCCAGGAAGGCCGCGAATATCTTGACTCTGCGTGGTGGATCTCGACGTGCCCGGGCCTGGTCCTCATGTTGACTTCGGTCGCCGTCAGCCGGACGGGCGACTGGCTGCGAGATCTGCTCGATCCGACTCTCAGAGGAGAGTAGTCCGGAGCAGGTCGTGTGCGATGATAGGCGGGCCATGAGAATTCTCGTCGTCGACGACTCGAATCCGCATCGCCGCATGCTGACGGCCGTGTTCGGCGGCGCCGGACACGAGGTGATGACGGCGCAGGACGGCGAGGCGGCGCTGGCCCAGCTCGACGCCGAGCACGTCGACGCGGTCGTCTCCGACGTTCGCATGCCCAAGATGGACGGCTTTCAGCTGTGCCGGGCGATCCGGAACGATCAGCGATGGTCGCATCTGCCGTTCATCTTCTACAGCAGCGTGTTCATCGGCCGGCCGGCCCAGGATCTCGGCCGCGACATCGGCGCCACCGCCTACATCGACGCCAAGGACGTGGCCCCCGGCGACGTCGCCCGCCAGCTCGAGGCGCTCGTGCGTCGAGCCCAGCGCGAGGAGTACGGCGAGCGACTGACGAAGGCGCTCGACGACGCCGAATTCGCCCGCCGCTATCATCAGGTGGTCCTGGAAGCGCTCGGCGGCGCCGGGCACCTCGAGATGCGCGACCTGGTGGCCGAGAGCGCCAAGGCCCTCGACACGGTGCTGACGCGGCTCGAGCGGGAGCGCAAGGCGCTCAGCATGAACGTCGACCGCGACGTCCAGGCCGCGCAGCTGACGGTCCTCCGAGAGCTCGGCGAATACCTCGGCGACCGCATCAACAATCCGCTGGCCGTGATTCTCGCCAGCGCCCAGCTCCTGGAGATGAAGGCGCCCGGCAGCGCCACCAGCGAGGCGGCGGAGCGGATCGCCGGCGCGGTGAAGAAGATCAACGCCGTCGTCCGCGAGATCGCCCGCCGCTCCGGCGAGGTGGATTAGGTCGATCCCGCCCCGAAGGCGTCGAGGCCAGTGATATCCCGGCCGACGATCAGGATGTGGATGTCGTGCGTGCCCTCGTAGGTGTTGACGGTCTCGAGGTTCATCAGGTGGCGGATGATCGGATGCTCGTCGACGATACCGGCCGCGCCCAGGATGTCGCGGGCCATGCGGGCGCCGTCGAGCGCCACCTGCACGTTGTTCATCTTGGCCAGCGAGACCTGCTGCGCGCGCACCTTGCCGTCGTCCTTCAGCCGGCCGAGCTGCAGGACGAGCAGCTGCGCCTTGGTGATCTCGCTCAGCATCCACACGAGCTTCTGCTGCACGAGCTGGAATGAGCCGATCGGCTTGCCGAACTGCACGCGCTGCTGCGAGTACTGCAGCGCCCAATCGTAGCAAGCCATGAGCGCGCCGACCGCCCCCCACGCGATGCCGTAGCGCGCCTGCGACAGGCAGCCCAGCGGCCCGCGAAGCCCCTTCACGTTCGGCAGCTTGTTCTCCGCCGGAATGCGACAGTCCTGGAACGCGAGCTCCGAGGTGATCGAGGCCCGCATCGAGAACTTGCCGTGGATGTCGAGCGTCGAGAACCCGGGCGTCCCTTTCTCCACGAGGTAGCCGTAGATCTCGCCGTCGTCCTCCTTCGCCCACACCACCGCCACGTCCGCGATGGAGCCGTTGGTGATCCAGAGCTTGGTCCCGTTCAGCACGTAGCCGTCGCTCATGCGCCGTGCGCGCGTCCTCATCCCGCCGGGGTCGGAGCCGTGATCCGGCTCGGTGAGGCCGAAGCATCCGATCTTCTGCCCGGTGGCGAGCACCGGCAGCCAGCGGTCCTTCTGCGCCTCGCTGCCGTACGCATGGATCGGATGCATGACGAGGCCGCTCTGCACGGAGGCCGCCGAGCGGAGCCCCGAGTCACCCCGCTCCAGCTCCTGCATGATCAAGCCGTAGGCCACGTTGCTGAGCCCCGCGCAGCCGTAGCCCTTCAGCGTGGCGCCGAAGACGCCGAGCTCGCCGAGCTGCGGGATGAGCGTGACGGGAAAGGTGCCGGCCCGATGCGCCTCGGCGACGACGGGCAGGAACTCCGCCTCTACCCAGTCGCGCACGGTGTCGCGGATCATCCGCTCGTCCTCGGACAGCAGGCCTTCGATCCCGTAGTAATCGACCCCGCGGAATTTCTCCATCGCTATCCTCGTACGGTCACGACAGGTGAACCGGGTTGAAATCGGTGTGACGATCGTACGTGTCCACGCCCTCGCGCGACTTGAGCCAGGTGACGGCGGCGTACGTGAGCGGGGTGGCCGCCGCTTCGTAGAGGACCTTGACCATCCACTGCGCGGCCACGATCGGGACCAGCGCGCCCGGCGGCACCACGCCGACGAAGGCGAGGACGACGAAGACGGCGCTGTCCAGCGCCTGCCCGACGACGGTGGAGCCGATGGTCCGCAGCCACAACCACCGGCCCTGCGTGGCGATCTTGAGCTTTGCGAGCACGAAGGCGTTGGCGAACTCGCCGACGAGGTAGGCGACGAACGAGGCGAGCAGCACGCGCGGCGTTTGGCCGAAGATCGTCTCGTACGCCTCCTGACCCTTCCAGAAGGGGGCGGCGGGCAGCTCGCCCCCGAGCCACAGCGCGGCCACCATCAGCGCGTTGCAGGCGAAGCCGAGCCAGATGACGCGGCGCGCGGCGCCGTAGCCCCACACCTCGGTGAGCACGTCACCGACGACGTAGGAGATGGGAAAGATCACGATGCCTGCCGTCAGGACCACGCCGCCGACGATGATCAGCTTCGTGGCCATCGTGTTCGCCGTGAGCAAGCACGTGACGAACAGCGCCGCGCAGGAGATGAATCGCCAGCTCATGGGGGTCGATCATACTATTGTCGATGGCGACCATGAACTCCAGGGCGGTCGTGCTGCTCTCGGGCGGCATCGACTCCACCACCACCCTCGCCGTCGCGCGGCAGCGTGGCTTCGAGACGCATGCGCTCACCTTCCGCTACGGTCAGCGTCACGCCGCCGAGATCGAGGCGGCCCGGCGCGTGGCGCACGCGCTCGGCGCCTCCGGCCACGAGATCGTGACCATCGACCTCCGCGCGTTCGGCGGCTCCGCGCTCACCGGCACCCTCGCGGTGCCGAAGGACCGCCCCCCCGGCGAGATCGGCGCCGGTATTCCCGTGACCTACGTGCCGGCGCGGAACACGATCTTCCTCTCGTTCGCGCTCGCGTGGGCGGAGGTGCTGGGCGCCTGGGACGTGTTCATCGGCGTCAACGCGCTCGACTACTCGGGCTATCCGGATTGCCGCCCGGAATTCATCGGAGCCTTCGAGCGCCTCGCCAACCTCGCCACGAAGGCCGCCGTCGAGGGGCGCCGGCGCCTGAAGGTCCACACGCCGCTGATCCATCTCAGCAAGGCGGATATCGTGCGCGAGGGCACCGCCCTCGGCGTGGACTTCGGGCTCACACTGTCGTGCTATGACCCGACGCCCGAGCGCCTCAGCTGCGGCCGCTGCGATGCCTGCGCGCTGCGCCGCAAGGGCTTCGCGGAGGCCGGGGTCCCCGATCCGACGCGCTACGCCCGCTAAACGTTCGTGACGATCGCCGAGGGCTCTTCTTCGAGGGCGCGCTTGAGCGCGACGGCCAGCGCGGCATCGTGCTCGTGCGAGGTGGCGAAGATCCGGCACTGCGCCACCTTGCCGGGCAGGTATTTCAAGATCTCCGTGAGCGGCTCCATGGAGACCGTCTTGGTGGCGGAGTCGTACACGTAGATCTGCCGGTCGCCCATCTTGAGCGGGTTGAGCGGCCGCGGATCCTGCAGCGCCATGTCGATCTTGAACGGAAAGTCGCGCAGCGCGGGCGGCAGGAAGCCGCGCACCCGCCGCTCCACGGTCTCCGCGTCGAGGAAGCCCTGGCCACGGCGCGGCTCGAAGAGGTCGAGCACGACCTCGTGCGACATGCGCCACTTGAGCTTGCGGTCCAGGATGTGCCGCCACTCGGCGCCCAGGCGTTTGCGTGCGGTGTCGTCGGCATCGTGCCAGCGCCCGACCTCTTCGAGCAGCGTCCACTCGGTGAGGTGCAGATACGGGTGCAGATCTTTGGCGAGGTCGAACGGAAACGCGATGGTCATCGTGTCGCGGAAGATCTCCTTCAGGTGCAGGTCGATCCCACGCGTGGTGCGGTGATAGTAGACGTTGGTGTACATGTAGAAGCGCGCGTTCAGGAACATGATGAACGCCTGCAGACCGCCGCGGTCGAGCGTGAGCCCGTTCTCCGAGAAGAACGAGTAGTAGATGATGCGCTCGATGTCGATGGGGCCGACCGCGACGCCGCACATGTACGAGTCGCGCAGGACGTAGTCCATGTTGTCGGCGGTGAAGACGCCCGACAGCAGCGGCTTCAGGAACTTCAGCCACTTCGGGTGATGGGCCAACGGCTCCGTGTACCCCTTGCCCATCAGGTAGCAGATCCATTCCGGATCGATCGCCTCGTCGGCGTTGAAGGCCGCGCTGGGGCTGCGGCGGAGCGCCCGTAACACCTCCCCGAGCTCGTCGCGGATGATCTTCTGGCCCACGAGCTCGTGGGTCAGGTTGTAGTCGACGAGGAAGTTGTCGTCGAAGAAGTGACCGAAGGGGCCGTGCCCTATGTCGTGAAGCAGCCCGGCCATTCGCAGCAGCTCCTCGAGGAGGGCGGCCGAGGGCGCATCGCCGCTGAAGATGGCGCGCAGCGAGGGATAGAGCTGCTGCGCCAGTCGTCCCGAAAGATGCATGACTCCCAGCGAGTGCTGGAAGCGGCTGTGCTCGGCGGCCGGGAACACCCAGCGCGCCGACTGCAGCTGCGGAATGCGCCGCAGGCGCTGGACCCAGGACGTATCGATGACGTCCTGCTCGGTGGACTCGCCCGGAATCCCGCCCGGGCGCGTGTAGAGGATGTACTGATGAATCGGGTCCGCGATGAGGCCGCGTCCCTCGTAGGTGTCAGCGGCGCCCTTCATGGATCGAGGGTACCGCTTATTGCGAGGTCCGGTACAGGATGCTGCGGTCGATGGAGCGCACGGGGATGATCCGGACGGCATCCTCGCGGCGGACGGCGACCTCGATCGTGTCCCCCGCCTGCCGTCGCCACATCTGTTCGTAGAACTCTTCCTGGGTCCGCACGCCGACGCCGTTCACGCCGACGATGCGGTCACCCTTCCGGAAGCCTGCGCTGCGTGCCGGCCCTGCCTCGTTGAAGCCATCGACGAAGACGCCGTCCGGATTGGCGCGCGTGTGCAGACCGATCCACGGCCGCGGACGGCGGCTCGCCACGCGGCCGGCCGCGATGATCTCGTCCTTGACGGGCAGGAACGTCTCGAGGGGGATGGCCATGTTCACGTACGCAGGGTCCTCGCCCAGGCGCAGCGACACGATACCGACCAGCTGCCCGCGCTCATCGACCATCGCGCTGCCGCCCCACGACGATATGGCCGGGGAGACGATGAAGGCGCGCGGGAGCATGTATTCCCAGAAGGCCGAGAACTTCCGGACGCCGGTGAGGGTGGCCTGCGCATGGACGAGCTCGTTGTCCTCGTCGGCGCCGACGGTACCGCTCACGACGCCCTGCACCATGTCGCGCGAGTCGCCCAGCGATGCCGCCGGCCATGGTCCGGGTCCGCCGAGCCGCACGACTGCGAGCCCGGTGTCGAGATCGGCGCCGACCAGGCTCGCCGCGACGCTGGCTCCGTCGCGGGTGCGCGCCTCGATGCGCACGGCGTCGAGGACGAGATAGGAGACGGTGACGACGTAGCCGCGCTCGTCGAAGATCACGCCGCTGCCGGCACGGCGCGCGCCGAGACGCGCCGACGACGGCGCATCCTCGGGCGCCGTCACCGACAGCGCCACCACCGCCGGCTCGACCTTGCGGACGTATGTCGGCAGCGGTGAGACGGAGCTCGGATGCAGGCGCGGCGCCGGTGGTCGCGGGACCGCGAGCGCGAGACCGGGAACGAGCACCCCGGCAACGACGACGCTCAGCCAACGTCGAGTCATGGCACCTCCGGCGCTAGCGGTTGCCGTACTGGCGCTCGTACCACGCGCGGAACTCGCCCGACTTCAGCGGGCGCCACCACGCTTCGTGCTCGCGGTACCACCGGACGGTGCTCTCCAGCGCGGCGCCAAAGCGATGCGCGGGCGCCCAGCCCAGACGCCGGACCTTCGCGCAGTCGACGGAATAGCGCCGGTCGTGGCCGGGACGGTCGGCCACGCGCTGGATCAGCGTCTCGGGCTTGCCGATGAGTCTGAGGATCTCGCGCGTGAGCACGACGTTCTCGACCTCGTGGCCGCCGCCGACGTTGTAGATCTCTCCGTCCCCGCCCTTCCGGAGGACGAGATCGATGGCCGTACAGTTGTCGACGACGTAGAGCCAGTCGCGCACGTTGCGGCCGTCGCCGTAGAGAGGGAGCGGGTGGTCGTCGAGGGCGTTGGTGACGAAGAGCGGGATGACCTTCTCGGGATACTGATAGGGCCCGAAGTTGTTCGACGACCGTGTGATGACGACCGGCACGCGGTGCGTCTGCCAGTAGGCGAGCGCCAGCATGTCGCCGCCCGCCTTGGAGGCGGAGTACGGATTGGAGGGCCGCAGCGGATCGGTCTCCGCCGACGAGCCGCTCGGTACGCTGCCGTAGACCTCGTCGGTGCTGACGTGGAGCAGCCGCGGGATGCGCAGCTCGCGCACCGCCTCCAGCAGGGTGAACACGCCGAAGACATCGGTCTTCAAGAACGCGTCGGCCTCCATCAGCGACCGATCGACGTGCGACTCGGCGGCGAAGTTCACGACGGCGTCGCCGCCGCGCAGTGTGTCGCGCACGAGCTTGCCGTCGCAGATGTCGCCGTGCACGAACGTGTACCGGCGATCGGCCTCGAAGTCGACGAGGTTGGCGCGGTTGCCGGCGTAGGTGAGCTTGTCGAGATTGACGACGGTGTCCTCGGGGTGCGCCGTCAGCACGTGGCGAATGAAGTTGCTGCCGATGAACCCGGCGCCGCCGGTGACGACCAGCTTCACATCCTCAACCCTTCGTCATGTCCCAGACGTCGGCGCCGGCGAAGTCCCAGGGCAGCCGTCCCTCGTCGCACGCGGAGGGCTCGGCGGAGAAGTGGACGTCGGTGAAGTAGATGATGCGGCCCGTCTCCGTCCCGAGGTTGCGCGCGCCATGGGCGACCCCGGGCGGGATGGCCAGGAGCCGCGAGGCGCCGTTGCCGAGCATCACACGCATGCGCGTGCCCTCGGTGCGGGAATTCTTCCGCACGTCGAGCAGCACGATCAGCAGCCGGTCGGACGGCGGAACGTACCAGACGTCCGTCTGCCACTGGTGCAGGTGGAAGGCCTTCACCGCGCCCGCCGCCAGCTCGCTGTAGTTGACCTGGCGGACCGTGAATTCGGCGAGCGCTTCGGGATGTCCGTCCACCAGACGCGCGAGCTCGGTCATCGATCCGCTGTCGTCGGCGTGGCGCTTGAGCTCGACGATGCGGACGCCCTCGATGGTGGCCGCCGGACCGTAGGACTGCAGCTGGAACGCGCGCTTCGCGTCAGGCGTCAAATCCATCAGCTAGCCCGGCAGCATAGCACGCTACGATTCCGGCTCGACCAGCCGTCGCAGGTACTCGCCGTAGGAATTGTCGCGCATCGGCCCCGCCAGGCGCAGCACGTCGGCGGCGCCGATGTAGCCCATGCGGTAGGCGATCTCTTCGACGCAGGCGACCATCAAGCCCTGTCGCTCCTCGAGGGTCTGGATGAAGGTCGACGCCTGCAGGAGCGCCTCGTGTGTGCCCGTGTCCAGCCAGGCGATGCCACGCCCGAGCCGCTCCACGTGCAGCTCACCGGAGCGCAGATAGGCCAGATTCACGTCCGTGATCTCGAGCTCGCCCCGACCGGAAGGCTTCAACCCCGCCGCGATCTCGACGACGCGGTTGTCGTAGAAGTAGAGACCGGTGACCGCCCACGGGGAGCGCGGCTTCGCCGGCTTTTCCTCGAGCCCGACGGCGCACCCGCTCTGGTCGAACTCGACGACACCGTAGCGCTGTGGGTCGCGGACCCAGTAGGCGAAGACCGTCGCCCCGCGCTCGCGGGCGGCGGCACGCCCGACGGATTCCGGCAAGCCGTGGCCGTAGAACACGTTGTCGCCGAGGGCCAGCGCCACCGGCTCGTCGGCGATGAACTCGTCACCGATCAGGAACGCCTGGGCGAGCCCGTCCGGGCTCGGCTGCACCGCATAGCGGATCGTCAGCCCCAGATGGCTGCCGTCGTGGAGCAGGCGCCGGAACGATTCCTCGTCGTGCGGCGTCGAGATCACCAGGATGTCGCGGATGCCGGCCATCATGAGCGTCGCGAGCGGGTAGTAAATCATCGGCTTGTTGTAGATCGGCACGAGCTGCTTGCTCAGGGCCAGCGTCGCGGGATAGAGCCGGGTACCGGAGCCCCCGGCCAGAATGATGCCCTTCCTGGTACGCGCCATGAATTTTTGCGAGTATAGCAGCGGGAGGGGGGCGCCACGAAGCATGCAGTACTCGGACGTCCGTTTGAATGTCGACCGGGAATGGGGGTAATATCACGTCGATGAAAACGCTGAGGGAGATGCTGGCGGAGGCGCGGCAGGTCGTACCCGAAGAGGGTCCCGAAGACCTCGCGCGTCGGCTCAAATCGGACACCCCGCCCGTGGTCATCGACGTGCGCGATCCGGACGAGTACCGCGACGGGCACATCGAGGCCGCGACGAACATCAGCCGCGGATTCCTGGAGTTCCGCGTGGGGACCGCCGTGAGCGATCCCAGCACGCCGGTCGTCCTTTATTGCCAGACCGGCCTGCGCTCCGTCCTCGCCGCGAAGGCTCTGAAGGAGCTCGGCTACCAGACGGTGATCAATCTCCAGGGCGGATATCAGAAATGGGCGCAGTCGGGATTTCCCGTGGTCAAGGACATACCCCTGACCCCCGATCAGATCCAGCGCTACAGCCGTCATTATCTGCTGGCCCAGGTGGGCGATAAGGGCCAGCGACGGCTCTTGCGGAGCAAGGTCCTCTTGATCGGTGCCGGCGGTCTGGGCTCGCCCACCGCGCTCTATCTCGCCGCCGCCGGTGTCGGTACGCTCGGACTGATGGATGGTGACGTCGTCGACATCACCAATCTTCAGCGACAGATCCTGCACACGACGGCTGACATCGGAAAGCCGAAGGTCGAATCGGGGACGCGCACGCTGAAGGCGCTCAATCCCGACGTGAACGTCGTCTCGCTGCCGACGCGCATCACCGTCGACAACGTGATGGAGATCATCAAGGACTACGATCTCATCGTCGACGGCTCGGACAACTTCGAGACGCGCTATCTCGTGAACGATGCCTGCTACCTCGCCGGCAAGACGAACGTCCACGGCTCGATCTTCCAGTTCGAGGGCATGGCCACCGTCTTCGCGCCGAACGAAGGTCCCTGCTACCGATGCCTCTATCCGTCGCCGCCCCCACCGGGGCTCGTACCCTCCTGAAGCGAGGCCGGAGTCCTGGGCGTGCTCCCAGGCATGATCGGCGTGGTACAGGCCACGGAAGCGGTGAAGCTCATCCTCGGCATCGGCGAGCCGCTCGTCGGCCGGCTGCTCACGTACGACGCGCTCGGCATGCGGTTCCGCGAGGTGCGCCTGCGGCGTGATCCGAACTGTCCGCTGTGTGGCGCGGCACCGACCATCAAGGATCTGTCGATCCATCGCGCCGGCGCCGCCGCCGCCTGCGAGGCGCCGAATGGGCACGAGGCCCCGGCCGCCGCCCCCGCGCCCGCTGGACGCTGAGCCCACGCGCTCCGTCCTGCTCTGGCTCGACAAGGCCGACGCCTATCTGCGCGCGGCCGAGGCGGCGGGTCTCACGCGGCGGTTCTCGCTCGAGGTGGCGCCGCTCGCGAGCGAGCCACGTGACGATGCGCTTGCCCGCGCCGACGCGTTGCTGGCGTGGCGACCGCCTGCCCGGCTCGCCGAAGGGGCGCCACGGCTGACGTGGATCCAGTCGCTCACGGGCGGCGTCGACCAGTGGCTCGTTCCCGACTATCCCGAGCGCGCCGTGCTCACGTGCGCCCGCGGCAGTCATCGGCTGTCGATGCCCGAGCACATCCTCGCCGCGCTCTTCCTGGTGACGAAGTCTCTCGCTCCGATCGTCCTCGATCAGCGCGAGCGGCGCTGGACACGACGGGTGAACCCGACGCTCGCGGGCCGTACACTCGGCATCCTGGGCCTGGGCGCGATCGGCGCCGAGGTCGCCCGCAAGGCCGCCGCCTTGGAGATGCGAGTAATCGGAACCAAGCGCGACGGCGCCGCCGTGTCCCACGTCGAGCGCGTGTATCGTCCGCCGGAGACGGAGGCGGTGCTCGCGGAGGCCGACTACGTCGTGCTGCTGCTCCCGTCGACGTCGGAGACGCGCGGGCTGATCGATGCCCGTGCGCTGAAGCGGATGAAGCGGACGGCGTACCTGCTCAACTTCGGCCGCGGCGACCTCGTCGTGGAGGACGATCTCGCGGCCGCGGTGCGGGCCGGCGTGATCGCCGGCGCCGTCCTGGACGTCTTCGTGACCGAGCCGCTGCCGGTGGAGTCGCCGCTGTGGACCACCGAGGGGATCACGATCTTTCCGCACGTGGGCGGGCTGCATCCCGACCGCGATGACACAGTGGCCGCTCTCTGGGTCGACAACCTTCGCCGCTTCGCCGACGGTCAGCCGCTGCGCGAAGTCGTCGATCGCGGCCGGGGGTACTAGATGTTTACTGCGCCTCGCGCTCGAGCACGAGGACGGTGGGCGCCGGTGAGCCGACGATCTTGCCGTAAATGGTGTCGCCCACGCCGGTGAACGTGACCTTCACCGACGTTCCGGCCTGATCGCGCGCCACGACGTCGACACCGTCGACCTTGTAAAACAGGGGAATTCCGGCCGAGCCCGCCTCACGAACGCGGATCGGAAGACCGGTGGCGGCGTTGACGTCCTCCAGCGCGATACGTCCCAACCCCCTCTTGCCGGACTGGCTGAAGATGGCGTTCACCGTACTGGACCGCTCGTCGCCGAAGAGGCCGCGCGAGATCCACGTGCCGCGCCACGTGCCCGTCATGTCCATCGAGGGGAGCGGGGCGTACGGCGCATCGTGAGAAGACGGCGCGTACGGCGCAGAGGGCGAGTCGGCGCCCTCGGGCACGAGCCGTCCCCACCACTCCTCGCGAGTCGCCGCCTGGATGTCCTCGTCCATGATGGACGCCTCGGTCGGGTGGCTCTTCATCGAGAACGCGACGTGGTGGCCTGACGCGAAGTGGGCGGGGTTCGTCGCCCAGCTCTTCCACTGGTGGCTCGCGCAACCGGACATCGAGAACATCAATGCCGTCAGCAGCAACAGCCACCACCGCAGGCCTTCCATCGCCGTCCTCGGAAAAACGAGCCGACCCGATGTGGATCGCGCGCGTGCGTAGTGCAAGCGCCACACCATGCGGAGTCGTCCACGATTCCGGTCGCTTACCCTGCAGACGAGCCGCGGCGTGCCAATCCGTCAGACACGCGAGTCGTGGACGTGACGGTGTTAGCATGGCGTCGTGAGCCGCTCGCTCGGCACCGTCCTGCCCGCCAGCCTCGTCGAGCGTCTGTCACAGCGGGAGCTCGATCGCCGGCTCGGAATCGGCCTGCCGTTCGTCACCGTCGATCGGGCAGGTCGGCCCCACGCGATGCTGATCTCGTACCTCGAGGTTCGCGCGCATGGCCCGAGCGCGCTCGGCCTCGTCATCCAGGCTCGCAGCACCACCGCTCGCAACCTCGCCACGCGCGGCGCCGGGACCCTGCTGATCGTGGAGCCGGATGCCGTTCTCTACGTGAAGGCGCGCGCGGTGGACGGTCCCCTCGAGGTGGGCGAAGAGGACCTCGGGCTCGGCTACTTTCTGCTCGAGGTCGAGGAGATTCTCGAGGACGCCGCCGGTGAGTGGGAAGGCGGCGCGCGCATCACGAGCGCGATCGAATACCGTCCGCTGCCGGCGCTCGACGCGCCCTGGGTGCGGGCCACGCTGGCCGCGCTGGCGGCGCCGCGCGCCCGCGTCTGATCAGCGCGCCGGCGTCTCCTTCACCGGCTCGCGCTCCTTGTAGAGACCGATGGTGACCTCGAGCTCGGTCTCGCGTCCCTCGCGCAGCAGACGCACGCGCACGCGCTTGCCGACGGGCGTCGACGACACGACGCGCTGAAGATCGCGCGGGCTGTCGAGCGGTGTCCCGTCGACGGCGACCAGCACGTCGTCCGCCCGCATGCCGCCCTGGTCGGCGGGCTCGCCGGGCATGACGCCGCGGATGAGCACGCCACGCGCCTCGCGCAGCTTGAGCCGCGACAGGTCTTCGTCGGTGACCTCGGCGATCGAGACGCCGAGCCAGCCCCATTCGACCTTGCCCTTGCTGGCCAGCTGCGGCACCAGGAGCTTCACCAGGTTCGACGGAATGGCGAACCCGATGGAGCCGTTACGCGCGGCCATGCTGTTGACGCCGATCACCTGCCCGGCCATGTTCACCAGCGGGCCACCGGAGTTCCCGGGATTGATGGCGGCGTCCGTCTGGATGAAGTCGAAGCCCGGCGCCGCCACCGTCAGCGGCGCGCCCTTCCGGCTCACGATGCCGAAGGAGACGGATTGCTCCAGTCCGAACGGATGACCGAGCGCCAGCACGAACTCTCCAACGCGCAACCGGTTCGAGTCGCCGAGGGGGAGCGCGGCCAGATCCGTGGCGTCGATCTTGATCAGCGCGAGATCGACTCGATTGTCGAGGCCGACGATGCGGCCGTTGAAGCGACGGCCGTCGGGCAGGCGCACCTGGATCCACTCCGCCTGCTCGACGACGTGAGCGTTGGTGACAATCATCCCCGTGGGGTCGATCACGAATCCGGATCCGGTAGAGCGACGCGGCTCGCCCGGCGAATCGGCGTCGTCCTTCGCGACCGCCCCCCCGCGGCGCACGCGGACGTGCACGAGAGCCGGCTTGAGGCGATCGGCGAGGTCGGCGAGCAGCTCGTTGAACCGCGTCAGCTCCGGCGGCGCCGCCGTGACGGCCTCGCGCCAGAGCCGGGTCGGCTCGGCCGTGCTCGATCCGGCGCAGCCCGCGAAACCGGCGGCGACAACGACAATTGCCATCAGCGCCCGACAACGCGACGCCATGCCGCGACCTCCTTGTGTGGCGTCCAGTATAGCGCGCGTGTCGCGTCCTATCGGCTCACCTCGCGCAGCAGGTGCCCGAGCTCCGGGATGATCAACTTCTCGAGCGCCAGCCGGCAGGCGTTCGGGGAGCCCGGGAGGGACACGACGATCCGACGTGCGTGGATGCCCATCTGAGCGCGGCTCAGCATGGCGGCCGCGCCCACCTCGGCAAACGACAGCATCCGGAAGAGCTCACCGAATCCGGGCAGGCGCTTGTCCAGCAGCGCTTCGATCGCCTCGAACGTGGAGTCTCGCGAGGTGATGCCGGTGCCTCCGGTCAGAATCACGGTCTGCACCCGGGAGTCGGCGCAGGCGGTCCGGACGAGCCGGGCCACCTCGAGCGGCTCATCGCGGACGATGGCGCTGCCTGTCACGCGATGCCCCGCGGACGCGAGCAGCTCGCGAATCAGCGCGCCACTGGTGTCGGTCTCCGGCGTCTTGGTGTCGGAGACGGTCAGGACGTAGCAGGCGACGGAGGTGGGCGCCGTCGCCTTGTGCTCGCGCGGCGTCGCGGCGCGATCGCGGGTCATGCGGTGCCGTATGCGCGATCGAGGAGCTCGACCAGATGCAGCACCTTCACCGCCGACCCCGCCTCGCGAAGCCCCTGCTCGATCTGGAGGATGCAGCCCGGGTTGGCCGTGACGACCGCCTCCGCGCCGGTCGATGTCACGTGGCGCACCTTGCGGCGAAGCAGACGCGCGGCCATGTCGGGCTGGGTCAGGTTGTAGATCCCCGCGGAGCCGCAGCACCAGTCGGACTCGGGCAGCTCCACCACGCGCAGCCCCGGCAGCTGCGCGAGCAGCTGCCGCGGCGCGCTCCGGATCTTCTGACCGTGCACGACGTGGCAGGGATCGTGATACGTGACCGTCATCGGCACCGGCTCGAGCGGACCGCGCAGCGGCGTGGTCGCCAGAAACTCCGATACGTCGCGAACCGAGGCGGCGAAGCGGCGCGCGCGCTCGGCGTAACCCGGATCGCCGGCGAGCAGCGCGCCATAGGCCTTCATGTGCGCGCCGCAGCCCGACGTGTTCACCACCACCGCCTCGACGTCGGCGCGCTCGAACACATCGATCGTCCGGCGCGCCATTTCGACGGCACGCGCATGATCGCCGCCGTGGGCGTTGAGCGCGCCGCAGCATCCCTGCTCCCGGGGGGCCACCACGTCCCAGCCGTTTCTCGCGAGCACGCGCGCCGTCGCCCGGTTGTGCGCGCCGAAAGCGACGGCCTGCACGCAGCCGGTGAGCATCGCCACCCGGCCGCGTCGCGCTCCTTGCGCCGGCGTCAGTGAGGCCAGGGGCGCGCGCGCATGCGCGGGCGGCAACGTCGGCAGCAGTGCCTCCCACGCCGGCAGCGTGCCGGGTAGCGCGCGCGCGAGCCCGGTGCGACGCACGAGACGCTGCAGTCCGCTGGCCTGATAGAGCCGAATCCCGGCGGCGGCGGCGGCGAGGAGGCGCGGGTGGCCGAGGAGCAGCCCGAAGTTTACCCACCGAAAGGCGCGACGCAGGAGGCCGCCGGGCCGCGTGCGCTCGATCTCCGCCTTTGCGGCCTCGATCAGTCGTCCGTAGGGGACGCCGGCCGGGCACACGGTCTCGCATGCGCGACAGTCGAGACAGAGCGACAGATGCTCCACCGACGAGTCGCTCAATCCGATGCGGCCCTCCGCGAGCGACTTGATCAGGAGGATCCGCCCGCGAGGCGAGTCCATCTCGGTGCCGAGCTCCGAGAATGTCGGGCAGGACGCGAGGCAGAGACCGCAATGCACGCACTGATTAACGCCCTCGACGCTGAGTCCGTGCAGCGTCAGCGGACCGGCCATCGCGAGGCGCGGCTCTGTGGTCGCCTGGGACATCCGGCTGCGGTCAGATCCCGGCCACGAAGCGACCCGGGTTCAGGAGGTTCTGCGGATCGAGCTCGGCCTTGATCCGCTGCATGATGCGGCCCGCCGGTCCGGCCTCGTCCCAGACCGGAAGCGCGGCTTTCACCGCAAGAGGGGCCCATCGGATGGAGGCGTGTCCGCCACCGGCTCGCGCGGCGGCTCGCCATTCCCCGAGCACCGCCGCGAGGATCGCCGGATCCTGGCGCTCATCGTCGGCGCGAACGGCGCCGGTGACGAGCCCGACGCCGGCGTGCGCGCACCAGGCCGTGGTGAGGCCGCGCTGCCGCGCGCTGCTCGCGCCCTGCTCCATCGTGTCGGCGACGAGTGACGGCAGCACGCTCAGCGTCATCACCGCCGCCGGCGTTCCGAAGGCGTCCTGCGCCGCCCGTGCCAGCGGCGGCCACGCCGTGGCGGGGAGCGTCACCAGCGCGTGGCCGCCGTACGGCCGGGCGATGGAGGCGAGCTCGGAGACCTGCCAGTCGACCTGCTCGCCGAGGCCGTCGAATCCGACGATCAGCATTGCGGGCGCCGCCTCGACGCCGAGGGTACGCGCGGCCGCCGCGTCGGCCAGCTCGATGGCGTTCGGAATGAGATCGCTGGCTAGGATGGCCCGTACGGCGGCGCCGGCGTCTTTCAACCGCTCGAACGGGACGGCCACCAGTCGCTCGTCGTCGGGCAGTGGACGCAGCTTCAGCGTCGCCTCCACGATCACGCCGAGGGTTCCAAAGGAGCCGATGAAGAGCTTGGGCAGGTCGTAGCCGGCGACGTTCTTCACCACCCGACCGCCGCCGCGCACGACGGAGCCATCGGCCGTCACCGCGGTGACGCCGATCAGGAGATCGCGCGCGGTGCCGTAGAGGTGGCGACGCGGCCCCGACGCATCCGCGGCCAGCACGCCGCCGAGCGTCGCATGGTCGGCGTCGGGGGGATCGAGCGACAGCCACTGACCACGGGTGCCGAGCGCGGCCTGCAGCTCGCGCATGACCATGCCCGCCTGTGCCGTCACCGTGAGGTCGCCGGGCTCGTGCTCGACGATGGCGCGCAGGCGCGAGAGACCGAGCACCACCCCCGCGCGCACGGGCGGCACGCCCACCGCCGCCGCCGTACCGCCGCCCCAGGGAAAGAGCGGCATGGCGACCTCTGCCGCGTACGACACGACGGCCGCCACCTCGTCGACGGTTCCCGGGAAGACGGCGGCCTCCGGAGTGCGGCCATCGATGACGTACGGGGAGAGCTCGACACCGCTGAGGACGTGGCCGGAGCCGACGATGGCACGCAGCTTGTCGAGCAACGGCACAGGCACGAGGCTCAGCGGCTCGCCACTAGAAGCGCTGCGCGAGGCCTTGCGCCTCGATGGCGTGGGGCCGATAGGCGACCGGGCCCGTCTCCACGCACGACTTCCTGGTGGGGAACACCTTGCCCGGATTGCAGAGGCCGGTCGGATTGAAGGCCGCCTTCACCTTCTGCATGAACGCGAGATCGGCGGGGGAGAAGATGAACGGCATGAAGTCGGATTTCTCGAGCCCGATGCCGTGCTCGCCGGAGATGGAGCCGCCGACCTCCGCGCACACCTTCATGATCTGGGCGCCCGCCTCGACCACGCGCGCCTCTTCGCCCGGCTTGCGCGGGTCGTACAGGATGTTGGGGTGGAGATTGCCATCGCCTGCATGGAAGACGTTCCCGACGCGCAGGCCGTGCGCGGCCACGATCTCGTTCACGCGGCCGAGCACGTATGGCAGTCGCGTGCGCGGAATGACGCCGTCCATCACCATGTACGCGGGAGAGACGCGGCCGTAGGCGCCGAACGCCGACTTGCGGCCCTTCCACAGGAGCTGGCGCTCCGCCTCGTCGGCCGCGGTTCGTACCTCGCGCGCGCCGGCGTCGCGGCAGGCGGCGACGATGCGCCCCGCCTGGGCGTCCATGCCGACGGCGAGGCCGTCGAGCTCGATGAGGAGCGCCGCCGCGGCGTCGCGCGGATATCCGCAGCCGAAGGCGTCCTCCACCGCCTCGATGGTGAGCTGGTCGATCATCTCCATCGCGGCTGGCACCAGGCCGCGCGCGATGATCGCCGACACCGCCTCCGACGCCTGATCGATCCGGTCGAAGACGGCCAGCACCGTCTTCACCGCCTGGGGCTTCCTGAGGATCCGCACCACGATCTTGGTGGCGACGCCGAAGGTGCCCTCGGATCCGACGAACAGGCCGACCAGGTCGTACCCCTGCGGGTCGCGCGTCTTGCCGCCCAGCCACATCAGCTCGCCGTCGGGCAGGACCACCTCGAGGCCCAGCACGTGGTTGGTCGTCACGCCGTACTTCAGGGTGTGCGGGCCGCCCGAGTTGTTGGCGATGTTGCCGCCGATCGTGCACGCCTGCTGGCTCGAGGGATCGGGCGCGTAGTAGAAGCCCTGCGGGCCGACGGCCCAGGAGAGATGCAGGTTCACCAGACCCGGCTCCACCACCGCGATCTGGTTCTCGTAGTCGACCTCGAGGACGCGATTCATCCGCATCAGCGAGATGACCAGTCCGCCCTGGGATGGCAGGCAGCCGCCCGAGAGGCCCGTGCCGGCGCCGCGGGCCACGAACGGGATGCCCTCGCGATTAGCGAGCTTCACCAGGGCCGCCACCTGCTCGGCGCTGCGCGGGAACACCACGAAGTCGGCCAGGGCCCGAAACAGCGTGAGCCCGTCGGACTCGTAGACCAGCAGCTCCTCGGGGTCGGAGAGGACGCCGCCCGGCCCGAGCAGGGTCTCCATCTCGCGGCGGAGGGACTTCTTGCGCGCGTCGGTCAGGGGGGTCACGAGGCCAATTATAGCACCCGCCCGGCGGGGCCGGCCGAGCTCACCGGCTTCGCTCGAGCGCTCAGTAATCGTAGAGATGCTCGAGCGTGGCGCCGCTCCGCTCGAGGCCTGACAGG
>JBIOXS010000058.1:0-18839 GCA_044869815.1 Candidatus Rokuibacteriota bacterium | reverse complement strand
TGCTCGCCCTTGCCGACGCCGGTGCCCATCATCGCCATGCCCATGCCCGACATGATCGTCCGCACGTCGGCGAAGTCGAGGTTCACGAGTCCGGGAACCAGGATGAGATCCGAGATGCCCTGCACCGCCTGCTGCAGCACCGTGTCGGCCACCTTGAACGCCTCGAGCAGCGGCGTACCGCGGTCGACCACCGAGAGCAGGCGCTGGTTGGGGATCGAGATCAGCGTGTCGACGACGTTGCGGAGCGCCTCCATGCCGGCATCGGCCTGCAACAGCCGGCGCTTGCCCTCGAAGGTGAACGGCTTCGTGACCACCGCCACCGTCAGGATCCCGAGGTCCTTCGCCAGCGACGCCACCACCGGCGCCGAGCCGGTACCCGTGCCGCCGCCGAGGCCGGCCGTGATGAACACCATGTCGGCGCCTTCGAGCAGTCGGGTGATCGTCTCGGGATCCTCGAGCGCGGCGTTGCGGCCGACCTCGGGGTTCGAGCCGGCGCCGAGGCCCTGCGTGAGCTTCGCCCCGAGCTGGATCTTCACCGGCGCCGGGGACGCGCGCAGCGCCTGCATGTCGGTGTTGGCCACGATGAAGTCGACGCCGATGAACTGCGCGGCCATCATCCGGCTGACCGCGTTGCCTCCGCCGCCACCGAGACCGAACACCTTGATCTTCGCCGCCGGCGGCACCTCGTCCAGCTCGAAGAGCGGGCGCCGTGCGCGATCCTTCTCCATCCACGCCTCCTTGTGATGTGCGGCCGCGCTGCGCCGCAGTTGTAGACGCCTGCTGGCGACCGCCTCTTCCCGGGCGAACAGTGGCGGCTGTTCGCCTCCGCGCGGCGGCCGATCTCCTCTAGAGGATTTCACTGAGCCACCCCATCAGGCGCCGGCTGAAGCGCCCGAGCGCGTGTCCGGGCACCGCTTCCGACCACACCGGGCCGGAGGCCTGACGGCGCGCGCCATAGAGCGCGAGCCCGACCGCGGTCGCGTAGATGGGACTCCTGATCACGTCCGCGAGGCCTCCCACGTCGCCGGGGACGCCGCGCCGCACCGGCTGATCGAAGACGGACTCCGCGAGCTCCGGCACGCCGTGGAGGATCGAGGTTCCGCCGGTGACGACGACGCCGGCCGTCGCCGCCTCCGAGAAGCCGGCCCGCGTGAGCTCGCGAGCGACGAGCGTGAAGATCTCCTCGACGCGCGGCTGGATGATCTCCGACAGGACCTGGCGCGAGAGCTGGCGGGGCTTGCGCCCGCCCACGGACGGCACGTCCACCGTCTCCTCGGCCGGCACGAGGGCCGTCAGCGCGCAGCCATACCGCTTTTTCAGGTCCTCGGCGTCGGCCATCGGTGTGCGCAGGCCCACGGCGATGTCGTTGGTGATGTGGTCGCCGCCGAGCGGCAGGATCGCGGTGTGCCAGATGGCGCCGTCGCGGAGCAGCGCCACGTCGGTCGTCCCGCCTCCGATGTCGATGACGACCACGCCGAGCTCGCGCTCGTCGTGAAAGAGCACGGCCTCAGACGACGCGATCGGCTCGAGCACGACGTCCTGCACCGACAGCCCGGCGCGGTTCACCGAGCGGATCACGTTCTGCACGGAGGTGACGGCGCCGGTGACGATGTGCGCCTCGACCTCGAGCCGCACGCCGGACATGCCGATGGGCTCCCGCACGCCGTCGGCGTCGTCGATCATGAACGTCTGCGGCAGGACGTGGATGATCTCCCTGTCTTGAGGGATGTTGATCGCGCGCGCCGCATCGACGGCGCGATCGACGTCGGTCTGGCTCACCTCGCGATCCTTCCCGGAGATCGCCACGACGCCGCGGCTGTTCACGGAGCGGATGTGGCCGCCGGCGACGCCGGCGTAGACGGCGGCGACCTCGACGCCGGCCATCTGCTCCGCCTCGGCCACCGCCTGCTTGATCGCCTCCACCGTGGAGTCGATGTTGACGACGACGCCGCGCCGGAGCCCGCGCGACGGGGCGGCGCCCACGCCGACCACGTCCAGGCCGCTCCCGGGACCACGCGGGGCGGCGATGACGGCGCAGATCTTCGTGGTTCCCACGTCGAGCCCGACGACGAGCTCCGCCCTGCCGCGCCTCACCGGGCGCCCCGGTTGAGCACGACCTGGTCCTTGAACCGCAGATCGACGCCGCTGACGTCCTGGGTGGCGACCTGGGCCAGCACACCCTCGAGGCGCGCCAGGCGCTCGTCCCACTCCTCGGCGCCGAGGCGCACCTCGACGCCGTCGACCGTGTAGAGCACCGGTCCCTCGGCGCGGCTCATGTCGATCTCGGAGATCTCGGCGGTGAGCGTGCTTCCCGAGCGCAGCAGCGCGCGGATCAGCGCGATCGCCGCCCGCGCCTTCGGCCCCGGTGAGGTGCGCATCGTCGCCAGCTCGTCCTCGCTCAGGCCGCTGATGACCGGCACCTCGGGGGCCACCGCCCGCGCCTCCTCTCCGAGCACGCGGCCATCCTCGTCCATCCAGTGCAGGCGGCCCGCGTGGACGAGCGTGAATGGGCGGCGCTCCTCCACGACGATGGTCACGCGGTTCGGCAGCTCCCGGACGAGGTCGGCGCGGCGGATCTCCGACATGCTCTCGATCCGGGCCACCACCGTCCGGCTGTCGATCGTCCAGAGATTCGCCCCGGGCGCGATGGCGGCCGCGGCAAGGATCCGTGCGACCGGGACGCGCGAGGCGCCGCGCACGTCGATGGCGGTGACGGCGAAGCGCGGCGACGTCGTGAGCCAGGCCACGGCGCCGGACAGCACGGCGACCACGACGGCCACGAGCAGCGCGACGCGTCCGGCGCGCGCGAGCTGCCGGACGGGACGCGCGCGGCGGCGCCGCGCTCCCACCCGCTGGCTGGCCACCAGGGCTGAGCGCTCGGCCCACTCGGCCGGCGCCTTCGCCCGGGCGCGCGGCGAGATCAGGCCCTTACTCACCGAGGATGCGGATCTCGGTTTGGAGCACCACTCCGAACTGCGCGTGCACGCGATCGCGCGTCAGCTCCATGAGGGCGATGATGTCGGCGGCGGTGGCGCCGCCGCGGTTGACGATGAAGTTCGAGTGCTTCGACGAGATCTCGGCCCCGTTGAGCCGCTTGCCCTTCAGGCCGCACTTCTCGATCAGCTTGGTGGCCAGCTCGCCCGGCGGGTTCTTCCACACGTACCCGGCGGAGGCCAGGGCCAGCGGCTGCGTCGACTTCTTCTGCTTGAGCCGCGCCTTGATGTCCTTCTGGATCTCGGCGAACGGGCGCCGCTGGAACTGCAGCCGGCAACCCACCAGCACCGATCCGGGCGGCGCGTGAAACGCGCGATAGTCGAGACCGCCCGCGGGCTTGAACTCGCCGATCGAGCCGTCGGCATGGAGGAAGTAGACGGCGCCCACGAAATCGCCGATCCAGCCGTCGGGCGTGCCGGCGTTCATGGCGAGCGCGCCGCCGATGGTGGCGGGAATCCCGACCAGGGCCTCCACGCCTCCCAGGTTCAGCGCGGCCGCCTCGCGGATCAGCGCCGACAGGCTCACGCCGGCGCCGGCGATGGCCTCCTCGCCGTGGAACTCCGCACGCCCGAGGCAGCCCTCGAGCTTCAGCACCACGCCGCGGATGCCACGGTCGCGCACGAGCAGGTTGTTGCCGCCGCCGACCACGGCCACCGGCAGCTGCTCGCGCTCGGCATACATCAGCGCGTGCCGGATGTCGTCGACGTCCTGGGGCACGACGAAGATGTCGGCGGACCCGCCGATGCGAAGCGAGGTGTGGAAGCTCAGGGGCTCTTTGAATCGGACCTCCCCCCGGATTTCTCCTAGCATGTACGCCTCCCGTTCAGCGTGTCGGCTTCCAACGCTTTGAGAATCTCGGGCCCCAGCTGGCTCACGTCGCCGGCGCCCTGGGTGAGTACGATGTCGCCCGGCCGCACGACCGCGCGCAGGTGGTCGATGATGCGCGCGCGATCGGCGCCGAAGTACGCGACGTGACGATGGCCATGCGCCCGGATACCCTCCGCGAGGTCGCCGGCGGTCACGCCCGGAAGCGGCGTTTCGCCGGCCGCGTAGATATCCATGACGATGACCACGTCCGCCTGATTGAACGCGGTGAGGAACTCTTCGCGCAGATGCTTGGTGCGGGTGAAGCGGTGCGGCTGGAACACGGTGATGACCCGGGTGTCGAACCCGGCCTTGGCGGCGGCCAGGGTCGCGCGGATCTCGGCGGGGTGGTGCCCGTAGTCGTCGATGACGGTGACGCCGGCCACCACGCCCCGCACCTGGAACCGGCGTTGCACGCCGGCGAAGGCGGCCAGAGCCTTCTGGATGGTGAGGAACGGAATCTCGAGGTCGAGGCCGACGGCGACGGCGGCCAGCGCGTTGAGGACGTTGTGCCGCCCGGGGATCTGGAGCGTGCACTCGCCGAGCAGCGTCCCGCGCTGGAACACCTCGAAGCGGCTCGACATGCCGGCGAGCTTGAGGTGCCGGGCCACCAGGTCGGCGGCGGCGTCGATCCCATACGTGATGATGCGCTTCTCGACGCGCGGGATCAGCCGCTGGATATTGGGTTCATCCAGACACAGGACGGCCGCGCCGTAGAACGGCACCTTGGCCACGAAGGTCGTGAATGCTTCCATGATCAGCTCGAGGTTGCCGTAGTGGTCGAGGTGCTCGGCATCGATGGTGGTGACCACGGCGATGGTGGGATCGAGCTTCAGGAACGAGCCGTCCGACTCGTCGGCCTCGGCGATCAGGAACTCGCCCTGCCCAAGCCGCGCGTTGCCGCCGAGGCTGGTGACCCGCCCACCCACGATGATGGTCGGATCGTGGCGCCCCTCCGACAGCACGGCGCCGATGAGCGAGGTGGTGGTCGTCTTGCCGTGCGTTCCCGCCACCGCGATGCCGTACTTGAGCCGCATCAGCTCGGCCAGCATCTCGGCGCGCGGAATCACCGGAATCTGCCGCTCGCGCGCCACGCGCACCTCGACGTTCTCGCGTGACACCGCCGAGGAGTAGACGACGACGTGCGAGTCGTCGATGTTGGCGGCGTCGTGGCCGATGAAGATCTTGGCGCCGAGCTGCTCCAGCCGCTCCACGGCGTCGTTGCGCCGCACGTCGGAGCCGGTGACGCGGTAGCCGAGGTTCAGCACGATCTCGGCGATCCCCGACATCCCGCTGCCGCCGATCCCGACGAAATGGATCTGCTGGAAGCGTTTAAACATGGGCGTGCTGGGAGATGTTCAAGAGCACTCCGGTGGCGAGCATGGTCATGAGCAGCGCCGAGCCGCCGAACGAGATGAAGGGCAGCGGCAAGCCCTTGGTGGGCAGGAGGCCGGTGACGACGCCGAGATTCACGAGCGTCTGCGTGGCCAGCAGCACCGTGATGCCGAGGGCGAGGTAGGCGCCGAAGGGATCGGCCGCGCGCAGGCCGATCCGGAGCCCGCGCCAGACCAGCACCGCGAAGAGACCGACGATCGCCACCGCGCCCACGAAGCCGAGCTCCTCGCCGACGATCGCGAAGATGAAGTCCGTGTGCGACTCGGGCAGGTAGAAGAGCTTCTGGCGCGACCCGCCGATGCCCTGGCCCACGAAGCCGCCGTTGCCGAGGGCGAGCCAGGACTGGATGATCTGAAAGCCGCTGCCGCGCGGATCCGACCACGGGTCCACGAAGGCCGTGATCCGCCGCAGTCGATACGGCGCCATCCAGATCGCCAACGCGATCAGCGGCAGCGCCGGCGCCGCGACCCAGGCCAGGTGACGGGCCGGGCTCCCCGCGAGATAGAGCAGACCGAACGTGACCACGATCAGCGTCATGCAGTTGCCGAGATCCGGCTGCACCAGCACCAGGCCCGCCAGCAGACCCGCCACCGCCAGCGCCGGCGCCGCGCCGGTGCGGAATTCCGCGAGATCGCCGCGCCGCTTGGCCAGGAACGCCGCGAGATAGAGCACGAGGGCGAGCTTCGCGAGCTCGGCCGGCTGGAACGAGATCGACCCGAAGCGGATCCACCGCCGCGTGCCGTTGATCGCCTGGCCGAACGGCGGGATCAGCACCAGCACGAGCAGGATGCCGGCGAGGATGAGCACCGGCAGCACAGCCTTCTCGAGCAGCCGGTAGTCGACGCGCAGGGCCACCCACAGCGCTCCGGCCCCGAGCACGGCCCAGAACAGCTGCTTCTTCAAGAAGAAGTACGGATCGTGGAACCGGTCGGCGGCCACGATGGCGCTCGCGGAGTAGACCATCACCACGCCGGCGGAGAGCAGCACCACGGCGGCGCCGAAGAGCCACATGTCGGGGGTGAGTCGGCGCGGCATCAGTGAAGCCGCTCCACGAGCCGCTTGAAGACGTCGCCACGGTGCTCGTAGTTGTCGAACATGTCGAACGAGGCGCAGGCGGGCGACAGCAGCACGACGTCGCCGGCCCGGGCCGCGGCCAGCGCGGCATCGATGGCGCCCGGCATGGAATCCGCCGCGCTGACCGCGATGCCGGCGCGCTCGAAGGCGGCGGCGATCTTGACGCCGTCCTCGCCGATGACGACGGCATGCGCGACGCGACCGCGCGCGGCCTCCGCCAGCGGCCCGAAGTCCTGGCCCTTGCCCTTGCCGCCGGCGATCAGGACCACGCGCTCCGGGAACGACTCGAGCGCTTTGATGGTGGAGGCGACGTTCGTCCCCTTGGAGTCGTTGTAGACGTGCACGCCGGCAACGTCCCGTACGTACTCGATCCGGTGCGCCACCGCCTTGAAGCTCCCGATGGCGGCACGGATGGCCTCGACGCCGAGGCCGGCCCAGAGCGCACAGGCCGTCGCCGCCAGCACGTTCTCGACGTTGTGCTGGCCCCGGAGGCGGATCTCCGTGACGGGGCAGATCTGCTCCACCCGGTCGTTCAGCCGCGCCACCACCCAGCCATCGCGCACGAATACGCCGTGCTCCACGGGGCGCAGTCGGCTGAACCAGAGGACACGCGCGGCCGTCCGGCCGGCCAGCGCGCGCGTGGGCGCGTCGTCGGCGTTCAACACGGCGCAGTCGCTGGCCGTCTGGTTGAGGAAGATTCGCGCCTTGGCGTCGACGTAGCCGTCGAGCGTTCGATGACGGTCGAGGTGATCAGGAGTGATGTTGAGGACGGCCGCCACCCGCGGCCGGAACGTGTCGATCGTCTCGAGCTGGAACGAGGACACCTCGGCCACCACGAGCCCGTCCCGTGGGAACGCGAGCGCGTGGGCCGCGAGCGGGGTGCCGATGTTGCCGCCCACCAGCACCGGGCGCGATTGGGCTGCCAGCAACGCGCCGGTCAGGGCCGTGGTCGTCGTCTTGCCGTTGGTGCCGGTGATGGCGATGGTCTCCGCTTCCATGGCGCGCCAGCCGAGCTCGAGCTCGCCGATCACGGGCACGCCGCGCGCCCGCGCGGGCGCCAGCTGCGGCCCGTCGTGGGGCACCCCGGGACTGATCACCACGAGCTCGGCTCCCGCGAAGGCGGCGGGCCCGTCCACCAGGCGAACGCCCTCGGCGGCGAGGCCGGCGACCTCGCGACCGAGGGCGGCGATGGGTTTGGCGTCGGTGGCGCGGACCTCCGCCTGGGCGGCGGCGAGCAGGCGGGCGGCGGCCACGCCGCTCCTCGCGAGGCCGACGACGGTCACGCGCCGTCCGGCCAGCGTCGCCAGCCACGTCCGTCCCCTCGTCGCCAGGTCGGCCTCCTTCAGGAGCTCGATCACGCGCAGAGGCCCGTCACCGCAGCTTCAGCGTGGTGAGCGCCAGCAACGCGAGCGCAAACGAGACGATCCAGAACCGCACGACGATCTTCGGCTCGGGCCAGCCGTTGAGCTCGTAGTGGTGATGGAGCGGCGCCATGCGGAAGACCCGCCGTCCCGTCAGCTTGAAGCTCGCGACCTGCACGATCACCGAGCCGGCTTCCACGACGTAGAGCCCACCGATGAGCGGCAGCAGCAGCTCGGCCTTCGTGAGCACGGCGAGCATCCCGATCGCGGCGCCGAGGGCGAGCGACCCCGCGTCGCCCATGAAGACCTCGGCCGGATGACAGTTGAACCAGAGGAAGCCGATGGCCGCGCCGATGAGCGCCCCGCAGAAGACCGTCAGCTCCCCAGCGCCGCGGACGTTCAGGATCTTGAGATAGTCCGCCGCCCGGAAGTTGCCCGTGAGGTACGCGATGATCCCGAAGGCGCCGCCCGCCATGACGATCGGCCCGATGGCGAGGCCGTCGAGCCCATCCGTGAGGTTGACGGCGTTCGAGGCGCCGATGACCACCAGCATCGCGAAGAGAAACCACCAGCTGCCGAGGTTGAAGAGCCAGCCCTTGAGGAAGGGAATCGCCAGGACGGGCTGCCAGTTCTCGGCCGGCTGCCACCAGATGATCTGCAGCAGGCTCAGCGAGAGCACGACCTGCGCCGACATCTTCACGCGCGCCGGCAGCCCCTTGCGCGTGCGGACTTTCGTCCAGTCGTCCCACATGCCGATCAGGCCGAAGCCGGCGATGGCCAGCATGGCCACCCAGATGTAGCGGTTGCGGAGATTGGCCCAGAGAAAGCTCGAGCCCAGGATCGCGATCAGGATGATGACGCCGCCCATCGTGGGCGTGCCCTTCTTCGTGTCGCGGTGGCGCTCCGGCGTGTCCTCGCGGATCGTGTCGCCGCCGTGCTGCATGCGCTTCAGCCGCCGGATCAGCCACGGCCCCAGCACCAGCGAGATCACGAGCGCGGTGATCAGCGCCATGAAGGACCGGAACGTCAGATAGCGAAAGACGTTGAAGACGATGTTGTCGCGCGCGAGCGGCACGAGGAGGTAATACAGCATCCGTCATCCTCGCCGGCGCGCCACGAGCGCGTCGACCACGCGCTCCATGCGCATCCCCCGTGAGCCCTTGACCAGCACGACGTCGCCGGGCGCCAGCCGCTTGACGAGATGCGCCACCGCGTCCTCGTAGCTCTTGGCGTGATACGCCTCGGCGATTCCGGCGGTACGCGCCGCTTCGACCGCCAGGGCCGTGGCGCGCCCCACGCCCACGAACTCGTCCGCCGGGAGCGCGGCGACGGCACGGCCCACCTCGCGGTGGGCATCGTCGGTGATCGTCCCGAGCTCGAGCATGTCGCCGAGGACGACGACGGCCCGGCGGCCGCGCCGGCGCGCCGACAGCATCTCGAGCGCCGCCCGCACCGAGGTGGGGCTCGCGTTGTAGGTATCGTCGAGGATGGTGACGTCGCCCGCGACCACCCACTGCCCGCGTCGCGCCGCCGCGCGGGCCGCGCCGAGGCCCCGCGCGATGTCCTCGAGGTCGAGCTCGAGCGCCACCCCCACCGCCGCCGCCGCCAGCGCGTTCGTCACGTTGTGACGGCCGCCGAGGGTGAGCGCGACCGGCACGCGGCGGCCGCCCACCTGCAGCGCGAAGCGGAGCCCCGTCTCGCCGTCGATCACGTCACCCACCGCGCGCACCGTGGCCGCGGGCGCGACACCGTACGTCACGACGCGACCGCGGCAGTCGCGCGCCATCGAGGCCACCCGCGGATCGTCCGCGTTGAGGACGGCCACGCCCTCGGGGCCGAGGGCCCGCACGAGCGCCGCCTTCTCTTCCCGGACGCCCTCGATCGAGCCGAGGAACTCGGTGTGGACGGGCGCCACCACCGTCACCACGCCGACGGTGGGGCCGGCGATGGCGGCCAGCGCCGCGATCTCACCGCGCTGGTTGGTGCCGAGCTCGACCACGGCTGCCTGGTGCTCGGCGCCGAGACGCAGGAGCGTCAGCGGCAGTCCCCACTGATTGTTGAACGACGAGGCCGGCTTCAGCACGTTGAAGCGCGTGGCTAGCACCGCCGCCGTCAGCTCCTTCGCCGTCGTCTTGCCAATCGAGCCGGTGATGGCCACCACCGGCACCGGGAACTTGGCGCGATGCCACGCCGCCAGACGGCCGAGCGCGCGCGTGGTGTCCTCGACGAGGATGGTGGGAACGTTCGCGGGCACGTCATCGGGCAGCGCGTGCACGATGGCGCAGGCGGCGCCGCGGCCGGCCGCCTCGCCGAGGAAGGCGTGGCCGTCGAGGCGGTGACCGACGATGGCGAAGAAGGCGTCGCCGACGATGAGGGTGCGCGAATCGATGGAGACGCCGGTCACGGGGACGCTCAGATCACCCGTGACCAGCGCGCCCTGGGTGGCGCGGACGATGTCCTGGACGGTGAAGGCGGGCATCGGCTTTCCTATCGCCGTCGCTCCGCCAGGATGCTCCGCGCCACGGCGCGATCGTCAAAGGGCAGGATGTCCGCCCCTACAATCTGATATGTCTCGTGCCCCTTTCCGGCAATGACAATGGCGTCGCCGGTCGCCGCCCAGGAGAGCGCTGCAAAAATCGCCGCCCGTCTGTCAGCGACCATAGCATAGCGATCGGGCGCTGCCCAGACTCTCCTCACGCCGATCGCGATTTCTTCGATGATCGCGTGCTCGGATTCCGAGCGCGGGTTGTCGGAGGTGATCCACGCGCGATCGGCGAGGCGCGCGGCGATCTCGCCCATGATGGGCCGCTTCGTGCGATCGCGGTCGCCGCCACAGCCGAACACGACGCCGAGCCGTCCCGTGGTGATCTTTCGCGCCGTCGTGAGCACGCGCTCGAGCGCGTCGGGGGTATGCGCGTAGTCGACGACGACCAGAAACGGCTGCCCGGCGCGCACCTGCTCGAACCGGCCGGGCACGGTGCTCACACCGGCCAGCGCGCGGGCGATGGCGGCCGGCTCGAGGCCGAGGCCAACTCCGACGCCGACGGCGCCCAGGAGGTTCATCACGTTGTGCTCGCCGATCAACGGCGAGTCGACGTCGACCGCTCCGCGCGGCGTCTCGACGCGCATGCGGATGCCCTCGAGCGACGACGTCCATCGAGCCGCTCTCACCCGGTTGCCGGCGCCGAGGCCGAAGCCGAGCGTCTCGAGATCCAGGCCGGCGACCATGCGGCTGGCCCAGGCATCGTCACCGTTCACCACCGCCGTGCGGCGCCGCTTGGGCGAGCTCGCCAGGAGCTCGAAGAGCCGCCGCTTGGCGCGGCCGTACTCGTCGAGGCTGCCGTGGAAATCGAGGTGATCCTGCGTGAGGTTCGTGAAGACGGCGACGTCGAAGGCGAGGCCCTCGACGCGCGAGAGCGCGAGCGCGTGCGAGGAGACCTCCATCGCCACGCCCTTCACGCCCCGGTCGCGCATGGTGGCGAGCATGGCCTCGATGTCGAGCGCCTCCGGCGTCGTCTGGCCGGCGGGACGGACCTCGTCGCCGACGACGTACTGGATGGTGCCGAGGATGCCCGTCGGCCCAGCCGGGCGAAGCAGCGCGTCGACGAGGTACGACGTCGTCGTCTTGCCGTTGGTGCCGGTGATGCCGACCAGGGTCAGCGCTTGCGAGGGATGGCCGTAGTACGCGGCCGCCAGCCGCGCCAGCGCGGGTCGCGTGGCCGGCACCAGGACCTGGGCGACGCCGACGCCGGCCAAGGCGTCGCCCTCGGTCACCACGAGCCCGGCGCCGCGCGCGACCGCGTCGGGGATGAACCGCCGCGCGTCCTGCTTGAACCCGGGCACGGCCACGAAGCAGTCCCCACGCTCGACCTTGCGCGAGTCGGCGGTGAGGCCGTGCACGGTGGCCGGCACCGTGCCGACCACGCGCTTGTCGGACAGCGCCTCGAGCAGCACGCTCACGCGAGCCTCCGGCGCCATCTCACTGCACCGCCTCGCGCCCTGGCGCAGGATCTCGCTGGGCCACGCGGACGACCGATGGCGAGAGCGTCAGCCGCGCCACGGCGTCGTCGGTCAGCGGCTCCCCCGGCGCCGGCGCCTGCTGCACGACCCGCCCGCGGCCCGCGAGCTCCACCCGCACGCCGCGCGGCGTGAGCGCCGCCAGCGCCTGCCGCAGCGTGCTGCCGCGAAGATCGGGCATCAGGCCGGCGGCCGCCTCGGTGGCCACCGAGGCCAGCCGCACGCGTCCCGCGATCTGCCCGTCGGCGCCGGCGCCGGTGACGATCTGGATCGGCGAGACGTCGCGCGGCGCGATCTCCAGGTAGCGCAGCACGGGGCCGGCGATGGCCGCGAAGATCGGCGCGGCCGCCTCGCTGCCCCACTTCTCGTTCTTCGGCTCGTCCAGCATGACCAGCATCACCAGGCGCGGCTCCTCGGCCGGCACGAAGCCGGCGAAGGACAGCACGCCCGGCGCCCGCGAATAACGGTGCGTGACCGGGTCGAGCTTCTGCGCGGTGCCCGTCTTGCCGCCCACGTCGTAGCCGGGGACCGCCGCGAAGTGCCCGGTGCCCTCGTCGACGACCCGCGTCAGCACGCGGGTGAGAGTCCGGGCCGTCTCCGGCGAGACGACCTGGCGCACGACCTTCGGCTCGAACCGCCGGGTCTCACGACCCTCGGCGTCGAACTCGGCCTTGACCAGGCGCGGCTGCATCAGCTTGCCGCCGTTGGCCACCGCCCCGAAAGCGGCGACCATCTGCAGCGCGGTCACCGACACTTCCTGGCCGATCGACATCGTCGGCAGCGACAGGAGCGACCAGCGCTGCGGGTCGCGGAGCATCCCGCGGCTCTCGCCGGTGAGTCCGACGCCGGTGAGGGCTCCGAAGCCGAAGGCCGTCATGTACTGGTAGTACCGGTCCTTGCCGAGGCTCAGCCCCACCTTCATGGAGCCGACATTGGAGGAGTTCTGGAGCACCTCGCTGAAGGTGAGCCAGCCGAACTTCTTCCAGTCGTGGATCACCGTCTTCGCGATCGTCAGCTGCCCGTTCTCGGCGTAGATACGGTCGTCCGGCCGCACCACGCCTTCCTCGAGCGCGGCCGCGGCCAGGATCACCTTGAAGGTCGACCCCGGCTCGAAGGGATCCGTGATGGCGCGGTTGCGCCACACGTCCCGCGACGCGTCGCCGAAGGCGTTGGGATTGAACGTGGGCCGGATGGCCAGCGCGAGAACGTCGCCCGTGCGCGGGTCCATCACGACGGCCATGGCCGCCTTCGAGCTCGTCCGTCGATAGGCGGCGTCGATCTCGCGCTCGGCCAGGTACTGGATCGTCTTGTCGATGGTGAGCATCACGCCGCGTCCCGGCGCCGGCGGCGCGAGCACGTGCTGCGTGACGACCTCGCGCCCGAGCGCATCCCGACCGACGATCGCCTTGCCCGGCGTCCCCGCCAGCGTGTCGTTCCACGCCCGCTCGATGCCCTCGAGGCCGCCCTCGACGCCCTCGAAGCCGAGCACCTGCGCGGCCAGCTCGCGGTTCGGATAGAGCCGAAGCGGCTCGTCGAGGAAGCCGAGCCCGGGCTCGGCCAGCGCGCGCACGCGCGCGGCGTCGACGGGAGGCAGCTTGCGCTTGAGCCACACGAAGGACCGCGAGGACGTCAGCGCGGCGTGCAGCTCGCGGGGCGGCACGTCCAGGATGGGCGCGAGCCGCGCCGCCACCCGGACGGGATCGCCGACGGCGCGCGGCTGCGCGAACAGCGACTCGCCCGGCGTCGAGGTGGCGAGCGGCGCCCCCTGCCGATCCACGATCGGTCCGCGGGCGGCGTGCAACACCACCGTGCGCGAGTACTGCCGGTCGGCGAGCTGGGCAAGCTCCGCGCGCTTGACGATCATCAGCCAGCCGAGCCGGCCGGCGACGCCCGTGAAGGCGAGGACGAGGACGGCGGTCAGGATGAGGACGCGCGCGCGAAGTGCCGGGGAGGTCACCGTGTCGTGATCCTGTCGCCGGCCGCCGCCACGCGGTTGCGCTGGGCGGCCGCGAGACCGGTGCTGCCGGTCACGAACTCGCGGGCGAGGCGCACCTGATCGCGCGCCGGCACCGTGAGCCCGAGCTGGCGCGCGCGCTGCTCGATGCGTAGCGGCGAGCGCAGCGTGGCTTCCTCGATCTCCAGCCGCCGGATGAGGGTCTCGGTGCGTGTGCGCTCGGCGCGGAGGGCATCGAGCTGGTAGGCCAGATGCACCTGCTGCACGCGCAGGCCGACGACGCCGAGGGCGCCGCCGACGAGCACGGCCGAGATGGCCAGGGCGGCGCCGAAGGAGCGCCGAACTCGAGGGTCCGCTTCACGATGCAGTCGCTGTGGCTTCTTCACGCCGTCCGCTCCAGCACGCGAAGCTTCGCGCTCCGGGCGCGGGGGTTGGCCCGCACCTCGTCGTCCCCGGGCGTCAGGGGCGACGGCTCCAGCTCCGCGTAGGTCGCGGCGGCCAGCGCACGGAACGCCTGCTTCACGATGCGGTCTTCGCCCGAGTGGAACGAGATCACGCCGAGCCGCCCGCCGACGGCGAGCAGGCCGGGGATCTCCTGGAGCGTCTGGCGGAGCGCTCCGCTTTCGTCGTTCACCGCCATGCGCAGCGCCTGGAACGTGCGCGTGGCGACATGGGTCCGCTTCGGCCACGCGGCGCGCGGAACGGCGGCGCGGACGGCGGCCACCAGCTCTCCGGTGGTCCGGAGCGGCCGGCGCCGCACGATCGTCCGCGCGATGCGCCGCGCGTACCGCTCCTCGCCGTGCTCGTGGATGAGGCGGGCGAGGCTGGCTTCGTCCAGGTGGTTCAGCAGCTCGGCGGCCGTCCGGCCGCGATCGGGATCGAGTCGCATGTCGAGAGGCTCGTCGCGCTGAAAGCTGAAGCCGCGACCGGATTCGTCGAGCTGATACGACGACACGCCGAGGTCGAGCAGCGCGCTTCGCGCCTCGCTCACGCCCTGACCGTGAGCGACGCGCGCGAGGTCGCGAAAGCTCGCACGGACGAGGCGCACGCGGTCGCCGAAGCGCGCGAGTCGCGCCGCCGCGCGGGACAGCGCCTCGGGATCGGCGTCGACGCCGAGCAGGCGCACGTCCTCGCCGCTCGCCGCCAGCATCGCCTCCGCGTGACCGCCCATGCCCACCGTCCCGTCGATCACCCAGCCCCCGCGTCGCGGTCGCAACAGCCACGCGACCTCGTCCACGAGGACGGGAACGTGAACCGCTAGACTCCCAGCGCCGAAAGCTTCTCGAACAGCGTCGGCAGCGCGTCGCCTTGCGTGCGCTCGTACTCGTCGAAGCGCGCGCGATCCCACACCTCGAACATCTTTCGACCGCCGCCGAGAATGGTGACCTCTTTCTCGAGTCCGGCCTGCGCGCGCGTATCCGGCGGCAGCAGGATCCGCCCCGCCCCGTCGAGCGCGATGTCTCTCGCGCGCGAGATGTACAGCCGACTCAGCTTCCGCACGTCGGGCGAGAACATCGACTGGCTGTTCAGCTTCTCCTCGATGCGTTGCCACTCCTCGAGCGGATGGACCTCCAGGCTGTGCTCGTTGGGGACGACCACGAGGCTCTCCCCGTACTGCGCCAGCGCGTCCCGGAACCTGGCCGGGACGCTGAGGCGCCCTTTCGGATCGATCGTGTGCTGGTAGCGGCCCCTGAACATTGTTTTATGGGGGCTGGGACCCATTTCATCCCACTCCGCCCCACTTGCGGCCGAATGTACATTTGTCAAAGAAACGCTGTCAAGGGAAAACAGCGCGATTTTTTAGTGAGATGCGCTATGCAGGCGTTTGGCCGAGCGGTGGGGGCGCCGGCACCGCCGCCCACCTTCTCTGGTGGAAAAGGTGGGTTCTATCCCTGAGGCGACGGGCGCTGCGTGTGCTTGGCGAGCCCCTGGAGGTCCGCCATGCAGAGAAAGGGACAGCGCGCGTCCGCCGTAGCTCGAAGCGCATCGGCCTGAAGCGCGCGGCTGGTGGGGCCCACCGAGACGAAGACGTGGACGAGACCACCCTGCGCCAGCGTTTGCCCGATGACGTCGGGCGGCGTCTCGAGAGTCGGCGCGTCGGGAGCGGGAGTGACGAGCACGTAGCGGACGCGACGTCCGCGGGCGAACCACGGCAGCTCTCCGAGCGGATCGAAGCCCGGCGGTAGCGGCACATCGAGCTCGACCAGGTAGCGGAGGACGCCGAAATAGCCGGGCACGGCGCCCGCGAGCCGGCCGGTCAGCGTGGGTAGGATCGCGTCGTCGAAATGTGGGGCGACCAGGGACAGGCGCACGCGGCGCCCCTGAACCCCGGCCGCGTGAGCCGGCAGCGGGACAAGACGAACCATCCGGACGATCGTCCAACGCAATGAGCGGGCCGTACCATCTTCGGACTCCAACTGTCTGAAATCTCGTACACGGCCAGGCGACGAGCACCACGCATCGCCCACCGGCTGTGCATAGGCGCACACGGACGGTGCAGGCTCAGCGGTTACGCAGACGGATGCGCGTGGAGACGGTCGCGCTCGGCCCGGCCGCTGCGGCGCCGTCAGGCGCGGTGGTGAGCGCCACGACGACGGACCGGACGGCGCTCGCGTCCGCCGTCACCTCACCGTCCGCATCGAGATAACGCAGCTCGAGCGTGCGCACGCCGTTGACGATGGGTTGGGCGCCGCCGCCGGCATCTCTTCTGAGAATCGAGCCCGCCAGCCGCCAGGTCACCCGCTCGCCACTGGCGGCGATGGCGCCGTCGCCATCGAGGTCTTGCTGGAGCACGATCCGCTCGGCCTCGGCGACGGCGACGGCATCGAACCCGTGCCGGCCGAAGCCCGCTGCGCGCACGTCGGCCACCAGCCGCGCGAGCGCGACGCGCGCGCTCTGCTGGCTCTCCGCGCGCGCGGCGCCTGTCGCCCACGCGCGCTGTCCTTGCTCGAGCAGCCCCAGCGTGGCTGCGGCGAGGACGCCGACGAGGGCGAGCGTGACGAGCAGCTCGGTGAGCGTCATGACCGTCAGGGTCGGCGCGACGGCCGGCACGGTCAATGTCCAAAAACAGGTGCGTCGGAAGGCGCCGAGCGCCGACTACCAGTGGAACCCGATGCCGCCGTAGAAGAGATGACTGGTGATGTTGGCGCGGTCGCGCGCGGTTTCGGTGACCGGAAAGCCGGCGATGGTGCCCGACTCCTTGAAACTGAAGGAGAAGGAGTCGGTGTGGATGAACTTGTACTCCGCGAAGACCGCGATGTTCCGCGTCAGGAACCAGCGGGCTCCGCCCAGCGCCTGGAGACCGGGGCGCACGTCGGTGTCCGAGATGTCCTTGTTCGTGTCGAACGGCGACGTCTCCGTCGCCAGTCGCGCGATGAAGGCGCCGGCGCCCACGCCGACGTACGGCTGCAAGCGACCGCGCGGATACTGCGTCCCGGGCAACAGCCGGAAGCGATAGAGGAGGTTCAGCGTCACCGCCGTGATGTCGATATCCGCCGACTGAAGCCGCGTGCGGAGATCGCCGTTGAAGCCGGCGAGCAGCCCCGTGAAGCGCACGGTCTGCGCGGAGAGGTCGGGCTCGAAGTGGTAGACGTCGAGCTCGGCGCCCACGTTGCCGCCCAGCAGGTCGCGCTCGAAGAAGTATCCGGCCTTGCCACCGAAGACGACGGAGGTGTCGAAGGAGAGATCGCGGGCACGTCCGTTGACGAAGGGCGTGCCGTCGAGCTCGAGCTCCGTCCGCAGGTCGTTGTCCTCCGTGAGCGCGGCGCCGACGTAGCCGACGACGTAAGGCTCGGCCACGGCGACCGCGGGCGACAGCAGACAGACCATGCAAATCGCGAGCAGCCGGGTACGGATCGTCTCGATGGTGGACTCTCCCAATGAACGCTTGCTGCGATCACAGCATTGACGGCGGCGCCATGTCAATTTTCGCGGGCAGGCGGCACGCCGACGGCGGCCCGCCGCAGGCGCGGGCGCCGGCACCATGGGGGGTCGGCCGGGGGGCGGCCGGCGACTCAGGTCAGCGTGATCAGCACGCCCCGCAGGTGAAATGCGAGGGACGCCGGGGCGCCGGCGGCCGTCGGAGCATTCAGCAGCTGAACGACCTGCCCGCTTGCGAACTCGATCCCCGTCGTCAATGGCAGCGTCGTCGTCGTCTGCGCCGGCACGCACAGGGGCCCGGTCACCGTGGAGTCGGTCTGAGTGAGCGTGCCGGCGCTGGTCGCCGTCACGGCCGGTACGGTGGCTGGCGTCGGGCCGATGGCAGCCGCCGGCGCCGTGATGTCGGTCGGTGGTGGCGGGGCAACCGTCGGCGCAGTCGGGGTCACGGCGGTGGTCGGTGTCGTCGCGGCCGACGCGGCTCCCGCGCGGTTCACGGCGCCGCCACACGCCGCCGCCGCTCCGGGATTCGTCACCACGATGTCCGTGACGACGAGCGTCAGGCCGGCCGGGACCGTGAAGGCGTCGACGGCCGCCGTGCCCGCCGGCACCGCGCGGGTGATCTCCACGATGTTGTGCACCGTCGCGATGCTCGCCGAGGCCGGCGTGCCGGCGGGCGTGGTGGTCGACGCCGGTGGCGGCGCGGTCGTCTGAGCGGCCAGCTGGGTGGCCGCGATGACGCCGGCCGCGACTACGACGGACAGGACGATGGCGAGCGGAGTCTTCATGAGGGCCCCTCCCTTGTGGTGCGAAGCTCGGCCCCGGATGCTCGCAACGGTGGTGCCACCGACGGCACCGGATGGACGACGGTAAGTCTTACCTGGCGCTCAACCGATGGGCGGGCGGTGCTGCCGCCATGGTCGTGCGCGCTCGAACGCGGCGCACGCGCGCATGACCGTCTGATCGTGAAATCTCCGGCCGACGATCTGCAAGCCGATGGGCAGCCCGTCCTTCGTGAAGCCGCAGGGCACGGAGGCGGCCGGCTGTCCGGTCAGGTTGAACGGATAGGTGAACGGGATCCAGCCGTAGGCCGTAACGGGGCGCCCCGCGATCTCGCTCGGGTTGTCGAGCCCCACCTTGAAGGGCGGGCAAGCGATCGTGGGCGTCAGCAGCAGGTCGTATTTCTCGAAGAACGCGCGGGGGTGCTGCCACCACGCGAGGCGATCCATCCATGCCTGCACGTAGCGCGTCGGCGGCTGCTTGAGCGCGAGCTCGATCAGGTGGAAGAGGCCGGGATCGATGTC
>JBIOXS010000057.1:0-3761 GCA_044869815.1 Candidatus Rokuibacteriota bacterium | reverse complement strand
ACTACCTGACCACGCCCGACGAGGCGGCGATGACCGAGCAGCGGGTCCGGGCCTGCGTGAACACGGTTCAGCAGCACGGCGTGCGCGACGTGCTCGTCCAGGGCGACGTCTCGAACGAGGACGACGTGGTGCGCATGGTCGGCGAGGCGGCCGAGCGCCTCGGCGGCCTCGACATCCTGATCAACAACGCCGGCATCCAGATCTCGCGCCCGTCCGAGCAGCTCGCCAGCGCGCAGTTCGACAAGGTCCTCGCCGTCAACCTGCGCGGCGCGTTCCTGTGCGCCCGCGAGGCGATCAAGCACTTCCTGGCCGGCGACGGCGGCTCGATCGTGAACGTCTCGAGCGTGCACCAGATGATCCCGAAGCCGAACTACCTCGGCTACTCCGTCTCCAAGGGCGGGATGATGAACCTCACGCGCACGCTCGCGCTCGAATACGCCGGGCGCGGGATCCGCGTCAACGGCATCGGGCCGGGCGCGACGATCACGCCGATCAACCGGGCGTGGGTCGACGATCCGGTCAAGGCCGAGATGGTCACGCGCCACATCCCGATGCTGCGCGCCGGCACCGCCGACGAGATGGCCGGCGTGGCGTGCTTCTTGTCGAGCGAGGACGCCGGCTACATCACCGGCCAGACGATCTTCGTCGACGGCGGGCTGACTCTGTTCGCCGACTTCCGAGAGCCATGGTCGTCGGAGTGAGGGCGGCGCTGGACCTCGTCCGCGAGGGGCAGGTCTACGACCTCGGGCGCGTGCTGGACGAGCACGCGCCCGTGTTCCCCGGCCGCCATTTCCGGCAGCTGCTGGTCCCCAACCCGGCGCCGATCGGCGCGTTGAGCTGGGTCGCCGACGTCGTCTCCACCACCACGCAGGTCGGCACGCACCTCGACGCCCTCTGCCACCTGTCCGAGGACGGGCGGATCCACGGCGGCCACGCCGTCGCGGACGTCGCCCAGCCGTCCGGCTTCACCGCCCACGGCATCGAGACCGCGCCCCAGTTCGTCGTCCCGGCGTGGCTGGTCGACGTCGCCCCGCTGGATGCCGGTGACGTGATCGGCATCCCCGAGATCGAGCCCGCCGCCGGCGACGCCGTCCTGTTCCACACCGGCTGGGGCGCGCACTGGGACGATCCGGAAACCTATCTCTCCGGCCAGCCGGGGCCGGGCCTCGAGCTCGCGGAGTGGCTCGCCGACCGCGGCGTGGCCCTGACCGGCTGCGACACGTGGAGCTACGGCCCGGTGCCCCCCGAGGATCCCGAGCGGCCGTTCGCGGTGCCGCAACACCTGAACGTGCACCACGGTGTGTACATCGTCGAGAACCTCGACCTGTCGGCGCTCGCCGCCGACGGAGTGCGGCGCTTCGCGCTCGTGCTCACCCATCCCAAGCTGCGCGGCGCCACCGGAGCGTGGACGTCGCCGATCGCCTTGATCTAGACCGGGGGCTGCCGCCCCCCGGACCCCCGCTTTAGGAGGCACCATGGAGCACTACGACGTGATCATCATCGGCACCGGCGCGGGCGGCGGCACGCTCGCCCACCGACTCGCGCCGAAGACCTCGCGCGAGTCCCAGTTCTCCGGCTCGCGCGGCAGGTATCCGCCGCGTTCGAGCAGCAGGATGCGCTTGCCCGACGGTCCAGTCACGCGTCGCGGCGTTACAGGGCGGATTCACGTGCCGCCGAACGTGATGTCGCTCGCGCCCGCCGGGAGCGCCTCCGGCCCTCGCCGTAACGCTCGCATCGCACGCCGGACAGCATGCTCATGTCCTCACTGCACGCTCATCCACGCTCGGGCCGCCTGGTCGCCCAGATCCTGGCCGTTCCCGTCGTCGCCGCCGTCGTCGCGCTCGGCGTCTGGGTCGCCGGCGGGCTCCTGACCGACGACTTCCGCGGCTCGGTCGCGCTCACGACGTTCTGGTTCATCGCCGTGGCCGGGCTCTGCGTGCTGGTCGCCGTGCGCGCGCCGGCGCTGCGCGTGCCCGTGATCGCCAGCTATCTCATGACCGCAGGAGCCATCGGTACGTTCCTGGCATCGACGACGCTGCGAGATCGCGTCGTGTCCGAGCAGGTGGTGACCGCGATCACCGCTCCGTCCACGCCGGCCTCCGGCGCGACGCCGCGGGGGAACCGGAACGTGCAGCTCGCGCGCGGCCGCTTCACGTCGGGCGAGCACGCGACCCGCGGGAAGGCCGCGGTCGTCCGTCTCGCCGATGGCCGTAGGTTCCTGACGCTCACGTCCTTCTCGACGTCGCCGGGACCCGACCTCCGCGTCCGTCTGGCGTCCGCTCGGACGCTCGACGGCGGCGAGGTCGGCGCCGTCGACCTCGGCGCGCTCAAGGGCAACCGCAGCGATCAGCAGTACCGCGTGCCCCGCGGCGTCAGCCTCCGCGATCGCGCCGTCGTGATCTGGTGCCGCGCGTTCAGCGCGCGGTTCGGCTCAGCGGTGCTCAGCCGCTCGGCCAACTCCTAGCTGCGCGGCCGAGCACCGAGGTCGAGCGGATGGTGCTCGAGAACGAGATCCGCGACGCGGCCTCGGTCGCCGCTTGGCACCTGGCTACGCGCTGAGCGCCGCGCGCAGGCGCGCGATCGTCTGCTCGGGGTGCGCGATCGCCTGGCGCCAGGTGACGCGGATGACGCGATAGCCGGCGGCCTCGAGGCGCACCTGTTTCGCGACATCGTCTTCACGGGCCAGGCGGTGTTCGTGCCAGGCGCTGCCGTCGGCCTCGACCACGAGCCGGCGCTCGGCCCAGAGGAAGTCGGGGCGGGTCGGTTTGCCGTCGATGGTCATGTCGCGATTTACCGCGGGGTCGCCGAGGTCGCCACGGCGGATCAGGTCGTGGACGGCGTCCTCGAGCTCGGTGCGAGTGGGGACGTAGCCGGTCGCGAGGATCTGCGTGAGCATCGCGCCGCCCTGTCGGCCGCGTATCGCGGTGATCTCCTCGACCGTTATGCGTTTGAGCGCCATCGCCTCTCGGACCGCTCTGCGCAGCGGTTTGAACGGCAGCACCGAGGAGACGTCGATCAGCGTGCGCGCGGGGGTGGTGACGGGGATGGCGTCGAAGCGGATGACCCCGAAGGGCACGCGCGTCCGATGGACGGTCACGCCCGCGATCTTGCGCGTGTGGCCGGTGTGAACGGTCACCTCGGGTAGCCAGTGCTCATCCCACTCCAGGAGGCCCCAGAGCACGGCCGCCGAGCGATGGCTGAGTACCGCGCCCGGGCCGCAGGCCTTGACCGCCGCGAGAAACCGCCCGCGCAGCGTCAGGCCGGCGTGCCCGAGGCTGTACACGCCGGGATGAACCTGATGGAGGGTCCCGCGGCGTCGGCGCGAGACCACGGCGTTCGCGGACAGCCCGCACTCGCGCAGCTCCGCGTTGCCCAACACGCCCCACTGCTCACCCGCCAGCCGCGCCGCCCGCCCGTCAGGTGTGTCGTTTTCATACGTATTTTCGTGATCAGGACACCACACCTCCGTAGGGTGCCGCCGGACCCTGCAACGGAACAAGACGCAAATGTGAAATTACTGCGGGCAGTTTGCGGCGGATCGAGACGAACGCGTTCGCCGCGGCCTGGTGACGCGGCATCCGGCGGCGGTGATCGTGGCGGCCGGCGTGGCGCTGGCCGGCATGTTGGTCGCGACGTGGTCGTCTCGGGCCGCGCCGGCCGGATTCGACGTCGCACGCACGGCCGGCGCCGTGTGTGCCTTGGCGGGGCTGCTGGCTGCCCGCCGGTCGGCCGAGCGCGCGGCACGCCCGACGTGGGCGTGG
>JBIOXS010000056.1:0-38319 GCA_044869815.1 Candidatus Rokuibacteriota bacterium | reverse complement strand
CGCAGCCACGTGTACTCGAGCTGCTTTTGCCGCCACAGCGTCGAGAGGCCGACCGGGTCGGCGGTGAGGGCGGCGCCGGCCTCGACCACCGAATGGACGTCGAAGAGCGTGCCGTAGGCGTCGAAGATGTACCCGCGTATCGTCATGCTGCTCCTGGCCGCGGACGCGCCGTCAGCGGATCGTGCTGGCGCGGCGGGCGCGCACCGGCTTGCGGGCCGGCCCGCGCTTGATGACCTCCGTCTCGAGGCCCGCCTCGACGAAGCCGTAGTGGAGCAGCCGCTTGGCGTCGAGGAAGGACAGCGCTCGCGTGCGGGCGCCGAGCACGACCATGAGGAACTGCTGGCCGCCGCGCCATGCCGCCACCGCAAGGTTGTAGCCGGCTTCGTGGGTGAAGCCGGTCTTGAGCGCCTGCACCCCGCCGGGATCGTTGAAGAGCGGAATGTGACGCGTGTAGACGCGGCCGCGGTAGATGAAGGTCTGCCCGCCCAGCAGCGGCCGCGACATCGGATAATCGTGCAGCAGTCGCGACGTGAGCTGGGCCATGTCGCGCGCAGTGCTGCGCTGCCCGGGATCGGGCAGGCCGTGGGGATTGACGAAGCGCGTGGAGCTCAGGCCGAGCTCCTTGCCCTTTGCGTTCATGCGCTCGACGAACGAGGCTTCGTCGCCGCTGAGCCGTTCGGCCAGCGCGGTGGCCGCGTCGTTGGCGGAGGCGATGGCCACGCCCTCCAGCAGGACGCGGAAGGGCACGTGCTCGCCGGCGCGGAGCCCCATCCGGTAGCGGGCGGTCGAGGCCGCATGCAGGCTCACCGTGACGAGCTCCTCGAGGTCCGCCCGGCCCGCCTCGAGCTCCTCGCAGGCGATATAGAGCGTCATGAGCTTCACGAGGCTGGCGGGGGCCCGATCGTTCTCGGCGTTCTTCTCGAAGACCACCTTGCCCTCGGGGTCGATGAGCAGCAGCGCCTCGGCGGTGAATGCGGGAGTGCGCCCGTTCGAGGCGGCGCCGGCGATGGAAGCGAAGGAGACGAGGCTCGCGAGGAGAGCGCCGCAGGTCCGGATCCAGAACACTGCCGGCATTCTAGCCAGCGGCGTTCACTCGCGGCAAGCGAAAAGGCGCCCGCTACATGCCGAAGACGCTGCGCGCCTCGTCCATCACCGCCTCGGTGATGGTCGTGTATCCCTTGCCCTCGGCAAACCGCTCGATCGAGCGTTTGGCCATGGGGCGGATGAAGCTCGGAATGTTCGCCAGGCGTCGCTCGGCCGGGGCTTCCCATTCGACCGCGCCCGGTGTCGTCGCCGGCGTCGCCGCGGAGGCGGCCTCGCCGCCGAGCGCGGCCGCGAACGGGCACCCGGAGGCCGCGGTTCCGTCGGCGGCCTCGAAGGCGTCGGTGCGCGCGCCCGCCATCGTCGAGCGGAGATGCTCGAACGGCTCGGGGGGCACGGTGCGCCCGCCGACCTTGACGCCGAGGCTCCGCACCATCTGCGTCTCGAAGGGGTTGGTGAGCATCGCCACCCGGAAGCCGCACTGCGGACACCGGAACGTCACGGTGAGCGAGCCTTCGTCGGGGCCGGCCGTCGAGTGCAGCTTCATGGCCTCGTCGCAGTCGAGGCAGAGGAACTTCATGACCGGCGCATTCTACCCCGGAGGAGGCGACCGCGCACGAGCCGAGGCCAGGCGCGAGAAGACGTAGGCGGCCGCTCGGAAAGGTACTCGCTGGCGCGGAGCTTGCCAGAGGCGCCTGGGGGCATCGATGCCAGAGCGCTCACAGCACGATGATGACGATTTTACCGACGCCGACCGCCGGGCGATCGCGGACATCCGGCGCGAGCTCGACGCTGAGTTCGGCCCGCTCGAACCGGCGGCACCGCTGGCCGCCGGGCGGTCGCCGGCGGCCGCAGCGCCCCGCGCGCGCCCGCGCAGCCGCGCGCGGACCGCGCCGCTGTTCCTCGTCGGGGCCGTCGTGGGCGGCGCCGTCGGCGGCGTGAGCGGCGCCCTCACGACGCTGCTCTGGCTTCAGCACCTCGAGGAGCCTCCTGCGCGCGTGGCCGCACGCGCGGTCGAAGGCAGGGCCGCTGTCACCGACGACCCGGCAGCAGCCACGCGCGAGCCGCTGGCTGACAGCGCCGCCCTCGCTTCCGCACTGAACGAGTGGCTGGTGGCGACGAAGACCGGCGACATCGACGGCCAGATGCGCTTCTATCCGGCGCGCATCGCGGTCTACTACACATGGCGCGACGTCACGCGCCAGGCGGTGCGGGAGGAGAAGCTCCGCCTCTTCGGCGCTGCCACGCGGCTCGAGATCACCACCGACACCCCGACCGTCGAGGTGACCGACGACGGGGCGAGCGCGGTGAGCCGGTTTCGCAAGCGCTACCTGATCGAGGGACCGGTCGTCCGCCGCCGTGGCGAAGTCCTCCAGGAGCTGCGCTGGGCGCGGACACCCGATGGCTGGCGCATCGTGGGCGAACGGGACGTCGAGGTCCTCACGCCGGGCGCCTCCGTCGGGCCGGACCGCGCGAGGCGCGATGGTACAATCGAGCCCGCTCGCTGAACGACAGCAGACGCGCGCGCCGACGTAGCTCAGTTGGTAGAGCAGCCGATTCGTAATCGGCAGGTCCCCGGTTCAAGTCCGGGCGTCGGCTCCATCCCCACCGGTGGCTACGGGATCAATGCCTGCTCCGTGACGCCCAGCGGAACGTCGTTCGTGTAGATGCCGTCGACGTCGAGGGATTGGAGGAAGATCCAGTCGTTCTCGTCGTTGGCCGTGAAGCCGAACACCTTCAAGCCGACCGCCCGGAGAACCTCGACGAGCGGTGCGCCGGCCATGCCGAGCAGCAGCAGATCGGCCTCTACGACCGCCGCTCGCGTGAGTATCGCGGTCTCGATGAGCTCGCTGACGGAGCGATACCCGGGCAGTCGGACGACGTCGTCGATCTCCGCCCACTGGAGGCCGAGGTCGAGGTCCTTGTCGATCAGGGTCACGGTGACGCCCGGCATGCGGGACTCGATCTGCTCCTTCGTCAGGAACTGAAGGCCGCTCACGGAGAGGATGCGCTCGATCTCGCGCGCATGCCGGCTTGCGAGAAAGAGCAGTGCGGGCGACAGCGACGTCACCATGACCTGATCAGTCATCCTGAGACGCCGGATCACCCGGGTGACCCCAACCACGGTCGCGAGGTCCTGCGTGTCGTCAGGATCGCACCGCGGCGTGGCGGCCTTCAGCTCGACGATCATCAGTCCCTGCAGCGGGCCGCTGGCCTGGTTGAACCTGCGCGCCTCGTGGAGCACGTCCTCGAGCGCCGGAACGTACTCGAGCCGCGTCTGAACCTCGGCGAGCGTCAGCCGATTCACGCACGTCCCGTCCGGCAGGACGTCCTCGTGGAAGACCGCCACGCGCCCGTCCCGTGTCAGCTGCGCGTCGACCTCCACGACGCTCGCTCCCGCGCTGAAGCCCGCGCGCACGGCCGCCACCGTGTTCTCGATCGGTCGCAGGGGATCGATCCCGGGGTTCTCGCCGAAGCCGCGGTGGGCGATGGCGAACGGCCGCGCCTCCAGGTCGAGCAGCAGGCGAACGGTCGCCTCGAGCCCGTGGTCGCGCGCGCCGCGGGCGACGGCCGGCGCGACGAGCGTCAGCAGGACCAACGCGGCGATCTGAACGGCACGTTTCGCGCTCATCGCTCATCCCTCTCTTTGGAACGAGGCCCAGGATCATACCCTGCGTTCACATGCGACGTCATCGGTGCCAGGACCAATACCAGGCGGTGCGTCACGTGGCCGTCACGGCGTTGTCACCGGCGGCGAACCTGCTATAGTCCCCGGCGCGGCAGACCCCACGATGGCGAAGCTGAAGATCTCGTTGCTCGGCGGTTTCCGCGCGGAGTGCGATCCGCGCTCGCGGCTGGTCGTGAGCCGCAAGAAGGGACAGGCGCTGCTGGCCCTCCTTGCGCTCCGGCCGGGGAGTGGCTACCCGCGCGAGGCCCTGACCGCGCTCCTGTGGCCGGATGCCGGCGACGACGAGGCGCGCCACAGCCTGCGCCAGGAGCTCCACGAGCTACGGCGCGCGCTGGCGGCCTTGCGGACCCGGGCGCTGGTCATCGATGGCGAGCGGCTCGCCCTCGACGCCGGCGCCGTCGAGGTCGATGTCGCCGCGTTCGAGCGGCTGGCCGCCCTCGGCACGCCTGATGCCCTCAAGCGCGCGGCGGCCCTGTACGAGGGCGACCTGCTGAGCGGCATCGGTGTGCGTGAGAGCGCCTTCGAGGATTACCTGCGGACCGAGCGCGAGCGGCTGCGCGCGCGCGCCACCGGCGTCTTCACCCGGCTCCTCGAGCACCAGACGAAGACCAACGCCCTCGACGCGGCGACCGAGACGGCGCTGCGGCTGCTGGCGATGGATCCCACGCAGGAATCGGTTCATCGCGCGCTCATGCGGCTCTACGCGCGCAGCGGCCGGCGGGCGGCCGCTCTCCGGCAGTACCAGGCCTGCGTCGAGGTGCTCCAGCGCGAGCTCGACGTCGAGCCGGAGGCCGCCACGCGTGAGATCTATCGCGAGATCCTCGCCTCGCGCCAGCCGGAGCGTTCCGCCGCCGCCCGTGAGCGCCCCGCGGCCGCCGGAGGGCGTCGCGACGCAGCGCCGAGGGCCGATCTGGGCGTCGACCCGCCGCTCGCCGGTCGCAGCGGCGAGCTCGCAAGGATCGCGGAGGTGCTCGACCAGACGTGCGCCCGGCGGGGTCACGTCCTCACCCTCCTCGGCGAGGCCGGAATCGGCAAGACGCGGCTGGTCACGGAGATCGCCGCGCTGGCGCTCGAGCGCGACGGTCGCACGATCGTCGGCCGCGCGTACGAGACGGCGCAGGTGCTGGCGTTCGGCCCGTGGGTCGACGCGCTTCGTGCCGGGCTGGCCGCCGAGCCGGACGCGCTGGCCGGCGTGCCGCCGCCCTGGCGTGCGGAGCTGGCGCGCGTGCTGCCGGAGGTCGAGGGGCGCGCGGCCCGCCGCGCGGCGCCCGCCGACGCCACGCGGATCTTCGAGGCGGTCTCGCGCCTCGTGGAGCGCCTCGCCGCCCGGCGCCCACTGGTGGTCGTGCTCGAGGACGTGCACTGGGCCGACGAGCTCACGCTGCGGCTGGCCGCCTATGTCGGCCGACGGATCGACGCGGCGCCGGTGCTGCTCGTGCTCACCGCGCGCGAGGAGCACCTGACCGACAACGCGCTCCTCGACGTGACGCTGAAGGAGCTGGCCACTCACGCGCGGCGGCTGAGCCTGCCGGTCGGCGCTCTGTCGCGCGCGGAGACGACGGCGCTGGCGCGCTCACTCGCCCGAGCCGAGCGCGACCAGGCCGCCTTCTCACGGCTGGACGAGCGCGTGTGGCAGATCAGCGCCGGCAATCCGCTGCTCGTGCTCGAGAGCGTGCGCGCGCTGCGCGAGGCGCCGGCGCTGTCGTCGCTGCCCACGCGCGTCCGCGAGATCGTGGCCACCCGGCTCGAGCGTCTGAGCGAGCGCGGCCGTCGCGTGGTCTCTATCGCCAGCGTGATCGGTCGCGAGTGTGATTTTCGCCTTCTCCAGCAGTGCGCGGGCCTCGACGACCGCGACGCCGCCGAGGTGATCGAAGAGCTGGTGCGGCGCCGCGTCTTCCAGGGACACGGCGAGCGGCTGGACTTCAGCCACGATCGCCTGCGCGAGGCGGCCGCGGCGGCCCTCGTCCCCGCCCAGGTGCGATCGCTCCATCGGCTCATCGCCACCTCGATGGAGACCGTCTATGCGGGCGACTTCGAGCGCCACTATGCGCCGCTGGCCGCCCACTGCCGGGACGGTGAGCTGTGGGAGAAGGCGGCCGCTTATCTGGCCGAGGCGGGCACGCGCGCCGCCGAGCGCTCGGCGCATCGGGAAGCGGCCGCCTCGTTCGAGCAAGCGCTGGCAGCCCTCGGTCGTCTGCCCGGATCGCGAGCGCGGCTCGCCCAGAGCGTCGACGTCGGCCTGGCGCTGCACACCTCGCGCTACGCGCTCGGCGAGGTGGAGCGCAGCTATCAGGCGCTGCGCGACGCCGAAGCGCCGGCCCGCTCGCTCGGGGACCCGCGACGTCTGGCCCTCCTGGCCTCGCAGACCGGACAGTACTTCTGGGTCACCGGGCGCGCGCGCGAGGCGCTGCCGCTGTTCGAGCACGCGGCGGCCGTGGCGAAGACGCTCGACGACTTCGCGCTGCAGACCTCGGCCACCCTGTACATCGCCTCCTCACGCTTCGCCCTCGGTGATCTCGCCGCCGCCGAGGCGGGCTTCCGTCACGTGATCGAGGCGATCGGGGAGAGCGCGGCCGCCGAGAAGCTGGGCCTCCACGGCCTTCCGCTGGTGTTCGCGGAGAGCGGGTTGACGGCGATCTGCTGCGAACAGGGCAGATTCGACGAGGCCCGTGCGCACGGCGCCAGGAGCATGCGCATCGCCGAGGCGCTCGACCACACCTACACGCTCGTGTTCGCGCTGCGGACGGTCGGCCACGCGCATACGATCGAGGGCCGGCTTGCCGACGCGATCGCCGTCCTCGAGCGCGGTCGCGCGCTCTGCGCGGACCCCGCCCTCCGATCGCTCGCGCCGAACATCATGGCCTCCCTCGGCTATGCCTACAGCATCGACGGTCGGCCGCACGACGGCGTTCAGCTCCTGGAGCGGGCGCTGGCGGCACTGGAGGAGTACGGCCAGCGCGTGTGGTACGTGCTCGTCCTCGATCAGCTGGCGGAAGCGCGGCTGCTCGGCGGCGACGCCGCCGGCGCCCGTGACGCCGCCAGCCGCGCGCTCGCGGCGGCTCGCGAACGAGGCGAGCGCGCCTTCGAGGCGGCCGCCCTGCGCATGCTGGGTGCCGTCGAGACGCGCATGCCGTCCCCCGATGCGGGGACGGCGCGCGGCTGCTTCGAGACCGCGCTCGCGCTCGCCGAGGAGCGCGGGATGCGTCCGCTGGTGGCCCACTGTCATGCCGGACTGGCGGACCTGTGCGCGCGACTCGGCGACGCCGATCGCGCAGCGCAGCACCGCGAGACGGCGCTCGGGATGTGCCGAGAGATCGGGATATCCGCCCCGCCGCCGTACGCGGCGGCGTCAGCTTCCTAGCTGCCTCTCAGGCCAGCAGCTCCGCGATGCGATCGCACGGGGTGTAGGAGAGCACGAAGACGCGGAGCAGCGAGATTCGCTCCACGGTGCCGACGATGGCAGCTCCGTCGCGGCGAAGGGCGCGGAGCGACGCGTGATTGTGGGGCGCGCAGACGCCGCAGACGACCCGGCCACCGCGCGCGCGAAAATAGCCGTCACGCGTCGCGAAGAGCAGCCGGTGGATCCGCTGTCCGCGGTACGCCGGCAACACCTCGACGTAGTGGGAGAAGATCACGTCGCTCGAGACGGCGATGCGTCGCCCAAGCGCGGAGAAGATGCCGCGCTCGGCGATCTCGTAGCCGACCACGATGCTGCCGCCGCCTCCCGCGCGGGGCCGCCGCGCCAGGCAGACGACGCAGCCACGCGCGACACGCTCTCGCAGCTCGGTCACGGAGTCGCGGAACGAGGCGCAGATGTCGGCGGCGAGAGCGTCGAGGGCTTGCGGAGAATCGACGACCAGGCATTCGGTCCGTCCGTCAGACGTGATCGGCGCCGTCCCGTTGGTGGCGCCGATGTACTTGACGGTGATGTACTGCCACTGGCGCGAGAAGACCGAGGCCGTGACGGTCCGCCCCAGCTGGCCGAGCAGCGAGCGCGGCTGGTGCAGGACGCCGATCATCGCTCCATGCGCCTCCTGGTGAAGGTCGCGGCGCCCGGCCGCCGCCGGACCGGCTGCACGGCGGTCGGGGTCGGACGCCCAGGGCGCGCTTGAGGGTCAGCTTCTGCAATCGTGACGCCATATCGGATCCGCACCTCGGTGCACCCGCCATGGCCTCGACCGCCGCCAATCGGGCGCCGGATCGATCAAAATTCCCTGGCCGATGCATCGAGATCGGACGTGCGTGCAGCGCCTTCCCCATTCTGGACGGAAATCTGCGACCGTACGCCGCCGGGCGCGGGTTCGGTCAGGGAATAGGCGTGGCGTACGAAATGCACCTCACATCGGCATGATTCTGCGATGCCTCTACATCGACACGCCCGATCCGGCATTCCTGACTCTCGAGCCGGGCTACGAGGCCGGCTTCCTCGACGCCGAGGAGCTCGACCGCTACGTCGCCCAACCCGAGTACGGCCTGAGCGAGCGCTTCGTCCGGCGTGAGCTCGGCATGGGGCACGAGTGCTTCGCCATCCGGGCCGGCCGGTCGCTTGCAACCTATGGGTGGTACTCGACGACGCCCACGCACTTCACGGACGATCTGTCGGTGCGCTTCGGGCGTCAATGGGTCTACATGCACAGCGGGTTCACGCATCCGGCCCATCGCGGCCGGCGCCTCCACGCGTTCGGCATGACGATCGTGCTCACGCTCTACCGCGCGCGCGGCTTCAAGGGCCTCGTCTCCATCGTGACCGCCGATAACGCGGCCTCGCTGAAGTCGTGCGCCCGGATGGGCTACCGTCAGTTCGGGAGCATCTATACCGCCCGGCCGGGACGCCTCCTCGGCTTGCGGCGCCAGCCTGCGTGGCTGGACCGCGTCTTCGTCCTGGCCACGCCCGGCTGCCGTGAGTTCGGCTTCCGGCTCGATCGCACCCCGGTCGGTGTCGAACCGCTCGCCGCGCCGGCGACTCCCGTGGTCGCGACCCCCGACGCCGGCTGATCGAGATCGCGGCTCCCAGCCCGAAGTCGTTGGCGGCAACGTCAGCGGCATCACAGTCGTGTCAGGGTATTTGCGTTCATACCTGACGGTGTAACTTTTCCATCGACGACGCGCTGTCCCGTAACCTCCCGACTTAACATCGTTCTTCGCCCATTCTCGGCGACACCCCGGTTCGGAACGAGCCTTGCGATGCACCGCGCGACTCGCACGCGGAGGGTCATTCCCGCTCTGTCTAGCGCGATGCGCGCGGGCGCTTTCAATGTTCGGCATGTGATCGTGCCGGCCGCCCCGGGTGCCATGGCCTCCGCGAAAGGAGGCCGTTTTGTCTTCCGGCATTGCTACGACTTTGAAGCGGATTGTGGCGGGCGCCCTCGCTGTGTCGCTGGTGGGCGTTTCCGGACCGAGCCCGAGACCGGCGGTCGCCGACGGATACATGACGGACGGGGCGGTCCATGCGCCGCCGTCGAGCGGTACCTACGCGTACTACGCGACGTATGGCACCTTCGGTCCTGACCAGAGCGGGTTCCCGCGGGCGGGCGAAGGCTTCGTCGACCCCGTGTTCGGTAGCACGATCAAGCGGCTGACGAACGAGATGGGGCAGCACTCCGAGAGCGAGATCTACTCCAAGAACGGCTACTTCAACGCGAACGGCACGCTCGTCCACCACCGTGCCCCGGGCAGTCACAACATCATCAGCACGAGCACGGGCCAGGTCGTGCGCGCCGCCGTCGCGTTCAACTACGACAGCTCGTTCGCGCCCGACGATCCGGATGCCTGGTACTACTTCGCCTTCGGCGACACGACCCTCTACAAGTACTCGGTAGCCACCGGCAACCGCACGGTGGTCAGGACCTTCCCCGGCGCCCTCGCCTCGCTCGGGGGCTCCGTCGACTGGATCGACCGGAGCGGGCGCTACATGGTCGTGAACATCGGCGGCGCGACCCGCGTGTACGACAAGCAGTCCGACACGCTCTACGCGGGCAGCATCCCGAGCACCTACGGCAGCGGCGGCGGCTGGCGGGGTATCTCGCCGGACGGCAACTACGTGATCACGAGCACGCCGTCGGTGAGCTCGCATTCGTGGAAGATCGATCACGCGAGCAAGTCGGTCAGCACCACGCCCGTCCTCTTCTGGACACTCTGCGGCGGCCATGGGGACGTGGTGAGCGCAACGAACGGCAAGACCTACTATGTGACCTTCGACTGCAACTCGACGGGCAGCATCTATGCCGTCGACGTCTCGCTTCCGCAGAGCGCCTCGAACGTGACGCAGCAGCTGAGCCAGAACCGCAAGCTCATCCAGCTCTCCTCCTGGTCGGACGTCGACGGCCACTTCTCGCGCGTGTCGAAGGGGACACTCCAGGACTGGGTCTATGGCTCGGTCGAGAGCGGCGACGACGGCTTCAGCTCCACCACGAGCAGCTGGCGCGCGTACAAGCAGGAGATCGTGATGATGAACGTGCTCACCGGTGAGGTGCGGCGCCTGGCCCATCACCGGTCGCGCGGGCTGAGCAGCAGCTACTATGCCCAGCCGCGCGTGTCGTCGACGTGGGACGGCAGCGTCGTCGTCTGGACCTCCAACTTCGGGTACAGCAGCACCGGCTACGCCGACCTGTATGCCGTCAACGTCGCCGGCGGCACCACGCCGACTCCGGAACCCGCCCCCGCTCCGTCGCCGACCCCGGCTCCGCTCGCCGTCAGCTTCAGCAATCCGGCCGACGGCGCCACGGTCAGCGGCTCCGTGACCGTCAGCGCGGCGGCCACCGGTGGGAGTGGCACCGGCTACTACTACACGGTGAAGGCGGGCACCACCACCCTCTACAGCGGCAACAGCAGCGGCTTCACCTGGAACACGACGACCTCGCTCAACGGGTCGGTCATCCTCACGGCGGCCGTTACCGATTCCACCGGGGCGTCCGCCGCGACGACGCGCACGGTGACCGTCTCGAACTCGATCGCCGCCCCGACGGGGGATACCACGTTGCCGACGGTGTCCATCACGAAGCCCACCAGCGGCGTGTGGACAGGCAACAGCATCAACGTCGCGGCGAAGGCGACCGACAACGTGGGCCTCGCCCGGATCGAGCTCTGGGGGGCCGGCAAGGTCTTCCTGACCGTCTCCTGCGGCAGCGGCACCGCGTGCAACGCAAGCACCTGGTGGCTCACCGGACCTCTGCCGAAGGGCGCTTTGGTCGTCAATGCGGTTGCGTATGACAAGGCGGGCAATCGCACCCGTTCGGCACCGATCACCATCTACCATGACGCGACAAGCCCGACCTATGCCTCGGGCGCCCCGGCCTCGGCCACGGTGACGTCGAGCACGATCACACCGACGACGGACATCATCTCACCGACCACGGTAACGACGAGTCCGTCCACCGACACCACGGCACCCACGGCGGCTATCACGAGCCCGCCGAGCGGGACGTGGACAGGCAACAGCCTCGACATCTCGATGACGGCGGCCGACAATGTCACCGTCAAGACCCTCGTGCTCTACGCGAACGGCTCCGTCGCGCCCCTCCTGACCGGGACCGAGCTCACGTGCTCGAGCGCGTCCTGCTCGGGCAAGGTGACGTGGCTCAGCGGCTCGCTGCCGTCCGGCAAACACACGCTCACCGCCGTGGCGACGGACGCCGCGGGCAACCGCACCACGTCCTCGCCGGTCACGATCTACAAGTAGTCTCGCGCGCTGCACGACGGGAACGCCCGCGCGTTCCCGTCGTCCGGCGCGTCAGCGCCGTCCGCGCGCCCGACGTAATAAACGTACGGCGCGAACCATCGCCCTCGCAACGCCGCCCGGCCGTACGTCATCCGCCGGCAGCGATCCGCGATCACGCTCGACGCTCGGCAGAGCGCACCATGAGTCATACGGCGCCATCGCGCGGTCCCCGGCGCGCTCTCCGAGAGGAACGCGTCGTAGGAGCCGAGATAGCCCGCCGCCAGCGAATCAAAGCCCGCCTCCTCGTGACGCCGGCGCAGGAGCTCGACGTCGTAGACGACGTGGGTTTCGAGCACGCGGAGGTCGCCGAAGCGCTGCAGCGTCCAGTTCACGCCTTGCAGGTTGGGCACCGTGGTGAGGATGATGCCGTCCGGACGGAGATACGGGCGCACCCGGCGCAAGCAGTCCACGATGTCGGCGAAGTGCTCGAGGAGCCCGCGCGAATACACGAGATCGAACCGACCGAGGAGATCCGCGTTCGCGGCCGTGACGAACGCGTCGCGGCACAGGATGTCGCCGCGAGCACCGGCGCCGCGCATGTTGGCCATGGCGAGGTCGACCGCCGAGGCTTCGCGGTCCAGGCCGCTCACCCGGCAGCCCTTGCGCAGCGCCAGGTATGGAAGCCACTGCGACGCCCCGCAGCCCAGCTCGAGGACCTCCGGCGTCCGGTCGTCCGGCAGGTACTCGTCGAACAGCCGAGCCATCTCCGCATCGCGCGGGATGCGGAGGTCTGGCAGCCGCGGGTCCCGCTCGAGGATCTCCGGCTCGGCGGTGTAGTATCCGCCTCCGGGTTTCCAGCGCCAGTCGTGTGAGCGCAGCACCGTCGTCATGGGATCCTCGCGGTCTCGCGCGTCGCGATCGCGCTCAGGCCGCCTTGATCGGCGCGGCTTCGGTGGCCTTGCGCCACTGGACCTGGTGCCGTCCGGTCGCGAAGCGGGCAAGGGCGATCAGGGTCGTGTAGTTCAGCAGACAAAACGCGTACGGGATCGCGAGCAGGCGCGCGAGGCGTCCGCTGCGCTCGCGCAGGACCGCGCCGGCTACTGCCACCCCGTAGACGGCCAGCTGCACCGCCAGGGCCGCGGCATAGAGCGGTGAGCGTCGCGCCAGCAGTGCGGCGGCGCCGAGGGCGGCCAGCATCAGGAACGGCGCGGCCAGCCGCAGGAGCTTGTGCGAGACGGCCTGCAGCCACAGCCGGTGGACAGGCAGCAGGAGCCACGGCTCGCGGGCGAAGAGCTGAGCCACGCCGCCGATCGTCCGCACCTTGCGCGTGTACTCCTCGCGGGCGCTCGCGGCCGCGCGGTCCCAGGCGCGCGCGCGGGCATCGAACACCACGCGGAAGCCGCGGCGCGCGATGCGGACGGGGATCAGGACATCGTCCAGCAGCGTGTCCTCGGGAATCGCCGCGAAGAGGCGCCGGCGGATCGCGTAGATCGCGCCGGTGGCGCCGACGGTGGAGTCGACGGCGCTCTCCGCGCGACGGATGAGCTTTTCGTAACGCCAGTAGGCGCCGACCCCGTCGCCGACGGCCATGCCGGCCTCGTTCACAAGCCAGAGCTCGCCGCTTGCCGCCCCGACGGTGGGGTCGGCGAAGTTCTCGACGAGCCGGCGCACGGCGTCGGTCTCGTACCGCTGGCGGGCATCCGCCAGCACGATGATGTCGCCACGGCAGCGTGGGATCGTCTCGTTCAGCACGGAAGGCTTCCCGCGCCGCCACGGATACGCGATGACGCGCACGGCGGGTCCCGGCCGCCGCGGACGCTCGCAGCGGCGCGCGATGTCGACGGTGGCGTCGGTGGACCCATCGGAGGCGACGACGATCTCGAGGCGGTCGCGGGCGTAGTCGAGGGCGAGACAGTTCTCGATGCGCTCGGCGATGACGGCCGCCTCGTTGTGCGCGGCCACCAGCACGGTCACCCGCGGTTCGATGGCGGCGCGGCGCGGGGGCCGCGGGCGGACGCGCGCCAGCGCCCAGATCAGCGCGGGGTAGCCGGCGAAGGTGTACGCCAGCGCGGCGATGGCGCTCCAGAAGATCGCTTCCGTCACGTCATCACCCGGCCACGGCCTGCTGCACTCGCTCGAGCTCGTCGATGTCGGCGCCCGGATCGCGGCCGCCCGCCTTCCCCTTGAACCGGCTGCCCGAGCGGAGGCGCCAGTCGCGGCGCTCCGGATCGAGGAAGCCGGCGTCCTTGATGCCGCCGACGGCGGCGTTGCCGGCGTAGCGGGGGACGTCGCCGCCGATGAAGACGTTGCCCTCGACCCGCGCGCCTGGGAACAGCGCGCGCAGCGTCGGCTCACCGACGGCGACGCCGCCGCCCTTGATGCCGTACGGGCCGTGCAGCGTCACGTTGTGACGGAACACGAAGCCGGTGTGCGGCGGCCCCTCGGCGGTGATGACGGTCGCGCTCGGGAAGGCGGTGTTGTGCTCGATGAGGAGGCCATCGGTCGGCCCGAGCAGCGTGAACAGGCGCCCGTCTCCGCCCCAGGCGCGCCCATCGATGTCCTCGAACAGGTTGTTGCGGATCACGACACGCCGGGTCTGACCGCTCGGCGCGCTGTCGTCCCGGCCGCTGATCTTCATCCCCGAGGCGGCGCCGCGCACCACGTTGTCCACGAACGTCACGTCCTCGACCACCGACCACGGCGCCTTGCCGTCCTGGTTCCGCGGCGAGAGCAGGATGGCCGTCCCGGACTGCGCCTGGCCCCACGTGCGCTCGAACAGGTTGCCGGCGACCAGGACGCGGCGGGAGTTCTTGAGCTCGAGCAGGTTCTTCACGGTCCACGGCTCGCGGCGCCAGGCGACGGGTTTCGAGAAGTGATTGCCGCGGATCTCGATGTCGCTCGGCACGAGGTTCGGGATGGCGGGGTCGGCGCCGCCGAACAGCAGGTTGATGCCGGCGGCCTCCACGTGGTTGTTCACGATCTTGAACGGACCGGGGCCGTTCCAGCCCGCGATCGCCTGCGTCTCCTCGCCCTGCGCCTTCCAGTCGGAGAGGTGCGAATTGATCACCGCCACGTGGGCGGCGTTGAGGGCGATGCCGCGCCGGCCGCCGCGCGCGGGATCGCCGTGGATCCAGCACCGGTCGATGACGAAGTGGTGCGGGACGTCCTCGGCGCGCGCCTCGTCGCCGCTGCCCAGCCGCACGAGGCCGGTGCTGTACGCCCCCGGCGTGACGGTGAACTCGATGCCGACGAACCGGACGTGATGAGCGCCGGGCTTCGTCTGCACCGCGGCGCTGGCGCCGGCGCCGCCGACGATCTTCGCCATCTTCGGCGCGTCGGCCGGCGTCACGCGGCGGTCGGCCGGCAGATCGTCCGCCCCGGTGGACCGGATCTCGATCCAGCCGTCGCCGGAAACGGCCGGGAGCGTGAGCGGCCCCTTGAAGACGGCGCCGGCCGGCAGCACGATCGTATCGCCGCCGCGCGCCCCGTCGAGGGCGGCCTGCAGGTCGCCGCCCGCGGGCAGCGCGAAGATCCGTCCCGTGTGCGCGACGGGCCGCAAGTCGACGAACGCGTGCGGCGGCTCGGCACCGACGGGGCCGGCGAGCGTGCGGCCGCCGGTCGTGGCCGTGAGCACGACGATGAGAACGACCACGAGCGTTCCTGAGCGCTTCATGCGTGCACCCCCGCCTCCTCGATGAGCTCCGACATCTGCTCGACCCTCGCTTCCCAGCTCTCGTCCGCCATCGCCGCCGTGCGCGCGCGCGCATGCTCGTCGTCGCGCTCGGCGAGCGCCGCTTCGATCGCCGCCACGAAGCCGCCGGCGTCGGCGGCCACGTGCGCGAGCCCGGCATACTTGCGCACCTCGGGCAGATCCGACGAGACGACCGGCAGGCCGGCGGCGAGATACTCGCGGAGCTTCAGCGGGTTCGCCCGCATGGTGAGCGCGTCGATCCGGAATGGAATGATGCCGACGTCGAAGGCGCGGCAATACGCGGGCAGCGCCGCGTAGGGCTTCTGGCCGAGCAGGCGCACGTTCGGGAGCGCGTGCAGCGCGCTCGTGCCGACGTTCGCCTTGCCGATCATCACGACCGTCCACGCCGGGCGTCGCCGCGCGATCTCGCCGATGAGCTCCAGGTCGACCCATTCCGCGATGAGGCCGAAGAAGCCGATGACCGGCCGCCCGAGGCCGGCGGCGTCCGGCGGCGGCGCCAGACCGGCGTCGAGCGCTCGCGCGAAGTGGCTGACGTCCACGCCGTGGGAGACGAAGTGCGTGCGTGGATTCCAGCGCCGCCGCTCGTCGGCCAGCGTCTCGGACGATGCGAGCACCAGATCCGCCCGTCGCACGAGGGCCTCTTCCATGCGGCGCAGCGCCTCTCGCGGCACGCCGGCGAACGCCGAGTACTCGTCCACGCAGTGGTAGATCACGCGGGACTCACCCAGCTTCCCGACGAGGCCGATCGTGTTCGGCAGGAAGGTCCAGAGGATCGGCCGCGTCAGGCCTGCCCGTCGCGCGTAGGAACGGATGGCCGCCGTCAGCAGGCTCGTGTTCAGGCGATCGACGCCGGGCATGCCGGGAAGCGGCAGGACGAGGGGGCTGGCGACGTGGAGGTTGGGGTTGACGCGCACCAGTCCCTGCCTCAGCTGTCGCAGCTTCGCGACGATGCGCCGCGCGTCGCGACTCGACACGGTCGGCCGGCGCATGCCGATGGAGTTGACCCACAGGATGCGATTCTTCTCCGACAGGATGCGCATGATGTGCGTCTTGCTGGTCGGGTCGCCCTGCCAGTCGTGGGCGAAGCAGATGATCGATTCGTTGCGGATCACTTGAGCAGCCTCCGTGCGGCGACGGCGACCGACGCCGGTGCGCGCAGCCCGCGCCGGGCGAGCCAGCCGTGCAGCCGCTTGGCGCCGCGTCGGACGTCGACGGCCGCCTCGGCGGCGATCCGGCGCACGCTCAGCGGCGGCTCGCGCAGGGGATCGGCAGCGGCGAAGCTCCAGGCACGGCCGACCACGCGGTAGGCGCGGCGCTCGAGGGCGAGGAGAATCTCGCCCGCGCTGCGCGTGCCACACGTGACCTCGAGCACCAGACCGGGGTCGGCCTCCAGGCGGTGCAGGTCGGCGCCGGCCATCGGGACGAGGCGTGCACCCGAGCACTGGAGCGCGGCCAGACGGCGCACGGCCTCGATGCCGGGGTACCAGGGGCCGTCGGCCTTGCCGTTCCAGACTTCCCAGCCACCGACCTCGGCCAGCTCGGCCGGCGGCACGTGCGCGGCGGCATCGCGATAGATCGGGTGCGCGAGGACGGGAAACCCGCCGGCGGCGCGCACGCCGGCGGCGATCGCGCCGACGCGCTGGTCGCGAATGAGCGTGCGGACGCCGTAGCCGAGCACGTGCACGAAGTCCGGCGTGGCTTCGCACTCGATGCCAGGGACGACCAGGACGCCGGTCGCCGCCGTGAGCGCTTCGCACTGCGCCACGAACGCGCCCATCGTCTCGTCGGTCAGGGTTCGGTTGTGCTCGCTCATGAGGACGAAATCGAGCCGCCGGCTCGTGGCGCGCGCCACCAGCTCCTCGAGGTCGTGGCAGCCGTCGTAGGACCACCGCGAGTGGACGTGGGCCATGCCGCGCACGATCACGCCGCGCGCCTCCGGTTGAACGCGCCGGTCACGACGCGGAGCCATTCACGCCGACCGGGCTCGGGGTCATCGTCGACCCAGTTGAACGACTTCTTCCACGGGTGCAGGATCGTCGGCGCCTGGCCGAGAGTCGTCAGGCGCCGGCCCCGGCCATGCGCCATGACCCGCACGAAGTGCTTGAGCTCGGCGACGGCGTCACGCGCGACGACGTCGACCGCGTAGGTGGCGGGCGGCTCGGGCGTCTCATCGATGGCGACCTGGTAGAGGTAATAGGGAAAATCGACGCCGCACGCCAGGGCGAGCGGCAGCGAGCCCCAGAAGCGGCCATTGATCTCGAGCAGCCAGAAGGCGTCGGTCGCCTCGTCCCACTTGAATTCCACCATGGCCACGCCGTGCCAGCGAAGCGCGTGGAGCATCCGCTGCGCGCTCGCCAGCAGACGCGGGTCGCACGCGCTGCTCACCGCCGCGGTGGACCGCCCGCCGCGGAGGTCGATCTCGCGCAGCCGGCGGTGGCAGAACCAGACGAGCGGCTTGCCGTCCCGCCACAGCGTGTTCATGCCGGCGCCACGGCCGCGGACGAGCGCCTGGACCACCGGTCGCGGCATGGCGGCGTCGACGGCACGCCATGCCGGCGCCAGCCGGGCAGCCCTGTCGACCACGACGTAATCCGCTTTCACGAGGTGGCCATTGGCCAGGAAGTTGGTCTGGCGCGGCTTCACGATCACGGGGTACGGCAACGACGACGCCAGGGCCGCCGCCTCGTCGCCGTCCGCGGGACACCACGTCCGCGGAATCGAGACGCCCACGCGCTCGGCGAGCTCGGCCGTGCGCCGCTTGTCGAGCACGGTTCCCAGCGCGTCCGGCCCCGGCATGGGAATGCGGACCCACGAGGGCAGGCTGTCGCGGGCGGCGGCGATGAGCTGGATCGTGCGCTCCGTCGTCGGGAACACGATCGGATACTTGCCGGTCTCGAGCACGCGCGTGAGCGCGGCGATGAAGCCGTCGGCGTCGCGCGTGGGCGAAGGCAGCGTCGGCGATTCGGTGGCCCAGCGCGAGTAGGCGGCGAGATTGAACTCGTCGGCGAATGTGCAGACTCCGACCGGTACGCCGCGGCGCCCCAGCGAGCGCACCACGGCCAGGCTCGCGTTGGCGGGGGCGTCCGTCACGAGGACCGGGATCGCCGGTGTCACAGGCGCTCCTCCTGTCCGACCATTTCCAGGCAAGGGGCAGGGGCCGGGACCGGGGCCGCGACGACCGGCTCGGGAATCAGCACCTCGTCGCCGGGACGCGCGCGGTCGGGACCCTGCTCGCCGAAGAGACGCATGTAGACCGGGTGGAAGCGGTCCCACATCGGTGCGAGCACGAACTCCTGGAAGCGCAATTTCCACGGGGCCACCACGACCTCGCCGGCCTCGATCGACTCGAGGCGACCGCCCCAGCCCTTCTTGTACTCGTACACCGAGTAATGTGGATGGTTGCGGTCGTCGGTGGGTGTGACGGCGCCCATGTCGAAGATCGAGCACCCCAGCCTCCGGGCGATGCCCATCGCATGCCAGAAGACGGCCGTCGGACCCTGCTTGGGGGTGAGCGCGCGATCGCGCGTCGAGCAGCCATGGAGATACGCGAAACGCTCGTCCGTCATCACGAAGGTTCCGCCCGCGAGGGCCGCGTCGCCGGCGCGGGCGATGAGGAGCAGCGCCTGCCGGCGCGGGACCATCCCCCGGAGGATCGCCTCGAAGTATGCGGTCGGATAGACGGCCGCCACGTCGCGGAACCGCATTCGGAGCCCCGTCTGCGCGGTGAGCGCGACATAGTCGCGTAGATCGGCGGCCGTTCGAACCTCGGCGACGGTCACATGCGCCAGGGCCTTGCGGATATCGCGCCGGACCGCCTTGCTCGCGTTGGCCAGGAGCGCCGCTTCCCCGTCGCGCAGGTCGTTGACGAACACGTGATAGACGGTGCGCCGGCGTGCGCGCCAGTCGTGGGGCAGCGCGCCGCTGATCCCCCACCGCGAGGTGCCGAGCTGCACGTGGGCCACGTTCAGCGTCCGCAGGCGCTCGATCAGGGCCGGCAAGAAGCGCGCGTCGTGCGCGTGCGCGTGGACCTTCGCCCGTGTGGTCCATGCACGGAGTACGGGGACCGGGACCTGGCGGAGGAGGACGAGGGCGATGCCGCGTTCATCCTCCGCGAAGAGCGGCCGATGGCCGAGCGACAGGGCGGCCTCCGCAAAGGCGACGGACTGCAGCGGAAACGCGATGCGGTCGTCCCAGCCGGCCGGCGGCGTGGCCGTAAGGTTCATACCGCGCTCGTCGCCGGGCGGCCGCCGAGCCGCCACAGCCACGGATGGATGCTCTGCCACAGCGGCGCGACGATCCGGTCCTGGAATTCCACGATGCGCGGCGCCAGGAGGACGTCGGCGTTGTAAAACGTCACGAGTCGGCCGCCCCACTTCTTCTTGAACTCCCACACGCCGTACCGGGGATCGGCGGGATCTGCCGTGGGCGTGCACCCGCCGAAGTCGAAGCGCGCGAGGCCGAGCTTGCGGGCCTCGCGGATGGCCATCCAGAAGCAGGCGGCCGGCGCCTGGCGGAGCGTGTGGGCGCGATCGCGCGTCGAGGCCCCCTGGTAATACAGCATCGTGTCGCGGTGGATCAGGAAGAGGTTGCCGGCGATCAGCTCGCCCCCGTGGCGGGCCAGGAACAGGCGCGCGTGGCCGGCCGGGATCATCCGCCGCCAGATGTCGAGGAAAAAGCCGAGCGGCAGCTCCGTGAAGCGTGAGCGCGTGCGGATCCGATCGGCGGTGCCCGACGACAGGCGGTGGTACGCCTCCACGTCGGCGATGCTCCGGGCCTCCGTCACCTCCACGCCCTCGCGCTCCGCCTTCCGGATCTTCCGCTGGGCGCCGTCCATTCCGGCGAGGAGCGCCCGCTCATCGGCCGTGAGGTCCAGCACGGGCGTGTGACGCGCGGTCACCGTCACGCGACGGTCGCGCAGCTCGAGGTGGCGCTGGTCGCGCACCCCCCACATCGTGTTGCCGACGCGCACGAATGGGATCCGACGCCGCGCCAGCGCCGCCACGACGTCGGCCAGGAACGCGGCGTCCTCGCCGGAGGGATAGACGTACGCGCGGCCGAAGATCCCGAGCGCCGGCAGTGGGTCGCGGATCTGGACGAGCGCGGCGGCATCGCCGCGGGCGGCGTAATACGGCCGGTAGCCGAGACGACGCGCTGCCTCGGCGAACTCCGGCAGCTGCCCGGCGTCGCGAGCGATCGCCTCCCAGTCGGCGGGCGGGGCTGGCGCGAGCATCACCGGCATTCCGTCACCGCCGCGCCAATGCCAGCAGGAGCCAGCCGAGCTCGTAAGGCCGGCACTCCAGATCGCGCTCGAGCCGACCGCGCGTGTTCACCATCCGCGCCAGGCGCTCGCGGGCCCGCTGCAGCCCCGCCAGGCTCAGCACCTTGAAGACGTGAATCAGCGTGCCGCGCGCGACGCGGCGGCGGATCGAGCGCCAGATGACGCCGCGGTCGTGGTCGATCATCGGCTCGCCGAGCTCGTTGGCGCCGAAGACCCACGCCACGCTGCGCTCGAGCGCATCGGCGTGGTTCCGGCGCGTCGTCTCCGCGATCGCCCGGAGGGCCATGGGCGCCATGCCGTGCTGGTGGACGGAGTACACGGGGTAGCGGTCGACGACGGCGCCGGTGCGCACATCGTAATGCCATGCCCACTGCCCGAGCGGGCCCTGCGCGGCCAGGATCTGCTCGGTGCAGCGCTCGGCCATCGCCAGCGCCGCGCGGTCGTCGAAGGCGCGATGGTAGTCGACGCCGGCATGGATGCCGTACACCTGGTTGTCGAAGAATCCGAGCTGGCGGCGAAGGTGCCGTCGCAGACGGCCGCCCGCGCGACCGCCGTAGCAGAACAGCCCCGTCGCCTCCCCGTAGTTGGCTCGCAACGTCTCGTAGGCAGCGCGCGCGCGGTCCGCGATGTCGGCGCGCGCGGGCGCCAGCACCGACGTCCGCGAGAGGCCACTGACCAGCCAGCCGAGCTCGGTGGAGGTGAGCGCGTCGAGTCCGTCGCGCGAGAGCGGGACGCGCGCGAGGACCTGCTCGTGCGCCGGCGTGAGCCGCTGGTGGTGGTCGGAGAGACACCAGAGGAGGAGCCCCAGCTCGCCCGGATTGCCGATCTCCCCGCTGCGCTCGGCGACGCCGTTCACCAGCCGATGCACGTCGAGGGCGGGTCGCAAGCCCGCGCGGGCGGCGGCGACGAGTCCGATGAGCGTGATGCACGTGTAGCGCAGCGACTGTCCGGCGGGGCCGGACGGGCGAACCGTGAACACGAAGACGCCCGTGCGCGGATCCAGCATGCGCGGGAGCGCGGCCAGAGCCGCGTCGATCAGGATGCCGGTGTGGTTGACCGTTCCACCGCCAGCCATACGTCCTCCATGACTTCGGGTTAGCCGAGAAAGATCCGGCGCCACCAGGCAAGCACGATCAGCGCCAGCAGCGGCTCGATGAGATTCTCGGTTCGCTCGACATGGCGGCGCACCAGCCGCCGCACTTCCCGACCGTCGACGAGGCCATCGAGCGTGCGCTCGTCGACGAGCAGGCGCTGGGCCTGATGGGCAACGTCCTCGAAGAAGCGGCCGCCGCCACCGACCGTGAAGCCGACCTTGTCGCGCGCCAGGATCGCCGGCGGCACGAGATCGGCGAAGGCGCGGCGCAACAGTACCTTGCCGGAGGTGCCGCTGATCTTCTGTGATGGCGGCACCCGCCATGCCCACTCCACGACCTTGTGATCGAGAAACGGCACGCGCAACTCGAGCGAAGCGGCCATGGTCATCTTGTCGGCCTTGACGAGCAGGTCGTCAGGCAGCCAGACCTTCTGGTCGTAGTAGAGCATCAGCTGGAGCGGCGAGAGCCCGCGGGTGCGGTCGTAGTGCTCGGCGGCCGAGTCCACCGCCGGCGCCGCGCGGCCGAGCAGCCGCTCGCGCTCGGCCCGGGTGAACACCGACGACACGCCCCGATACCGCTCCGGGATGGAGCGGCCGATCCACTCGGCGGCGCGCGCCAGGCGATGGCTCGGCGCCAATGCGCCGAGCGGTCCGAGCGCCGGGAGCCACTCGAGCGGCCGCGAGCGCAGCACGCGCTGATAGATCGTGTAGCCGCCCAGGTTCTCGTCGGCGCCCTCACCCGAGAGCACGACGGTGACGTGCTGGCGCGTGAAGCGCGAGAGCTGCAGGAGCGAGACGGCCGGCCCTTCCGCCACCGGCTCCTCCATGGCGGTCACCGCTTCGGGCAGGAGCCGCCAGAAGTCGTCGAGGCCGATCTCCACCTCGCGATGGACGGTGCCGAAGCGCTCGGCGGCGATGCGCGCATACGGCCGCTCGTTGATGCCATCGCGGGCGTCGTAGCCGACGCAGAACGTCCGCACGGGCTCGCTCACCATGCCGGCCATGAGTCCCGTCACGGTGGTGGAGTCGAGCCCGCCCGACAGGAACACGCCGAGCGGCACGTCGCTGACGAGCTCCCGCTGCACGCTGTCCCGCACGAGCTCGCGGAAGGTCGCCACGCACTCGGCTTCCGACCACGTCTCGCCGTCGAGCGGCACGTCCCAGTAGCGCCGGATGGCGACGCCGTCGGCGCTGACGACGGCGAGGTGGCCCGGCGGCAGCTTCGTGATTCCCCGGAACGCCGTCCGCGGGCCTGGCACGTAGCGCTGCCCGAGATAGTCCCAGAGCGCCTCGCGATCGAGCTCCGCGCGCACGCCCGGCCACGCCAGCAGCGCGCGGATCTCCGAGGCGAAGAGAAAGAGGCCGTCCGCGGTCTGCGTGTAGTAGAGCGGCTTGATGCCGAGCGGGTCGCGCGCCAGCAGCAGCCGGCGCCGGCGCCCGTCCCAGAGACCGAACGCGAACATGCCGCGCAGGCGCTCCACGGCGGCGTCCCCGTACACCTCGTACGCGCGCAGGACGACCTCGGTGTCGCCCTTCGTCCTGAACGTCACGCCGCGCGCCTCCAGCTCGTCGCGCAGCTCCTGGAAGTTGTAGACCTCGCCGTTGTACGTCAGCCACAGCGTCTCGGCGGGATCGCACATCGGCTGGCGGCTGCCCGCCACGTCGATGATCGACAGGCGCCGGTGGCCGAGGCCCACGCCGTTCGCCAGGAAGAGGCCCTCGTCGTCGGGGCCGCGATGCACCATGGCGTCACGCATCCGGATCACGGCCGCCTCGGTGATGCCGGCCGCGTCGGAGCCCGGAGGCTTCACACTCATCACGCCGCAGATGCCACACATGGCCTCACGCCCCTTCGAGCACGCGCTCTTCGTTCAGCACGATCCAGTCCGGAGGTTCGTTCGTTCGTACCAGGTCGTCGTCACGCCATGTGACACGTCGCGCCCCCACGGCGAGCGCCCGACCGAGCTCACCGGCGGCGCCGAGGCGCGCGTGGAGCAGCTCGCCGGTGAACCCAAGACCGTGCGTGGTGAGCGCGCCCGCTCCCGACGCGGAGCAGAGAAGGAGATCGGTCGTGCCGCCGATCCGGACGGTGATCGCGAGACCGTCGTCCTGCCGCTCGGCCGTCACGACCGGGCGCCGGTCGCCGGCACGCGCGCACGGTGCGAGCACATGCACTCGGACCGCCGGCATCCGCACGGCGTCGGTCGTGACCAGCGTCGGCGCGGGACGGCGGTCACCGTAATCGTCCGAGTGCCAGCCCTGGATCGGGTCCGTCGCACCCATCACCACCCGGGGCCGGGCGTCGTCGAATCCCGCCGGCGCCACGAGCAGGCCGGCGTCCGCTTCGGGCGGTGCCGCGAACAGATGCGTGTCGGCGTGTTCGACCTCGAGGTCCGGCGCGAGGTGAAAGAGGAACTCCGCGCGGTGCGTCCCCGCGCCCGTGAACGTGTCCACGCACACCCAGTACTGGCCGGCGACCGAGACGAGCGTGCGCCGGTGTACGACCGGGGCGGCCAGACGGCTATAGCCATCGTGCTTCCCGGTCACGAGGGTGTAGTCCGAGGTCGACAGGTGCCGCACGAGCCGCGACCGGTAGCGTGTGGCCCAACGGAAGGGCAGATCCGGCTCGGCCTGCCCGACACCATCGATGACCACCGTGCTGTGCGCGCGCGTGTTCCGGAAGTAGCGCCGCCACGCGGCCGCGACGTTGTAGAGGCCGGTGCCGCGGTCGACCACGAGCGGCCGGCCGTGGGCATAGAGACCGATGCCGAGACATCCCGCGTGTCCGTGTCCGCCGGACATCATGCCGAGGTCGCCCGCGTCGAACAGGGCCCAGCGCGCGTCGCCGTCGACATGCGAGCGATCCACCGCCAGACGCGCGTCCGGGAACTCGCGGCTCCCGCGCGGCGGTGCCGCGCCGCCGAGCCGCTGCACGCGATCGACGCCGTCGGGCCAGAGCCATGCCGCTTCCACGCCGGTGGCCCTGAGGCCGGCGCCCAACTCGGCGCGGCCGGTGAGCGCCGCGCCGCTGGCGAGCAGCTCGTCGACGCGACGCAAGTTGGGAGCGCCCAGACGGAGCGTGCGTCCGCCGTCGGCATCGCCGACGTTCGGCAGCGTGCCGTCCGGCTGCACGAGCCACGCCAGCGCTTCGAGCATGCACTCGAGCCGTGCACGGACGCCCGGCGCCAGGGCCACGCCGTTGCGCTCGGCCACGACGGCGGCCAGCACGTAGAACTCGACGGTGTAGGCGTGGTAGTACGTCGACGCCTCGCGATAGAAGCCGTCGTCGCCGACCTGGATGTCGATCTCGCGCTCGAGGATGGCCTGACCGCGCGCGCGCCAGGCGGCGGCCGCGCCGAGCTCGGGCAGCGCCGTGCCGATGACGAAGAGCGCGAGCGCCTCGGCGAGCAGATGGGTGTTCGGGCTGGAGTAGATCGACAGGTTGTTGGCGACGTGCCGGGTCTGCGCCACCAGCGAGCGCAGCACGCGGAGGCAGAGCTCCGGTGTGAAGCGCGGCGCGTGAAGGACGAGCGGCAGCGCCCACAGCCACGCCTGTAGCCGGAAGGCGGCCTCGCAGGCCTCGAGCCAGTGAACCCCGATGCCCGTCGGATTCTGCTCCGTCCAGCTCGCGAGCTGCTCGGCGACCTCGTTGGCGTAGGCGGCGTCGCCGGTGACCGCCGCCGCGGCCGCCAGCACCTGGAAGTGCTGGTGGCGGTTCAGCTCCCAGATGATCTTCGGGTCGAGGTTCTCGGATTCGCCGCGCGTCATGGCGCCCCAGTAGCGGCGCGGCCAGCGACCGCCGGTCACGGGATCGCGATGCCAGTCGATCGGGTGTCCGAGATCGCGCGGCCCGTAGCCGAGCAGGCTGACACGATGGGCGCGGAGCTGATCGGCCTCGCCCACGATGCGGTCCGCCGCGCCGGCCGCCACGAGGTTCGCGGCGAGCCGCGCCGGCGACCAGTCGGGGCCGTAGAGTCGCTCGGCAAGGCCGCGTGCGAGCATCGCCGGCAGCGCCGTGCGCGCCGCCGGGTCGGCGGCGACGCGTGCCACCCATCGATCGTCGCGGTTCGCGGCCGCCGCGAGGCACGGCAGCCAGCCGAGGCGGCGGCGCGTGGCCCCGAGGGCACGGTGGCGCAGCTCCCCGGGCGACATGCGGGCCAGCCGGCTCAGCGTCCGCGTGCTAGCCAACGCGCACCGTCCCATCCGGGTTGCGGGCTGCGGCGCGGCGGGCGGTTCCCGCGGCGCCATCCGCGCGCAGACCGTCGTAGAGCGCGAGCAGCGCCGGCAGCGACGTCGACTCGACGCGCGTCGCCGGCACGCCGAGGACACCGTCGATCGCCCCGGCCAGGCCCTCGGCGTCGCCGCATGGAAAGCGCCGGACGCCGTCGGGACGGAAATCGGTATCGCTCGCCACGACGCGCACGCCGAGCGCGAGCGCCTCTCGGACCGACGACGCGTCGCCATCGAAGTAGGTCGGCCGCACGAAGACGTCGAGCTGTTGCATCGCGGCGAGCAGCGCCGGCCGCTCGCACTCGCCGGCCGGCAGCGCCCACATCGGACAGCCGTCGTCGAGGCGATCGGGGCCCAGGAAGAGTACGCCGAGGCGCGAGTGGCGTCGACGCAGGCGCGCGGCGGCGTCGATGAGCAGCGCCAGGCCGTACTCCGGCCCGCGCGTGGCGATGGCGCCGATCAGCGGATCGTGGCGCTGCCGGAAGGCGGTCACCTCTGCCGGCGGGCGGCCGATCTCCTCGGGGGCGACACCGTAGAACCCGGGCAGGACCGTGACCTTCTCCGGCGCGACGCCAAGCGCCACGAGAGCCGCGCGCGCACGCTCGTTGCGCACGATGACGGTGCCGGCGGCCGACAGTCCCGCCCGCGCCAGCGCGCGTACTGCGGGTCCGCCGGCGGCGAGGAACGCCGGCATCAGCCCCGAGCCGAGGCTCACGACGGCCGGGCATCCGCCGGCCGACGCGAGCGCGGTGCAGCCGAGCGTCACCAGCCAGGACTTCCGGTTGTGACCGTTCGTGTGGACGTGCGGTGTGAAGCCGCGCCGGGCGTGCGACAGGACGGTGGCGGCGAGGCCGATCGCACCGCGCGCCGGCAGGCAGCCGGGCCGCGTCTCACGGCGCCGCGAGCCGATGTCGAGCACCTGCACCTCGGTGTCGCCACGGGCGGTGAGCCGGTGGCGGAGCGAGGCGACCTGTGCGGACAGACCACCGTACGGCGGCGGATAGTCGCCGACGAGCAGGATGCGTCTCACGCGCGCACCCCGAGAGCACGATAGAGGTCGACAAACGCGTCAGCCATCCGGGCGGGGCCATAGGCCGCGAGCGCCTGACGGCGCGCGGCCGCGCCGAGATCGGCCGCGAGCGCGGGATCCTTGAGGATCCGTCCGATCGCGGCGCCGAGCGCACCCGCGTCGCCGGCCGGCACCAGCAGTCCGGTCACGCCGTCGCGCACGACAGCGGGCACGTCGCCGACGGCCGTCGCGACGACGGCACGCGCGGCCACCATCGCCTCGAGCACCGCGTTCGGCAATCCCTCGCTGCGACTGCACAGCACGGCGACGGCGAAGCGGTTCAGGGCCGCCCACATCGCATCCGGCTCGAGCGCGCCGAGGAAGCACACGCGGTCGCCCAGGCCGAGCGTGTCCGCGAGCCCGCGGACGGTCGCCTCCTCGGGACCGGCGCCCACGAGATGGAACTCGGCCGTCGGCACCGTGCTCAGCACGCGCGCGGCGGCCTGCAGGAACGTGGCGTGGTCTTTGGGCGGCCGGAAGTTCGCCACCATCCCGACGATCGGATCCTGTGCCGGCGTGACCGGCCCGCGCTCGGCGACGCAGTTCGGAATGAGCACGACGGTGTCCGGCCGCACCCCCTCGTCCTCGAGCATGCGCGCGCGAAGCACGGAGGCGTTCACGACGGTGCGGTGCGCGAGGCGACACGCGAGGCGATCGACCCGGCGCTGCGCCGGGCTCAGGTGGCGGCCAAAGCCGCGGCGGCCGGCGATCAGCGCGCGCACGCCCGCAAGGCGGCCGGCCAGCACCGCGGGCAGGTTGGTGTAGAAGCCGTAGCTCTGCACGACGGTGGTCCCGTGTGCGCGCAGCGTGCGCGCCAGTCGCAGGAGGAGCCGCGGGAATCCCGGGCGCACGAAGCCGCGGAGCTCCATCGGCGCTGTCGTCACGCCGGCACCTGTCAGCCCTGCGGCCAGTGGTCCTGACCGGAAGTGCACGACGTGGTTCGGCACGCCACGTTCGGCAAGGGCGCGCACCAGCGCGACGGCTTGCGTCTCGGTGCCGCCAAGCTCGAGCGAGTCGAGGATGTGCATCACACGCAGGCTCACCGGGGGCGCGCCTCCCGCAGCCCGCGATGCCAGAGCTCGAACACGAGCAGCGTCCAGAGCTGGGCGAGGTACTCGCGCCGGGCGGTCTGCCCCCAGCGCGTGAACAGCCGCTCCGTCGCCCGCCGGTCGATCCACCCGTGGGCGAGGGAACCCGGAGCCAGCAGGTGGTCGCCGAGGTACTCGGCGAGCCCCTCGCCGAACCAGAACGTGAGCGGCACGCTGAAGCCCTTCTTCCGACGTTTCAGGATCGGCTCCGGCACGAGACCGACGACGGCACGCTTGAACATGTGCTTGCCAGCGCCGTCACCGAACGCGAGGTCCGCCGGCAGGCCGGCGGCGAACTCCACGAGCGTGTGGTCGAGCAGCGGCACCCGCGTCTCGATGGAGTGCGCCATGCTCATGCGATCGACCTTCGTGAGGATGTCGCCCGGCAGGTACGTTGCCACGTCGAGATGCTGCAGCCGGGCGGGAAAGGCGAGGCCACGACCGCGCGCCAGATGAGCGGCGAAGACCTCGTCACGCCGCCTCAGCGCGCGCGCAGCGTCCCCCGAGAGCAGTGCGGCGAGCGCGGCGTCGGTGAAGTGGGTCATCCCGGCCAGATAGCGCTCGGTTCGCGGCAGCACGGCGTCGCGCAGGAACGCCTTGCCCGGCGTGCCATCGGGCAGCGCGCGGCTCGCGGCGGCCACCGCGGGACCGATGCCGAGCCGGCGCAGGAGACCGAGGCCACGGCGCCGGTGATCGATCACGTAACGCTCGTAGCCGGCGAACATCTCGTCGCCGCCATCGCCGGAGAGGACGACCTTGACGTGCTCGCGGGCGAGCTGCGAGACGAAGTAGGTCGGGATGGCGGAGGCATCGGCAAACGGCTCGTCGAAGTACGACACGATGTGCGCGATGCGATCCACGCTGTCCGGCCCCACGACGAGCTCGTGATGGTCGGTGCCGAACCGCTCCGCGGCCAGCCGCGCCCACGGCCGCTCGTCGTACGCCGGCTCCTCGAAGCCGATGGAGAACGTCTTGATGGACCCGCCGTACTCGGCCGCCATGTGGGCGACCACCGACGTCGAGTCGACACCGCCCGACAGGAAGGCGCCGACCGGGACGTCGCTCACGAGGTGGCTCCTCACGCTGTCGGCCAGCCGCAGGCGCAGCTCCTCGGCGAGGGCGGCCGGCGCGCCGAGATGCGGCGTGGCGAAGAACGGCGTCAGATCCCAGTACGGCCGCGCGCGGTGGACGACGCGCCCGTCGCGCACGAGCAGGGTGTGGGCGGCGGGCAACTTGTGCACGTCGTCGAGGATGGCGAGCGGATCGGGCACATAGCCCCAGCGCAGGAACGCGAGCGCCGCGTCGGCGTTCACGCGCCGCTCCACCGCCGGCACCTGCAGGAGCGCCTTCAGCTCCGAGCCGAAGACGAAGCCGGCCGGCGTCGTCGCGTAGTAGAGCGGCTTGATGCCGAGCCGGTCGCGCGCGATGAACAGCGTCCGGCTGCGCGTCTCCCACAGGGCCAGCGCGAACATCCCGCTGAGGTGCCGGACGCAGTCGGCGCCGTAGTCCTCCCACAGGTGCACGATCACCTCGGTGTCGGACGTGGTGGTGAGGACGTGCCCGCGCTCGACGAGGTCGCGTGCCAGCTCGCGGTAGTTGTAGATCTCGCCGTTGAACACGACCTGGACCGAGCCGTCCTCGTTGCCGAGCGGCTGCTGTCCGGTCTTCAGGTCGATGATGCTCAGGCGGTGCATTCCGAAGCCGAAGGCGCCGTCGGTCAGGAGTCCCGACTCGTCGGGGCCGCGGTGCCGGATGGCCTCGCCCATCGCCCGCAGCGTCTCCGCGTCGACGTGGCGCGCGCGGTCGGCGAAGTACACGCCGTAGATTCCGCACATCGCGTCAGGCCTCGGCCTCGACCTCGGCCGTCGGCGTCGGGTCGGAACGCTGGGCCATGACGGTGAGCGCGACGGCGAGGCCGGCGGGGTAGAAGAAGTAGAAGTGGTAAGGCACCGGCGCGAACAGCGCGCCGACGGCGAAGGCCACCAGCGCCAGCTCGACGCCACTCGCGAGACCCGACATCTCGGCGCCGTCGGGCTGCCGACGGAAGTGCCGGCGGACGGCGCGGGCGGCGAACACGGCCGACGCGACCAGCGCGATGTAGACGGTCATCCCGACGACGCCGAGCTCGGCGCCGGCCTTCAGATAGGCATTGTGCGCTTCGCGATCGGGGCCTCCGCGAACCACCGTCACGTGGCGGCTGTTGCCGATGCCGAAGCCGAAGAATGGCCGCTCGGCGATGTACGCGATGGCGGTGGTCATGACCTCCCAGCGCTCCGTCGCCGAGCCCGTCTCGTCCGCTTCGGAGTCGAGGATCGTCGAGAGCCGGCCGAGGTACTCCGTCGGCGCGGCCGCGAGCAGGACGATGCCGACCAGCGCGATGGCGGCGATGGCCTGCACCCCGCGCGTGCGTACCGCCTGCACGGTCCACGCGAGGCCGAGCACGCCCAGCGTCACGAACCCACCGCGCGAGAAGGTCGCGACGATGCCGGCCACGAGGATCGCCATGGCGCCGAGGAGCAGGGTCCGGCGCGTGCGGCGGCGAACGATCGGCAGCAGGCCGAGCGCCAGGCCGAGCAGGATGTTGAGCGTCAGGGCCAGGTCGTTCGGGTTCGTCGCGAGCGGCGACTCGAAGCCGGTGATCCGCCGGCCGGTCGGGTCGAACGCGCCGCTGCGGTACTGGAAGATCGCGTACACGGCGGCGAACGTGCCCCACGCGACCATCGAGGCGATGAGCGTCTTCATCCGCTCGGACGTGTCGACCACGGCGGCGATCAGCAGGAAGACGACGAGGCTCTTGCCGAGCTGGTCGAAGAAGACGTCCAGGCTGCCGCCCGGCCAGAAGCCGAGCGGGATGGAGAGGATCGCGCAGCCGGCGAGCGCGATCGCCCACTGCACGATCCGCGTGACGGGGAACTGCCGACCGCTGGTCAGGTACGCGCCGATGGCCACGGCCATCGCGAGCTTCGCGGGCATCAAGGCGCCGAGGGGCGGAATGAAGCTCTGGGGCGCGACGAATAGCACGAACGTGAACACCATGAGGCCCCAGAACGGAACGGACCGCTCCTCCCGGCGGGCGGGCGCGCGCTCTGCCGACGTCTGCTGCGCGTCGGCGACGTCGTCGAACGCCATCTCATGCGCCATGCGAGCCTCCTCGCGCGTGGATCTGGTTGACGTAGGGCGGAATGATGAAGTCGCGATACTCGTCGGGATCGCCCGCGCATCCGGCCTCGGCCGCCTTGACGATGTTGTAGAGCTGCCGGGCCGTCACGTAGTGCAGGCGGAAGCCCGGACGATCGCGAAAGCGCGCCTCCAGATGGGCGTGCATCCGCTCGGCACCGCCGCCGAGGAGCGCGTCGAACGAGCGCTCCTCCGCCCCGTGGCAGGAGACCTTCACCACGATCCAGTCCGGGCGGCCCCGCACGTGGATGCCGGTGCGCACCCAGCGCTCGATGCGATCGGGCGTCCCGGGCCAGCGGCCGGTGATCTCGGCGATGTCCAGCCGCGGAAAGATCCCGAGCTTCCGCTGTCGCCAGTTCGACGTCAGCGGTCCCGGGATCATCAGCAGGCCATCCTGGTCTTTGCGGCCGACGGCTGCGTCCTCGCCCCAGTCGTAGGACTTCGGACGCAGCGGATCGTCGACCGCGTAATAGATGGCGTTGGTCTTGCGCGCCTGGCTCCGCTCCGGCGCCGTCGGCATGCTGAAGTCCGCGTAGCAGCCCGTCTCCTGCAAGATCGTCAGCTCGTCGTCGACGCCGCACAGGGCGGGGTCGCCGAGACCGTTGTCGAGCGCCATGTTGCCGTGGATGAAGGCATACGTGCGGCGTGGCGGCGTCTCGGCGGACAGCAGCGCGCCGTGCGTGTTGAACTGCGCGATGCCCTGCTCGAGCCGCGCTCGCAGCGAGGCCGAGGTGTCGTGACCGTGGTGAAGATGCAGCTCGATCTCGCCGAGCCCGGCCGCCACCAGCCGCGAGAGCTGGTCGAGGTATTCGGCGCGGTAGGCCTCGGCCGGATAGAACCAGGTGTGCTGCGGCGCCACCCCGTCGGAGTCCCAGTGACGTGCGGCGAGCCGCGGGTAGGCCTCGAGCCACGTGCGCATCCGCGCGCGCTCGCGCGCGAGCGTCGAGCGGCGCGCCGCCACCGGCTCGAAGTGGTCCGTCTTGCAGAACAGCACGTGCACGAGGCCCCTCGGCCGCCGGCCGAGGGCGGATCGCGCGGCGAGCGCGGCGCGACGCAGCGAGCTCACGCTGCCACCTCGACCGGCACGCCGAGCAACGCGTCGACGATCCGCGCGGAGGCGTGGCCGTCCCAGAGCGGCGGCGCCGGCGGCGTGACCGGTGGATGGGCGAGCGCGAACAGGGCCGCATCGACGATGCGACTGCGCGCCACCCCGATCACCCGGTTCGTTCCGTGCGTGACCGTCACCGGACGCTCGGTGTTCTCCCGCAGCGTCAGACAGGGCACCCCCAGGATGGTCGTCTCTTCCTGGATGCCGCCGGAATCCGTCAGGACGACGGCGGCACGGCTCACGAGGGCCACGAAGTCCAGATAGCCGAGCGGCTCCGTGCAGACGAGGCCGCGCTCGGGCACCGGCTGCGACGCCGTGAGCCAGGTGACGTCGGCGCCGGCCAGGCGCCCCCGCACGCGCGGGTGCACCGGGAAGATCAGCGGAAGGTGTCGTGCCACCTCGTGGAGCGCACCGAGGATCTGGCGCAGGCGCCGGGGATCGTCCACGTTGGCCGGGCGGTGCAGGGTGACGGCGCCGTACCGGCGGATCCGGTCGAGACCGAGCCCGGCGAAGACGCGTGATTCCCGCCAGAGGGGCCGGGTGAGCCGCAGCGCGTCGATCATCACGTTACCGACGAAGTGGACGCGCTCGGCCGGGACGCCCTCGCGCGCGAGGTTCAGCACCGCGGACTCCTCGGAGGCGAAGAGGTCGTCGGCGATGGCGTCGGTGGCGAGGCGGTTGATCTCCTCGGGCATGCTGCGATCGAAGCTGCGGAGGCCGGCCTCCACGTGGCCGACGCGGATGCCCTGCTTGACGGCCACCAGGGCGGCGGCGAGCGTCGAGTTCACGTCGCCCACCACGAGAACGACGTCGGGGCGCACGGACTCGAGCACGGGCTCGAGCCGCGTCATCACCTCCGCCGTCTGCCGGGCGTGCGAGCCGGATCCGACGGCGAGGTTGATGTCCGGCGCCGGAATGGCGAGCGCCTCGAAGAATCCGTCCGACATGCGTGCGTCGTAGTGCTGGCCCGTGTGAACCAGCACGGACTCGATCTGCGGACGCCCCGCCATCTCGCGCAGCAGCGGCGCGATCTTCACGAAGTTCGGGCGCGCCCCGACGACGCTGAGCACTCTCATCGGCGTCCCTCGATCACAGCCGCACGACGCGGGCGTCCGGCACCGCCAGGCCCCAGGTCGCGTTGCGCGCGTCCACCACGAGCCGCGCGGTGGCCACGATGTGCGCGTAGTCGAAGGCCGCATGATCGGCCAGGATGAGGACGCAGTCGGCCTCGGCCAGACGCTGATCGGACACCTCCACGCTCTTCAGCTCGACGTCGCCCACCGGCGCCGCCGGCACCCAGGGATCCGCGTAGGCGACCTCCGCTCCCTTGGCCCGCAGCCTGGCCAGGATCTCGAGCGCGGGCGACTCCCGCGTGTCACCGACGTTCGCCTTGTAGGCGACGCCGAGGGCGAGGACGGAGGCGCCGTTGACGCTCCGGCGGCGACCGTTGAGCGCCTCCGTCACCAGCTCCACCACGTGCTCGGGCATGTGCTGGTTGATCTCGTCGGCGATGTGGATGAAGCGCGGCTCGTAGCCGTTGAGGCGCATCTTCCACGAGAGATAGAAGGGATCGACCGCGATGCAGTGGCCGCCGATGCCGGGCCCGGGATAGAAGGGCATGAACCCGAAGGGCTTGGTGGCCGCCGCATCGATCACCTCGCGGCTCGACACGCCGAGGCGCCGGCACATCAGCGCGAACTCGTTGGCGAGCGCGATGTTGATGTTGCGGAAGGTGTTCTCGTAGAGCTTGGCCAGCTCGGCCACCGTCGGGTTGGAGACCTCGTACACCTTCGGCACGATCGTCCGGTAGAGCGCGGCCGCCAGCCGCGTGCAGGCCGGCGTGGCGCCGCCCACCACCTTGGGAATGTCGCGCACCTTGAACTGCTTGTTGGCGGGATCGATCCGTTCCGGCGAGAAGGCCACGAACACGGTCTCGCCCACGCGCGCCCCGCGCGCCGTCAGCATGGGGATCAGCAGCTCGTCGGTGGTGCCCGGATACGTCGTGGATTCGAGCACGACCAGCTGCCCCGCGTGGAAGTGGGCCGCCACCTGCTCGGAGGCGGCCACGACGTAGGAGATGTCCGGATCCTTCGACTTCCGCAGCGGCGTCGGCACGCAGATGATCACGACGTCGCTGTCGTCGAGCACACCGAAGTCCGCCGTCGCCCGATAGCGGCCGCTCGTCACGAACTCCCGCAGCTCGGCGTCGGGAACGTCGGGCGTCGGCGACTGGCCGAGGTTCAACGCGGCGATGCGGTCGCGGTCGGTGTCGATGCCGACGGCGGTAAAGCCGGCGCGGGCGTACTCGAGGGCGAGCGGCAGGCCCACGTACCCCTGCCCGATCACGGCCACGCGGGCCCTGCGTGTGTCGATCTTCTCGGCGAGCTGTCTCTCCATGAGGTCGCGGCTCCTTACGCGGCGTCTTCGGTTGTCGCGTGTCGGGGTTCGTTGCCGAGTGGGACCGTGTCGGCGTGGCCGGGCCGGGCGTCGGCACTCATCGATCCCAGCCCGGCCACCACCACGCCGACGGTGTCGACGAGAATGCGCAGGTCGAGCCAGATCGAGAGGTGCTTGACGTAGTAGAGGTCGTACCGCATCTTCTCGGTCTCTTCCTCGAGGTTGTTCGCGTAGCCGTACCGAACCTGCGCCCAGCCGGTCACGCCGGGACGGACGGCGGCGCGCAGGGCGTAGTACGGGATCTCCCGCGTGAACAGCTCGTAGTTCACGACGGGATGCGGCCGCGGTCCCACCAGGTTCATGTCCCCGCGCAGCACGTTCAGGAACTGCGGGAGCTCGTCGAGCCGGAACTTGCGCAGCAGGCGGCCGACCCGTGTGATGCGATCGGCGTTGTCGCGCACCCACGCGGAGGTCTCGGCCGTGGCCGGACGCATCGTCCGGAACTTGATCAGCGAGAAGCGCTGGCCGTGCCGGCCGATGCGCTCCTGCCGGAAGAACACGGGGCCGCGCGAGTCGAGCTTCACGGCCAGCGCGATGAGGCCCATCACGGGAAGGACCACCACGAGCGCGATGGCCGCCACGGTGAGACTCATGCCGCGGCCGACCGCCGCGTGGCCGCGGGCGACGCGGAACCCCTTGGCGAACACGAGGCTCGCCGCCGGCAGCACCTCGATGGCGAGCTTGCCGGTGATGCGCTCGTAGACGTCCACGCCGTCCTCGACGAGGATGCCCCGGCCCCGTGCCTCCAGGAGGATCGGCATCGCCTCGGCACGGCGGCGCTCGTCGAGCGCCACGATGATCCGGTGCGGCCGGGCACGCTCGACAGCACGGGCGAGCTGCGGGAGCGTGCCGACAACCGGGTAGCGAAACGGCGGGCGGCCCGCCGCCGGCGCCGCCTCCGTCACGAGGGCGACGGCCCAGCGCAGGAGCGGACGAGCGGCGATTTCCTGGACGAGTGCCGCCGCCAGGCGGCCGCCGCCGACGATCAGAACGCTCTGGGCGTACGGTCGGCGGCGGAGCATGCCGTAGCAGCAGGCGCGACCGATGAGCAGGAGCCCGGTGGCGATCACGAGCCCGGTGACGAGCGCCGTGGCGTCCCGTGTGTCGATCCGGAGGACGATGTCACCGACGGCCACGGCCACGAGGACGAGGCCGAGCGCTCTCACGAAGCGCGGGGTACAGTCCCGAAGGCTCCGGGCCACCCGCAGGTCGTACAGGTCGCAGTAATAGAAGGCCATCGCGCACGCGACCGTGAGCGCGAGCGCCTCGGTCGCCGGGCGTAGCAGCAGAGTGAACAGCGCGGCGAACATGAAGGCGGATTCGAGGACGGCCAGCGCGACAGCCATCACGCAACCCGGACCCGGAAACAAGGGCATGGGACGAAACGGTAGGCGACGTTATGCACGTCGCTCTTCAGGGGCAAACTGGCTGCCAAACCCGCCTCCGAACGCGCTTCAGGGCAACTCGCGGCGATTTCCGGGCGAAGCGACCCCCGGGCTGGGTAGTCGGGGAGAGTGATAGGGTCCGACAGCGCCCTAATGCGGAATGCGTTGCATACGGCAGGGTCATTGCATTCGCAGTGCAGCTGGCTGCAGGGCGAGGCCGGGTCGGATGCCGCTCAGGCCGTGTCGGCGACCGACCGGCGACGCCGGGTCAGCCGCTCGCGCAGCAGCGTGATGACGCGGCGCAGGTCGCGGCGGTCGAGCGCTCCGGCGGCGATGCTGAGGCCGACCACCGCGAGGACCACGCTCGCCTTCAGGGCGAGCGACACGATCAGGGAGTCGTGCGGCACGAGCCGGGAGACACCGAAGCCCACCAGCGCCGGGACCACGACCTTTGCGAGTGCGGCGAAGTCGGGCCGCTGTGGCCACAGCCGTTGCGCGAGTGCGTAGGTCAGTGCCGCCATCACGAGCAATGCGATGAGCCGCGATGACGCGGCGCCGAGGGCGAAGTAGCGCGGCACCAGCACCGCGTTCGCCGCGACGTTGACGGCGGCGGTCACGAGGGCCACGACGCCCAGCAGCGCCGTGCGGTTCTTGACGAGCAGCCCGGAGTTGAAGAACAGCGACATGCCCATCACGACGTGGGCGGCGAGCAGCACCGGCACGACCGTCGCCGCGGAGTGAAACTGCGGGGCGGCCATCACCCGGATCACGTCGTCGGCGGCGACCGCGAAGGCGAGTCCGACGATGACGATCGTGAAGGTGAAGGCCTGGAACGTGCGCCGGTAGGCGCGCTCGCCGTGCGGGTCGCGCGCGACCTCGAACTGCCCGGGATCCCACGCGTCGCGGAACGGCATCACGACCGCCAGCAGGAGCACCTGCGCGCACTGGATCGCGAGCGCGTAGATGCCGGCGGCGCCCAGCGAGCCCTGGTGCGTGAGGAAGACGCCGTCGCTGCGATTCACGAGCAGCCAGGCGAACGGCATCAGCGTGAGCGGCGCGCCGTACCTGATCATCCGCCGCGCCAGCGCGAGCGAGACGCGCAGGCCGACCTCGCGCAGCGTGAGCCGCGCGAGGATCAGCGAGAACAGGCCGTACGTCGCGATCTCGCCGTAGAGGATGCCGGCCACGCCCCACCGGAGAACGACCACCAGCACGATGTTGCTCGTCAGCGTCAGGACGAGCGTCGACAGCGACACCAGCACGACGGTCGTCGCGCGCTCGCGGACGCGCAGGTACGCGAGGCCGATATCCATCGTGTTGATGAAGAAGAGCGAGACGAGGCCGAGACGCAGGAACCCCGCGTAGGCGGCATCGCCGAGCACGAGCGTGGCGAGCCAGGGAGCGATCAGGAGACCCAGACCGACGCCCGTCCCGAGGACGAGCGCCCCGGTCACGTAGGCCGTGCTCACCGCGAGGGGCGCGCGGCCCTCGCCCCGGTCGCCGCTGTAGTGCCGGATCATCGAGGTCGTGAGCCCGAGCGAGCAGACCATGCCGACGAGGTCCACGCCGACGGTGACCATGGCGCGGATGCCGAACTCCTCTGGGGAGAGCACGCGCGTGTAGATCGGCAGCATCAGGAAGCCGATCAGTCGGCCCGCGACCGAGCTCAGGGCGTAGACGATCCAGCTGCGCCAGACCCGGCGCTCGGTGGCGACGGGCGCGGGCGCCGCCACCAGTGGCGCTTCGACGTGGTCGAGGCGGTCGTGGGCGCTCAGGGTCATGGTTGGGTCCGGCGTTGGTGGTGCAAGCCGCTCGCCAGCTCGGCGAGCGACTTGCGCCACCAGGGCGTAAGGCCGCGATTACTTGTTGATGACGACAGGCGCCGACGTCGTCGTGTTGCCCGCCGTATCGGTCGCCGTGGCGGTAATCGTGTGCTTCCCGGAGGGTAAGGATCCCGTCAGCCACCACACGACCCCGGAACAGGTCGTCCCGCTGCACGGCACCGTCTCTACCAGCGTGCCGTTGCCGAACACCTTCAGGTTGACGAGGCCGACCGTGTCGGTGCCGCTGACGTGGACGTCGATGCTGTTGCCGGTCCACGCGCCGTTCGGCGGGTTCGTGATGGTCACGGTCGGCGGCGCGTCGCCGCCGCCGCCCGTGGAATTGCTGACGGTGACGGAGATGGACGCGGAGGCCGTGCGCCCGGCATTGGTGACGGTGAGATTGAGCGGGTAGCTGCCGTTGGCGACGGCGGTGGTGTTCCAGGTGGCCGTCGCGGTGGAGCCGGTCACGCTCTGGTTGGAGATGGTCGTGCTGCCGGTCTGGAGCAGGAACG
>JBIOXS010000055.1:0-8902 GCA_044869815.1 Candidatus Rokuibacteriota bacterium | reverse complement strand
CGGTCACCTGCTTGCGCTCGCCTTCGAGCGCGGATTTCGACGTCAGGATTCGCTCGGCGAGATGCTTCGGCGTGTAGCTCTCCGGCGAGCCGAACTGCCGCGGTGGCGGCGCGCCGGCGGGATGCGCGCACTCGGGGCAGAACTTCGCGGTCGGCGACAAGGCGGCCCCGCAGGCGCCGCACACCCGCGGCAAGGGCGTCCCGCACTCCTCGCAAAATCGCGCGCCGGCGCGGTTAGCGTGCTGGCAGCGTGGGCACGGCATGCCCGATGCTAGCACCACGCTGGAGGGGCGGCGCCGGCGCCGCCGTCACGTCGACAGCCGTCGAGCCGTCGCCCTGGTAGACGTAGCGAAACGTCGGGCAGCCGGGCCGCGCGCCGGGACAGTAGTAGCCGACCATCTCGAGCTTGGCGTAGCGGCCGTCGGCGGTGCGCACCGCCCACACGTGCGGCTTGGGACTCAGCACGTGGGAGAAGAAGCCGTAGCGGTACCACGAGGCGATGGCGCGATTGCGCGGCTCGCCACGGCCCTCGTTCGCCATGTACCCCGCGGCCGGCACCTCGCGCACGTCTTCGAGCCGGTGCTCGCCGAGGTCCCGGATGCCCACGCCATCGCCGGCGATGATCGAATAGCGCCGGAACGCGAGATCCCACCCGCGTGGGCCGGGCGTCTCGACGATCGAGCCGACCCGGAACGAAAAGTGGCGCCAGACGTCGGGGGCCGTGGCGTCGACCGTATAGAGGATGGGACCGACGAGGCTGCCGCCGACCTCCTGCGCGTGCGCGGCCGTCGGCGCATACGTCGGCACTGCCGGCGCCTGCAGCGTCAGCGCGGCGAGAACCACGGCCACGCCGATCACCGCGCCGACGGCCACCGCCCGCACCGGCGTCATCGCATGCCACACCGCTCGGGTCGCATGGTCGAGATGCTAGCATGCGGCGCATGCACGACGTCCCCAACGGCCAGTACCGCTTCCTTCCCGGCATCGCGCCCTACTCCTCCGGCGTCGTGGCCATGCCCGGCCACCAGGTGGTCCACGCCGCGCTGCGCGCGCCCGTCCCGTGGCGCGACGGCTTCGCGCTCATCGACCGTCACCTCACCGCCGAGCGCCGGCCGCGCGCCGCGCTGTGCGCGATCGCGCTGCGAAGTCCGAAGCCGTTCACGTTCGAGGGCTTTGCGGAATTCAACGCCGGATATCGCGCGATGCTCGACGCCTGGGGATTGCTCATCGACGGCGCCAATCCGATCGCCCGCACCAACGTGGCGCCGCTGGTGGCCGCGCCGGCCGAGCCGTCGCTCTACGGGTTCGCGTACACGCTGCCGGGGCCGACGCCGCGGCCGACGTTCGTGGTGGCGGGCTCCGGCGAGGTCGTCGAGCTCGCCGCCGAGCGGATCGTCCGGCGAGGCGAGACCTCGCCGGATGCCATCCGCGACAAGGCGGCCTTCGTGATGAGCGTCATGCAGGCCCGGCTGCATGGGCTCGGCGCCGACTGGAGTGACGTCACCACCATCGACGTCTACACGCCCCATCCCATCGAGCCGTTCGTGCGCGACGTGCTGCTCGGCGTGGCCGGACCCGCCGCGATTCACGGCGTGCGCTGGTATCCCAGCCATCCGCCGATCGTCGGCCTCGAGTACGAGATGGACATGCGAGGCGTCGCCCGCGAAGTGCTGCTCTAGCTCGAATGCACCAGCGCTGGACGTTGTTGACCGTGCTCACCGTCGCCTATGGCATGGGCGCCTTCGGGATGCTCGGCGCCTCTCCGCTGACGCCGAGCCTCGTGGACGGCTTCGCGCTCAGCCGGCTCGACGTGGCCTTCATCGTGCCGTCGGTGTACGTGGGCGGGCTGCTCTTCTCGCTGCCCGGCGGCCATCTCGCCGACCGCTGGGGTGTGCGACCCACGCTGCTGGGAGCGCTCGCCGTCGGCGGCGCCGGCCTGCTCATCGCCGCCGTCGCGCCGCGCTTCGCACTCTTCCTGGTCGGTCTGGTCATCGCCGGCTCGGGCTGGAGCGTGGTCAATCCGGTGCTCGGCAAGGCGATCGTCGATATCTTTCCGGTGACCGAGCGCGGGATCGCGATGGGCATCAAGCAGATGGGGCTGACGCTCGGCGGGGTGCTGGCAGCGCTCGTCCTGCCGCCGATCGCCGCGCGCTGGAGCTGGCGTGCCGGTGTCGCCGCGTGCGCGGTCGCGGTCACGCTGCCGGTGGTGGCGGCGTGGCGGCCGCTGGCGTCGATGGCGCTGCCGACCGCGGCCCGCGCCGCCGCAACGCCGAGCTGGTCGTGGACCCGACGCCCCGCGCTTCTGATCGTGTTCGGCGCCGGCGTCGTGCTGGGCATGGTGCAGTCGGCGGTGCTCGCCTACCTGCCGCTCTTCAGCGTGCAGGCGCTCGGGTTCTCTCACGTCGGCGCCGGCGTCCTCATCGCGGCTTCGCAGGCGGGCGGCGCCGTCGCCCGGCTGGCGCTCGGCGCCGCGAGCGATCGCTGGTCGTCGGGGCGCCGACCGCCGTGGCTCGTCTTCACGTCGGCACTGGCGGCGGCGATCTTTCTCGTCTACGCCTGGGTGCCGACGGCGGCGCCGCTGTGGGCGGGTGCGCTCGCCTTCGCGGCCGGCGTCGGCGCCTACGGCTGGGTCGGGATCTATTTCGTCATCAGCGCCGAGGCCGGGGGCGCCACCGAGTCCGGCCTGCTGAGCGGCGTCTCCTTCGCGGCCATCGTGGTCGGCCTCCTCACGGGCGCGCCGGTCTTCGGCATCATCCTTCAGCTCTCCGACTCGTATGGCGCGGCGTGGACGACGTTCGCCTTGCTGTCGGCGCTGGTGGCGATCACGGTCGCCGCCTTCGCCGGCGCGATCCACCGCGAATGTCAGCCGGCGCGCTGACACCGCCTGCGGTACACTCCCGGCCCATGAGATTCCAGGGACGCGTCGCTCTGATCACGGCGGCCGGACGCGGCATCGGGCGGGCGACCGCCGAGATCATGGGCCGCGAGGGTGGCACCGTGGTCGCCGTCGACCGCGACAAGGCCGCGGCCGAGGACGTTGTCGGCGCCATCCGCGCCGCGGGCGGTGCCGCGGACGCGATTGTCGCCGACGGCCTCGAGGCGGCGCAGGTCGAGGACGTGGTGCGCCGTACGGTCGACGCTCACGGTCGCATCGACGTCCTCGTCAACGCGGTCGGCGGCAGCACGATCATCGGCAAGCCGGCGGCCGCCGTCGAGGAGCTCAGCCTCGCCGAGTGGCAACAGCTGCTCGATTTCAACCTGACGGGGACGTTCCTGTTCCTCCACGCGGTGGTGCCGATCATGAAGCGCCAGCGCGCGGGGAAGATCGTGAACATCTCGTCGATCGCCGGCCGCGGCTTGAGCCCGAGCAGCAGCAGCGCCTACGCGACGGCGAAGGGCGGCATCATCGCGCTCACCCGCAAGCTCTCCCTCGAGCTGGGTCCGCACGGCATCACGGTGAACGCGATCGCGCCGAGCCTCACCCTGAGCCCGCGGCTGCGCCCGCGCTGGGATGGGATGTCGCCGGAGGAGCAGGCGCGCGAGGTCGAGCGCGTGCCGCTGCGGCGCGTCGCCCAGCCGGAAGATCAGGCCCGCGTGATCTGCTTCCTGGCCTCCGCCGATGCCGACTTCGTCACCGGCGTCACGATCGACGTCACCGGCGGTCAGTAAGCGGCGTCACGCGTCGGGCGGCCGGCGCGCCTTCCATTCGGTTGCCTGCTCGTAGGCCCACCCGATCCGCAGCGCCAGCGCCTCCTCGCCCGGCCCGCACAGGATCTGCAGCGACGTCGGCAGCCCGTCGGCGGTGAAACCGTTCGGCACCGCGAGACCGCAGAGCCCGAGGTAGTTGCCGGCACGCGTGAAGTAGGCGGCGGTGCCCGACTGGTCGACGCGGTCGAGGGGGATCGCCGCCGTCTGGGTCGTCGGCGTCAACAGCGCGTCGGTGTCTGCGAGCGCCTCGGCGAACTGCCGCCGGTGCTCCTCGCGCTCGGCCAGGGTGGCCAGATAGTCGCGCGCCGAGACGCCGCGCCCGAGCTGGATCCGCGGGCGGATGTGCGGGTCGATCGGCAGGCTCATGTCGTCCACGAGGTGTCCGACGAATCGATAGCCTTCGCACCCGATGATGCGGCCGGTGGCCGCGGCGTAATCGCGAAAGCCGTGCGGCAGCGCCGGACGCACGATGCGCGCGCCCAGCCGCGCGAGCGTCTCGAGGGCGGCATCGTAGGCGGCGAGCACCTCGGCCGCGACGTCCTTCCGCTCCGCCTCCGGCAGCACGGCCAGCCGCAGCCCGCTCACCCCGCGTCGAAGGGTCGGCAGCGGATTGCTCGGCGTCCAGGCGAGCGTCTGCGGGTCGCGCGGGTCCGGGCCGTTCAGGGCGCGGAAGATCAGCGCGGCATCCTCGACGGACCGCGTGAGCGGGCCCGGCGTGTCGAGCGTCGCGCTGAGCGGCAGCACGCCATAGGTGCTGATGCGCCCCGCGGTCACCTTGAGGCCAACGGTGCCGCACCACGCCGCCGGCAACCGGACCGAGCCGCCGGTGTCGGTGCCGATCGCCGCCGGCGCCAGGCCGGCTGCGACGGCGACGCCGGAGCCGCTCGACGACCCACCCGGCGTGCGATGGACGGCCGGATCCCACGGGTTGCGTGGCGTGCCGAGATGGGTGTTCGTCCCGAACGATCCCATCGCGAATTCCACCGTGTGCGTCTTGCCGAGCACGATCATGCCGGCGCCGATGAGCCGCTCGGCCAGCGTGGCCGTGACCGCCGACACGCGGTTGGCCCACACCTTCGAGCCACCGGTGGTCACGCGGCCCTCCAGGTCCACCAGATCCTTCAATCCGATCGGCACGCCGTGCAGCGGGCCGACGCGGTGGCGGGCGCGGATCGCGCGGTGCGCCGCCTCCGCGGCCAGTCGCGCGTCGGCGTCGTAGACCGCGATGTACGCGTGCAGCGCCGGGTTCCGCTTGCGGATGCGCTCGAGCAGCACGTCGACGACGTCGACGGGTGACAGCGTCCCCTCGCCGTAAGCGCGGGACAGCTCCGACACGGTGGCCCAGACGGGATCGATGCGACTCATACGCCCTCCTCGGCGGCGAACGTACCGCGGAACGCGACGGCGAGCAACGCACGCGGCGTTGACATTTCGCGGCGAACACCCTCACACTCGGGCACCGAATCGACCCTGGCCGTGGAGGTCGCGAATGTCGCAGACACTCCTCTTCCTTGTCGCCGTCGTGCTCGTGCTTGGCTCCGTCGTGCCCGCCGCCGCCCAGTATCCGGAGCGGGCGCTGACCATCGTCGCGGCCTACCCGGCCGGCGGTATGGTCGACATCGTCGCCCGTCCGCTCGCTGAAGGCATGAAGAGGAAGTTTCCGAAAGGCGTGGCCGTGCTGAACCGTCCGGGCGGGGGCGGCTCGGTCGGCATGGCCGAGGTCGCGCAGGCGAAGCCCGACGGCTACACCGTGATCCTCGCGCCCGTGTCCACGCTGGTGATCCATCCCCAGCTCAACGATCTGCCCTACAAGACACCGGACGATTATCAGCCGATCATCAACACGATCGCCTTCTACCCGCTGCTGGTGGTGCGGGAGGAGGCGCCGTGGAAGACGGTGCAGGAGTTCGTCAACGCCGCCAGGCCGAACCCCGGCAAATATCGCGTCGGCACGCCGGGCGAAGGCACGGGCAGCCATCTCAGTCTCGAGCAGCTGGCGGCCGCGGCGGGATTCAAGTTCACGCATGTGCCGTTTTCCGGCTGGGGCGAGAGCAGCCCGGCCCTGCTGGGTGGGCACGTCGACGCGGTGGTGGCGCAACCGGGCGAGGTGAAGCCGCTCGTCGAGGGCAAAAAGCTGCGAACCCTCGTCGTCTTCCAGCAGAAGCGCCACGAGGCCTTTCCGAGCACGCCCACGGCCAAGGAGCTCGGCTGGGACGCCGGGCTCGGTACCTGGTTCGTGCTGACTGCGCCGAAGGGCACGCCGCCGGCGGTCGTGCAGTACCTGCATGACGCCGCCAAGGCCTCGATGGAGGAGCCGTCGTTCGTGAATCTCATGAAGTCGCGCGCGGTCGAGCTCGATTACAAAAATGGTGAAAAGGCGCGCGCCGACCTCTGGCAGGAGTACAAGGCGTACGGTGACATCCTCCGGCGCCTCGGCATGATCAAGAAGTAGGATGCTCGAGCGGGTCGTCGGGCTCGTCGTCGTGGCCGCCGCCGGCATCTATCTGACGCTGGCGGTGGCGCTGCCCTACGGCACGACGGCGAGACCGGGTCCCGGTTTCTTTCCCACCCTCGTCGGAATCTTCGGATGCGTGGTCGGCGTGACGATGAGCGCGCGGGCCTTCCGGGCGCCCGTGCGGGCGCCGACGGCGCGTGAACCCCTCCGCGATGCGGCCGCGCGCCGGCGCGCGCTCAGCACCGTGGTCGTGCTCGTCGCCTTCTGCCTGCTGATGCCCTGGATCGGCTACCCGCTCGTCGCCTTCGGCTTCGTCACCGTCCTGCTGCAACGTCTCGGCAGCGCGTGGCGCGCGGCCGCCGTCATCGGCGCCGTCACCGCCGCCGTCTCCTTCTACGTGTTCGGCGTTCTTCTCGACGTGCCGCTGCCGAGCGGCCCATGGTGACCTGAGTGGGCCCGCTCGAAGGCCTCGCGTACGGCTTCACCGTCGCGCTCACGCCGACCAACCTGCTCGCGTGCTTCCTCGGCGTCCTGGTCGGCACCATCGTCGGCGTCCTGCCCGGGATCGGCCCCGTCGGCGCGATGGCGCTGCTACTGCCGTCGACGTTTGCGCTGCATCCGGCCACGGCGTTGATCATGCTGGCCGGCATCTATTACGGCGCCATGTACGGCGGCTCCACCACGTCGATCCTCGTCAACGTTCCCGGGGAAGCCGGCTCGGTCGTGACGCTGATCGACGGCTATCAGCTGACGCGCAAGGGCCGCGCGGGCGCCGCGCTCTGCGTGGCCGCCGTCGGCTCCTTCGTGGCCGGCACGGTGGGGGTGGTCGGCATCATGCTCGCTGCCGCCTGGCTCGCCGACCTCGCCATCAGGTTCGGGCCGCCGGAGTACTTCGCGATCGCGCTCGGCGGACTGCTCCTGCTCTCGCGGCTCTCCGGCGGCTCGGTCGTGCATTCGTTCGTGATGGTGGCCATCGGCCTCGCCCTCGGCACCGTCGGCATGGACACGGTGTCGGCGCTGCGGCGGTTCACCTTCGGATCCGTCGCCCTCACCCAGGGCGTCGACCTCGTGCCGGTGATCATGGGCCTCTACGGGGTGGCCGAGGTGCTCCTGCTCGCCGAGCAAGGCATCGCGAAGGCGCGTGTGGTCAGCGTGCGCCTCAAGGAGCTGTTGCCCACCGGCGAGGAGTGGCGCCGCTCGTGGGCGCCGATCGGGCGCGGCTCGGTGGTGGGCTTCGTCACCGGGCTGATCCCGGGTCCGGCCGCGGTGCTCTCGACCTTCATCGCCTACAACATCGAGAAGAAGGTGTCGCGAACGCCGGAGCGCTTCGGCCACGGCGCGATCGAAGGCGTGGCGGCGCCGGAGTCGGCCAACAATGCGGCCACGGCCGGCGCCATGGTGCCGCTGCTCTCGCTCGGCATTCCGTTCTCGCCGGCCACCGCCATCCTCCTCGGCGCCCTGGTCATTCACGGGCTCCAGCCGGGTCCGCTGATGATCGTGCAACGACCGGAAGTGTTCTGGGGCTTCGTGGCCAGTATGTACATCGGCAACTTCCTGTTGCTGATCCTCAACCTGCCGCTGGTCGGCCTCTTCGTCAGCGTCCTGCGCCTGCCGCAACATGTGCTGGCGACGCTGGTGCTGCTGCTCTGCCTCGTGGGCGCCTTCAGCCTGAGCAACAGCCATCTCGATCTCTGGATCCTCGTCGTCTTCGGTGTCTTCGGCTACGCGCTGCGCAAGCTGAGCGTCGACGCCTCCCCGCTCGTGGTGGCGCTGGTGCTCGGACCGATGATGGAGAAGACGCTCCGCCAGTCGCTGTTCATCGCCCAGGGGAGTGTCGTGGACCTCGTGACCCGACCGCTCACGCTGGCGATCCTCTCGATCCCGGTCTTGGCACTCCTGATGCCCCCGCTGCTGCGGCTCCGCCGTCGTCCCCGGGCGGCCACCGCGCCCGTCGCATAACCGCTCATGAGCGAGGAGGCAACACTACGGCCCTGGCCTTCTCGGATCTCGATTCAGCCGTATCCGAAAGATCTCACTTGACACGTTCTAGCGGCGAGCGCGCAGGCGTGGCGGTCGCCCCGCGCTGATGGCCACTGAGCGGACCACATCGCTGCCGCAGTGATCGTAGAAACGCCTGAGCTGGAAAGAAGTCCATCGCCACGCGATCGCCGCTCTCTGGCGCAGGCGCTGGCGCGCGGGGAACTGTCCTACTCCAAGCTTCGCGCGCTGACCCGCGTCGCGACCCCGGAGACGGAAGAGAGGCTGCTCGCCGTCGGCCGCGCCGGCACCGCTGAGCACGTCGAGCGCATCGTCAGCGCCTGGCGTTACGTGGATCGCAAGGCCGAGACTCGAGACACCGCCAAGCGCCATGCCAGACGGGTGCTGCATCTGTATCCCGACGACGACGGCATGCTGGTGGTCCGCGGGCGGCTGGAGCCCGAGGCGGGCGCCGTGCTGATGAAGGCGTTGGAGGCAGCCCGCGAGATGCTCTATCAGCAGGCGCGCAGGAACGCCGCCGGCCGGACCGACGTTCCCGCAGGAACGTGCACCCGGCGCGTTCCCGAAGAAACACCGCTGTTCGAACAACTGCAGGCGGACGCTCTCGCGGAGACGGCGCTTCACCACGGCATCGACCCCGGCGCTCCGGCCGAGCGGTACCAGGTCGTGGTCCATGTCGACGCCGCGGTGCTCGCGGATGCCGATGCGGCCGGCCAGTCCCTGCTCGAGGGCGGCGCCCGCG
>JBIOXS010000054.1:0-10169 GCA_044869815.1 Candidatus Rokuibacteriota bacterium | reverse complement strand
AGGACGATCAACCGCAGGACGATCGCATGCGTGACCAGGATCACCGTCTCGCCGCGATGCTGCTCGACGAGCGCGGCCACCGCGGCGCGCGCGCGCGCATCCACGGCCGTGAGCGGCTCGCCCTCGGGCGGCGTGAGCACGTGCGGCGTGCTCGCCCAGACGCGCGCCTCGGCGGGAAAGCGGGTCACCAGCTCGTCGCGGGTCAGGCCCTCCCAGGCCCCGAAGGTCATCTCCCGGAAGTCGACATCGATGACGGGTTCGACCCGATGCGGCTTGGCGATCAGCTCGGCCGATGTGCGGGCACGCTCGAGGGGACTCGTGTACACCGCCGTCGCAGCGCTGCCGGCAAGCGCCTGCGCCACCGCCTCGGCCTGCAGCCGTCCGTGCGCCGTGAGCGGGATGTCGCGCGAGCCGGCAAACCGGCGCGCCTGCGACCACTCCGTGGCGCCATGTCGTACAGCGAGGAGCCTCAGCGCATTCACAACCGGGCCATTCTAGCCCAGGCCCGGCGAAAAGGCCCGGCCGTGGCGCGCCTCAGGAGCGCTCGGCGAACACCTTCTGGGCGGCGCGCACGCTGGCGCCGAAGTCGACGGGCTGGCCCAGCTCCGCCAGCACCTGCTCGAGCGCCGACAGCGCCACGATCGTGTCGAGCTCCGCCGCATAACCCATGTGGCCGAGGCGGAAGACCTTGCCCTTCATCTCCCCCTGCCCGCCGGCGATGGTGATGTTGTGCGTCGTCGAGAACGCAGCCACGATCTTCTCGCTGTCGATCCGTCCCGGCGCGATGACGGCGGTGAGCGACGGGGTCGGCGTCGCCTTGGCGAAGAGCTCGAGCCCGAGCGCCTCGACGCCGGCCCGGGTGGCGCGGGCCAGCCGGTCGTGACGCTTGAACACGTTCTGAAGGCCCTCGGCCTCCAGCATCTTGATGACCTCGCGCAGGCCGACCACGATGGAGACGGCGGGCGTGAAGTGCGCCTCGTTCTTGCTGACCGTCTTGCGCTCGGCCGCCACGTCGAAGTAGTACTTCGGCAGCTTCGACGTGGCGTTCTTCGCCCACGCCTTGTCGCTCATGGCGACGAAGGCGAGACCCGGCGGCAGCATCAGGCCCTTCTGAGATCCGGCGACGACGACGTCGACGCCCCAGGCGTCCATCTGGAGGTCGGCGATGCCGAGGCTCGAGACGGCGTCGACGATCAGGATGGCGTCGCTGCCGCGGGTGACCGCGGCATAGCCGCGCACGTCGTGCAGCACACCCGTCGACGACTCGCTGTGCTGGGTGAGCACGGCCTTCGCCCGCGGATGCGCCCGCAGCGCGTCGGCCACCCGCTCGGGGGCGACCGTCTGTCCGAACGGCGCCGTGAGGTCAACGTGGCGCACGCTCCAGGCGTCGCAGATCTCGGCGAAGCGGTCGGCGAACTTTCCCGCCCGCACGAGCAGGACCTCGTCGCCGGCCGACAGCGTGTTGGCGATGGCCGCCTCCATCACACCCGTGCCCGAGGAGGCGAACGGCAGCACGTCCTGCGACGTCTGGAAGAGCCGCTTCAGGCCGGCCCGGACCTCGATGAAGAGCGCCTCGTACTCCGGCGTGCGGTGATGCAGGATCGGCTGGGCCATGGCGAGCAGCACGTGGCTCGGCACCGGCGTCGGCCCGGGCGCCATCAACTGGTACTTCTTCATCGGCTCACGGTCTCCTCGGCGGCACTGGCGTCGGCGTCGATAGTAGCACGCGCTCTTCGAGCGGAGCCGAGCGACCGAGCGCGGTCACGAAGATCGCGTCCTCGCCCGCCGCGCGCGGCGAGAAGAAGCGCACGACCTCGGCGTCGTAGAAGGTGAGGCCGCTGGCGCCGAACCCCAGCGCGTAGGCCGCGAGGTAGGCGCGGCCGCCTGCGATGCCGGCGTCGAGGTTGACCAGCCGGTAGCCGCGATCGCCGGACGTGGCGAGCACCGCGTTCAGTGGCGCCAGGAAATAGATCACGGCAGCCGCATCGCCACCGAGCGGCTGCTCGAGGGTCAGGAAGGCCGACTGCCTGCGGAAGTCGCCGTGGGCCAGTCGCTCGAGACCATGCGTGGCCGGCTCGTAGCGGTAGGCGCCGGGCGCCAGGTCCTCCACCGCGTTGATCACGAGATAGAGATCCACGAGGCCGCCCGGAGCATCTCGAGGGATCGGGCGCGATGCCGCCCACAAGGCCGCGCCGAGCTCCGCGAGCGTGAGCGGCACGTGGGCGAAGGTCCGCGTCGAGCCCCGGCGCTGGATCGTCTCGCCGAGGGTGCGGCCGTTGCTCGCCTCGGGTACGGGCAGCGGCGACGCCACCTCGCGCGTGGCCGATCGCGATGCCGGCGCCGGCGCGGCCCGCCAGGCGCGCACGGCAGTGGAATCGGACAGCGCGGAGGCTGCGAGCGCCTCGCGCAGCAGCGGATAGTCCACCGCCGCGCGCGACAGCGGCATCACGGGATGCGCGATCACGTCCGGCTCCTCCGCCGCTGACGCCGCCGGCGCGCCCTCGGGACCGACGGCGAGCAGCTCGAGCGCCGCCTCGTGCGCGACGTCGAGTCCGAGCAGGCGGTTCACGGCAGCGTCGACGAAGCCGATCACGAGGCGCGGCCCGAGACCGAGCGCATTGGCCACGGCGAGGCCGTTCGCGAGCATGGTGCCGGAGTCCCAGAACAGATGCCGATAGCCGCGCGCCTGGTACTTCCAGGTGTTGCGCCAGTAGATGGCCGTGAAGACCAGCGTGCACGCGCGGCGCGCGAGCGAGTCGTCGGCGCACGCCGACGCCAGCGTGCCGCGCACGTCCCCCTCCCGCAGCCGGCGGAGCATGAAATCACCGGGAGAGAAGTGATAGAGACCCGGCGCGAGGCCGTCGACGTCGCCCGCAACGACGTAGACCTCGGTCTGGTACAACGCGCCGGTGGAGGCGGCGGCGCGGAAGAGCACCTCCGCGCCGCCGGGGTACCGACGCTTCTTGGTCACGCCGGCCGTGTAGTAGAGCAGCGAGGTCAGTGCGCCGAGCGTCAGCCGCGCGGCGGACGGAGCGTCCGGGCCGGACACGGCAGCCAGGGCCGGTGTCGACAGCGTGTCGACCTCGCGCGGGAGCTGGACCGACGGCGCCTCCGTGTAGACCTTGAACGGAAACGGCTTGATGTCCCAGTCCAGCACATGGCCCGAGCGGCGGACCGACTCCGGCGTGTGCGTGGTGACATCGTGAAAGCGACGCGCATTGTCGCCAGCCATGGCGTCGATTATCGCGCCGCCCGCATGAGGAAGAGCTTTACCCAGCCAGGTGGGCACGAGACTACCCGAGCAGGCCTGGAGACGGCCGGCGAACGCCGGCACGGCACCATGTTGGTGTCGGCATCGACGTTGCAGTACGGAGGAGTATGCGGACCAAGAACTCGTTCGACCTGTGGAGCACCGAGCAAGTCCTGCTGGTCTACGAACGTTACTTCGGCGCGCTGGACCCCAAGGCGCGCCGCCGCATCATCGAGGACGCACGCCTCAACGGCTGGGATCGCAGCTGGGGCGACGGCATCGAGCTGCTCGCTGCGTGAGCGGCGCTACTCGAACCGGTACGGCGGGCGAAAGACACCGCGCTCGGTGATGATGGCGGCAATCAGCGCCGCCGGCGTCACGTCGAAGGCCGGGTTGTAGACGGGGGAGCTCTCGGGCGCCGTCGGCTGCGGCCCCACTCCGCGCACCTCGCGTCCATCACGCTCCTCGATCGGAATCTCGGCGCCGGAGGCGAGCGCCAGGTCGATCGTCGAGGACGGCGCCGCGATGTAGAACGGCACGCCGTGGTGGCGCGCGAGCACGGCCAGCGCGTAGGTGCCGATCTTGTTCGCGGTGTCCCCGTTGGCGGCGATGCGATCCGCTCCGGTCACGACCAGGTCCACTTCCCCGCGCGCCATGACGGAAGCCGCCACCACGTCCGCGATGAGGCGGTGTGGAATCCCCTCGCGCACGCACTCCCACGCCGTCAGCCGCGATCCCTGCATCACCGGCCGCGTCTCGTCGACCCAGAGCAGCGACAGCTTGCCGCGCGCGTGCGCCGAGCGCACCACTCCGAGCGCGGTGCCGTAGCCGGCGGTGGCGAGCGCACCCGCGTTGCAGTGGGTCAGGATGCGGGCGTTGGCAGGCACGAGCTCGGCGCCGTGATCGCCGAGGGCGCGGTTGGCGGCGATGTCCTCGGCCAGGATGGCCTCGGCTTCGGCCGCGAGCCGTGCGCGCGCCTCGGCGACGGGTCGGGTGCGGAGGGTCTCAGCCGTGCGGCGCATTCGATCGAGCGCCCAGAACAGGTTGACGGCGGTCGGCCGGGTGGCTCCCAGGCCCTTCACGGCCGTCTCGAGGTCGGCGATGAGGGCATCGGTCGACGTCGCCCGGCTCTCGCGCGCCGCCAGCACCACGCCGAAGGCGGCGGCAACGCCGATGGCCGGCGCTCCGCGAACCACGAGCGTGCGAATGGCCTCGGCCACGTCCTCCCAGCGCGTGTAGGGGCGCTCCACCTCGCGGCCAGGCAGGAGCGTCTGGTCCAGCAACACGAGCGCATCGCCCGTGAACCGGACAGGCGCGATCGACGACGTCACAGGTCGGTCAATCCGCCACTCCACCAGCGCATCGCCCGGCGCAGCGCCTCGTCGATGTCGGCGTTCAGCTTGAAGTTCCACGATTTGCCGCCGTCGCGCTCCAGCCGGCCGTCGACGCTGAAGCCCTCGCGTCGCGTCTCCCCGTTGAGCCAGGCGCCGCCGCTGTAGCCCTCCTTGCCGAACAGCCGCGCGCCGAGCCGGAAGCCGTTCAGCCCGAGCTTCAGATCGACGTCGAGCGAGGAGCGCTCGGGCGCCGGCGTACCGCTCTGCTCCGACGATACGAGCGCCTTGTGGTCGGCGGCGCTCGGCGCCGCCGTCAGCCCGACCACGCCGAGCGCGATGGCGAGGAACAGAAGTGCGGTTCGCATGGTCATCCTCCCAGTCGTCGGATCACGTCGTCGATGGCGAGGCCGGCGACGCGTACGTACTTGTCGCGGCCGGTCAGGCCGCGCACGATCTGGACGGCCGAGCTTCGTACGCCGAGGGCGGCTGCGAGCAGTGTCCCCACCGCCGCGTTCGCCCGGCCGTCCACCGGCGCCGCCGTCACGCGCACGCCGAGAGCGCCGTCGGGTCGCCAGCCGGCGATCCCGGCCCGCGAGGCGCGCGGCTGGACACGCACACGGAGCAGACCGCCGTCAGGACGCGCCGGCATCGTCCCGATCATCGGTGAGCTCCTCGGTGCTCACGAGGCGCTGGTAGCGCTCCAGGGTGGACGTCATCTCCTCGAACACCTGGCGCCGCATCCGGCGCAGCGCGTGGATCTCGGTCCGGATGCGCGCTTCCTCACCGCGCACGGCCTCCAGCACCTTCTCGGCGCGGAGCTCGGCCTCCCGCACGATCAGCTCGGCCTCGCGGCGGGCGGCCACCTTCATCTCCTCGGCCAGCCGCTGGGTCGTCACCAGCGTCTCCTGCAAGCTCTTCTCGCGCTCGGTCACGCCGCGCGAGCGCTCCTCGATGGCCGCCATCTGCTCGCGCAGCAGCGCCGTCTCCTTGAGGACGGACTCGTAGTCCTCGGCCACGTCGTCCAGAAAGGCGTCGACCTCGTGCGGGTCGTAGCCTTTCAACATCTTGGAGGTGAACTGCTGCTGCCGGATGTCGTGGGGCGTGATGCGCATCAGGGCCTCGCTATCTCAGGCTCAGCGCCAGGTCGCGCAGGGTAGAGATCAGAAAGCTGTCCAGAAAGAAGATCGCGAGGATCACGACCATGGGCGAGAGGTCGATGCCCATCGACAGCGTCGGCAGCCGATGTCGGATCGGACGCAAGACCGGTTCCGTCACCCGATAGAGGAAGCGCACGATCGGGTTGAACGGGTCGGGATTCACCCACGAGAGCACGGCGCGCGCGATGATGATCCAGAAATAGGCCTGCAGCAGGAGGTGGAGGAGGTTCGCCAGCGCCAGGAGGAGGTTGCCGGCGACGAACACTACGCCGGTCCACGACCGAGCTCGCGCGAGCGCAGGGTAGCGCGCTCCACGGCGCGGATGAGCGTGGTGCGGATGCCGCCTTCCTCCAGCGCCGCGATGCCGGCGATCGTCGTCCCGCCGGGCGACGACACCATGTCCTTGAGCGCTCCGGGATGCAGGCCCGTCTCGCCCAGCAGGGTGGCAGCGCCGAGCACCGTCTGCGTGGCCAGCGTCATGGCCGTCGCGCGATCGAGCCCCATCTTCACGCCGCCGTCGGCGAGGGACTCGATGACGATGGCGACGTAGGCCGGCCCCGACCCGGAGAGCCCGGTCACGGCGTCCAGCTGCTCCTCGTCGAGAACGACGACCTTGCCCACCGCCGCGAAGATCTCCTGCGCCGTCTCGAGGTCCTCCACGTCGAGGCCCGGCGTCTTGGCGATGGCGGTGACGCCCTGGAGCACGAGGGCCGGGGTGTTCGGCATGACGCGGATGAGGCGCGGATACTTGCCGAGAACCGACTGGATGGTGGGCGACGACACACCGGCCGCCAGCGAGATCAGCAGTGGCCGGCTGGTCAGCGCCGGTAGTACCTCGCGCAGCACCGACGCCATGATCTGCGGCTTGACGGCCAGGATGACGACGTCCGCCTCCCTCACCAGGGCGGCGTTGCCGGTGAGTGGTCGCACCCCGTACTGGTCCGCGAGCTGGCGCGTACGCTCGGCGCGCACGTCTGCGACGACGATGGCGTCGGACGGCACGAGGTTCGACTCCACCAGGCCGCGGATGAGCGCCTCGCCCATGTTGCCGCCGCCCACGAAGCCGACCTTCTTGCCCTTCACTCCCATCGCATCACCTCAGGTCGGGATAGCCCGGCAGGCCGGGCACCCGCGGCAGGCGCGGGCCGAACACGGCGGTGCCCACGCGCACCATCGTGGCGCCTTCCTCGATCGCGACCTCGAAGTCGGCGCTCATGCCCATCGACAGCTCGGGCAGGCCGTGACGCTCCGCGAGCTTGCGGAGAGTCCGGAACCAGCCGCGGGCGTCCTCCGGCCGCTCCACCGCGGGCGGGATCGTCATCAGCCCGCGGAGCTTGAGTCCCGCGAGCGCCGACACCGCCTGCACCGCCGTCTCGACGGCCTCGGGCGGCCAGCCGCCCTTGGACAGCTCGCCGCCGACGTTCACCTGCACGAAGGCGTCGATGGTGCGTCCCTTCGCGCGCGCGCGGCGGTCCAGCTCGCGCGCGAGGTCGATGCGGTCGACGGAATGGACCACGTCGAACAGCTCGAGCGTGTCGCGGACCTTGTTCGTCTGCAGGTGCCCGACGAGGTGCCACTGCACGGTCCGGCCGAGCTCGGCGATCTTGTCCCGCGCCTCCTGCACCCTGTTCTCGCCGAGGGCCCCCAGCCCGGCGGCGATGGCGGTGCGGATGCGAGCGACGTCGACGGTCTTCGACACGCCGACGAGGAGCACGTCTTCGGCGCGCCGACCGGCCCGTTCCGCGGCGCGCGCGACGCGCTCGCGCACGCGCTCGAGATTGGCGCGGATGTCCTGCATACCAGCATGGGGATTCTAGCACGCGGCTTTGCTATTCTCGCGCCATGGCCCCCTTGCGGGACCTCGAGCTCACCATCCAGTCGCGTTATCCCTTCGTCGCCGTCGAGACTTCCGAGGAGGATCGCCTCGAAAAAGCCCTGTTCGACATCGCCGCCGACCTCCGGGTGCCCTTCTTCGTCTGGACGGTGACGAGCGGTCTGCGCCGCGCCGGCCTGCTGAACGCCATGTACGACACGCAGCAGCCGCTGCGGGCGCTCAACACCGTGGCCGCCATGCCCGGCGAGGCCATGTTCCTGATGAAGGACCTCCAGCGCTACTTCGGGGAGCCGCCGGTGGTGCGCAAGCTCCTCGATCTGGCCCCGGAGTTCAAGCACGATCGCCGCGTCATCGTCTTCTCGGGGGTGAAGATCGACCTGCCGTCCGAGCTCGGCGCCCTCACCGCATCGCACACGCTCGAGCTGCCAGGGCCGGACGAGCTGAAGCGCATCGTCAAGCAGGCGATCGAGGCCTGTCAGCGCGACGGCCCCGTGAAGGTCGAGCTGCCGGCGGCCGACCTGGATCGCCTGGTGGAGCGTCTCCGCGGCTTCACCGCCTTCGAGGCGGAGCGCGCCGTCACCCGCGCCATCCTCAAGAATCGTTCCCTCGGCGCCCGCGACATCGAGACGATCGTGGAGGTCAAGAAGGAGCTGCTCAAGAAGGACGGCGTGCTCGAGTACATCGCGCCCGAGGAGAACCTCGCCGAGGTCGGCGGCTTCGGGAACCTCAAGGCGTGGCTCGCCAAGCGCAAGAAGGCCTTCGCCGCGGAGGCCAAGCAATTCGGAATCGATCCGCCGCGCGGGATGCTTCTTCTCGGCGTGCAGGGCGCCGGAAAGTCGCTGGTCGCGCGTGCGGTGGCCAAGGAGTGGGGCCTGCCATTGCTCAAGCTCGAGGCGGCGCGGCTCTATGACAAGTACGTCGGCGAGACGGAGAAGAATCTCGAGCGCGCGCTGAAGATGGCCGAGCAGATGGCGCCGTGCGTCCTGATGATCGACGAGCTGGAGAAGGGGCTCTCCTACAATCCCGGCGGCGACGCCGACGCCGGCCTCTCCAAGCGCGTCTTCGGCCGGCTGCTGACCTGGCTCAACGACCGCAAGGCGCCGGTCTTCGTGGTGGCGACGTCGAACAACATCACGGAGCTTCCGCCCGAGCTCACCCGCAAGGGTCGCTTCGACGAGATCTTCTTCGTCGATCTGCCGGGGGCGGCGGAGCGGCGCGAGATCCTGGCGATCCACCTCAAAAAGCGCAAGCGCAACCCGGCGCTCTTCGACCTCCCCGCGCTGGCCGATGCCTCGGACGGCTTCACCGGCGCCGAGATCGAGCAGGCCGTCGTCTCGGCGCTCTATACCGCCTTCTCGAAGGGCGTGGAGGTCACGTCGGCCATCATTGCCGCCGAGCTCTCGGCGACGAAGCCGCTGTCGGTGACGCGCGCCGAGGAGATCGCCGCGCTTCGCGCCTGGGCGCGCGACCGCGCTGTGATGGCGGGGTAGGCCAACTTCGCGCCCAAGCCTTCCGCGCGCGCTGTCGTTTTCACCGTATCCGAAAGATCTCACTTGAGGCGTTTTGGCGATGCGGTCGCAGGCGTGGCGGTCGCCCCGCGCTGATGGTCATTCAGCGGGCCACATCGCCCCCGCAGTGATCGTGGAAGCGCCTGAGCCGGAAAGAAGTCCATCGCCACGCGATCGCCGCGTCTGGAGGCACCCCGGCGGTCAAAATCTCGAGGTGTAGAGTCGGCGCAGAACACAAAAGTGGAGGCGCCGATGGCGACGTGGACGGTTCATCCGACCCCTGAGCGCGAGCTCGAGCTGGAGCGTCTCGGCAACGAGATTGCCGAGCTTGCCGCGCATCTCAACGCTGCCACCGCACGCTTGCTCGATCTCATCCGAGAGTTCGACGCGCGCGGCGGCTGGGGCAACGGCTTCAGCTCCTGCGCCGCGTGGCTGACGTGGCGCGTCGGCCTCGCTCCGGGTGCGGCGCGCGCGAGCACGTGCGCGTCGCGCGCGCTCGGCACGCTGCCGCGGCTGGCGCAGGCGCTGGCGCGCGGGGAGCTGTCCTACTCGAAGGTTCGCGCGCTGACCCGCGTCGCGACCTCGGAGACCGAAGAGCGGTTGCTCGCCCTCGGCCGCGCCGGCACGGCGCAGCATGTCGAGCGCATCATCCGTGCGTGGCGCTATGTGGACCGGAAGGCGGAGATCCGGGACACGGCCAGGCGTCACGCCAGACGGATGCTCCATCTGTATCCCGACGACGACGGCATGGTAGTGGTCCGCGGGCGGCTGGAGCCCGAGGTGGGCGCCGTGCTGATGAAGGCGTTGGAGGCTGCCCGGGAGACGCTCTATGCGCAGGCGCGCGCCGGAACGGCGCTGCGGCGGACGTTCCTGCGGGAACGTCTACGCGGCGCGTTCCCGAAGAAGCGCCGCTGTTCGAACAGCAGCAGGCGGACGCGCTCGCGCTGGTCGCCGAGACAGCGCTTCACCACGGCATCGACCCCGGCGCTCCGGCCGAGCGGTACCAGGTCGTGGTCCATGTCGACGCCGCGGTGCTCGCGGATGCCGATGCGGCCGGCCAGTCCCTGCTCGAGGGCGGCGCCCGCG
>JBIOXS010000053.1:0-3207 GCA_044869815.1 Candidatus Rokuibacteriota bacterium | reverse complement strand
TTGACGGAGTGAATGTGCTGAGTAGGCACGACGTAGGCGGGCGTGAGGTAGCGACAGAACGGAGCTCAAACACCGTCGCTCTCGCAATGCGCGAACCGCAGCAGCGCCGGAGCCGACCGCAAAGTGCCCGTAGCTCAGCGGCGCATGCGCCGCGGGGCCGAGTTCGCGGACGCGGTGTCGCTTCGCCGTCGCCACGGCGGCGCTGTGTGCGTCCGGCGCGCGCCGGGATGCCGCGCCGCGAGCAGGTCCGGGCGGCCTTGGTGAGACCCGCTGGGCGCTCGCCGGATTACTTGTGTTAGGCGCTGGCTCGATGCGGCCCGGTCGAGCCGCGGAGCCGGAGCTCGAACTGGTGCACGATGCGGCGTGCCTGCTCGCGCTGGCCGGTGACCCGCTCAAGGAGGAGCTCCATGGCCTCGTGGGCGATCAGACGGACCGGTGGCGCCAGCGTCGTGAGCGGGGGGTCGACGATCTCCGCCCAGGGTGGCTCCCCGATCGAGACCAGGGCGAGATCGTGGGGGGCGTGCAGGCCGGCGTCGCGCATCGCCTGCAGGGCACCCAGGGCCATCGGACTGCTCGCAATGACGAGCGCCGATGGGGGGTTGGGCTCGCGAAGCAATTCTCCGACGGCGTGGCGCGCGACATCAACATCAAATTGGCCGGGGACCGAGCGCGGCTCGAGATCGGCGGCCGTCATGGCCACCTCGTAGCCGGCCAATCGCTCGGCCGCCGTCTCGACTCGAGGCATGCCGGCGACGAAGGCGATGGCGTGGTGGCCCTCGTCGATGAGTAGCTCGGTCGCGGCCCGCGCCGCCGTGAGGTTGTCGGGGATGACGACATCCGCGCGCTCATCGGCCACGCGCCGGTCGAAGGCCACCACGGGGATGCCGCCGTCGATCGCGCGCGAGATCTCGGCGTCGGCGCCGTCGGTGGGCGAGATGATGATTCCGAGCACCCGCTCGTCCTCCAGGGCGAGCAGGTAGGAGCGCTGCTTGTCGGGATTCTCATCGCTGTTGCAGACGAGTACGCGGTAGCCCTGCGCGTAGGCGGTGTCCTCGACGGCGCGGACCATCTGGCTGAAGTAGGGATGCTCGATGTCGGCGACGACCATGCCGATCATGTTGGTGCGCTGGCGGGCGAGGTTGCGCGCCGGGCCGCTCGGGCGGTAGTCCAGCTCGGCCGCCGCCCGCAGCACCCGCTCGCGGAGGTCGGCGCGGACCCGTCCGTCACCGTTGAGTACCCGCGAGACCGTGGCCTGCGAGACCGCGGCCCGGCGCGCGACGTCGGCGATCCGCACGCGCGGCGGCGCGGCGGCCCGCCGATCTGTGAAAGCGGTTTCTCGCATCGGCCGCCATTCTACCCCATGTCGCGGCGGAAATCGAATTGATCGCTTGACAGAATGCGGGTTGCAGTTCTAAGCTGAGTGAGAAAGCGGTTTCTCAAACCTTTCCGTTGAGGTACGGGGAGGCACCCGACAGGAGGAGAGAGATGTCCCGGTTGGACGGAATGCGCGCCGGGCGGCGCGCGCTGCTCGGAGCGGCGGCTGCCGCGGTGCTGGTGCTCGCGGCCGGCTGCGGCGCGGATGACGGCGGTGGTGCTGGTGGCGGCGGCGGGGCGGCCGCCAACTACCCGAACAAGGAGATCACGCTGATCGTCCAGGCCAAGCCGGGGGGAACGTCGGACCTCGTGGCGCGTACGGTCGCCAAGGACGTGGAGAAGCGCCTAGGGCAGAAGATCGTCGTCGAGAACAAGCCGGGCGCGTCGGGCTCGCTGGCGATGAATTACGTCGCCTCCCAGAAGCCTGACGGCTACACCATCGGCTATCTGCCGGTCGAGATGGCGATGCTGCAGTACCTCGGGTATGACAACGTCAAGCCGGAGCGGTTCTCGCTGATCGCCCAGGCCAATTCGGTGCCCGCGGCGATCACGGTCAACGCGGATTCGCCGTACAAGACGCTGCAGGAATTTCTCGCCGCGGCCAAGTCCAAGCAGTTCTCGGTCGGCAACGCCGGGCCGGGATCGATCTGGCACGCGGCCTCCGCCGCGCTCGCGGAGAGCGCCGGCGTGACGTTCCGGCCGGTGCCCTTCGACGGCGGCGCGCCCGCGGTTGTGGCGCTGCTCGGCGGGAAGATCGACGCCGCCTCCGTCGGCGTCCCTGAGGTCCTCTCCGGCGTCAAGAGCGGCAAGCTGCGCGCGCTCGCGGTCCTCGCGGACGAGCGCAACCAGCAGCTGCCCAACGTGCCCACGGCCAAGGAAGCGGGGACCGACACCGTGATCACGGCGTGGGGCGGCTTCGGAGCCCCGAAGGGCACGCCGCAGCCGGTGGTCGACAAGCTGGCCGCCGCGTTCAAGACGGCGATCTCGTCGCCGGCCTTCAAGCAGGCGATGGAGAGCCAGGGCGTCCAGGCCCTCTACCGTGACCCGCAGGCCTTTACCACGTTCGCCGGCGAGCAGTCCAAGCAGTTCTCCCAGATCGTGCCGAAGCTCGGGGTCAAGCAGTGACCCACGCGGGCACGCACGAGTCGAGCGTGCCGGCCACGGCGGGCACGCTCGAGACCAGCGCGCCCGCCGCGGTGGGCGCGCGCGGGTCGTTCAGCGACCTGCGAGACCTGGCCGAAGGGGCGCTGATCGTCGCCGTGGCGGTCGTGGTCTGGATCGCGGCCTCGGCCCTTCCGGCCGCGCCCGTCGAGAACGAGCTGAGCTCCGGGGTCTGGCCCAAAACCCTGGCGATCGCGCTCGGCGTCCTCGGCGCCGCGCTGATCGTCGAGGCGCTGCGCGGCCGCGTGAAGCGCGACGAGGCGCTTGACCCGGTCAACGCGGGGCAGTGGCCGACGTTCGCCGGCACCCTGGCGGTGATCGTGACCTTCCTCGTCGCGTGGCAGGCGGTCGGCTTTCTCGTCTCGGCGATCGTGTGCTTCGTGCTGCTGTCGTGGCTGCTGAGCGTTGGGAACTGGCTCCGCTCCGCGCTGTGGGGCACCGGCCTCGCGCTGCTGATGTGGGTGCTGTTCGAAAAGCTCCTCAACATCCCGCTCTGATGGAGGCGCTACTCGACGGCCTCGGCGCGGTGGGCGACCCCAAGGTCCTGCTCGGCGTGTTCCTGGGCACGGTCATCGGCATGCTGATCGGCTGCTTCCCTGGCGTGGGCGCCACGACATCAGTGGCCATCGCCAGCGCCTTCACCATCACCATGAGCCCGGTCCAGGGCCTCGC
>JBIOXS010000052.1:0-3366 GCA_044869815.1 Candidatus Rokuibacteriota bacterium | reverse complement strand
TCTGCTCCACCCGCTCGGCCGTCTTCTGCTGCGGCATGATCGTGATCTGCGAGGGGTTGTTCATGAACTCCCACGTCAGCTCCAGCACGCGAAACGAGAGCGTGGCCGAGAACAGGAACGACTGGCGTCGCTCGGGCGGCGGCAGCCTTCTCAGAATAAAGCGGAGGTCGGCGATGAAGCCCATGTCGAACATGCGGTCGGCCTCGTCGATGACGAGCACCTCGACCTTGCGCGCCGACCAGATGTGCTGCTTCAGATAATCGATCAGGCGCCCCGGCGTCCCCACCAGGACGTCGCACCCGGCGGCCAGCGCCTCGCGCTGCTTGTTGTAGTCGATGCCGCCGTACACGGCCTGGATCCGGAACGGCGTGTGCTTGCCGAGCAGGCGCGCGTCCGAGTCGATCTGCACGGCGAGCTCGCGCGTGGGCGCGATGATGAGCACGCGCGGCTCCGAGCCGTGGCCCGGCCTCAGCTCGCCTTCGCGGAGCAGGCGGGTGAAGGCCGAGATCAGGAACGCGGCCGTCTTGCCGGTGCCGGTCTGTGATTGACCGGCCACGTCCTTGCCCTTGAGCGCCAGCGGCAGCGCCGCCTCCTGGATGGGGGTGGCCGTCACGAAGCCGGCCTCGCGGATGCCCTGCATCACCGGCTCCGGGAGGTCGAGCGTGGCGAAGTCCATCACGGACTGGACGCTCCCGCCTCCGCCTGCGCGACCGCCGCCGCCCGTCGCCGTCCGAACACGCGCGCGCACACGATCCCGATCTCGTAGAGCAGGATCAGCGGTCCGGCCATCAACGCCTGGTTGAAGGCGTCGGGCGTCGGCGTCAGGATCGCCGCCGCGATGAAGGCCCCGAGCACGGCGTACTTGCGGTTCCGCGCCAGCGTCTTTGGCGTGACGACACCCATGCGTGAGAGCAGCGTCAGGATGATCGGCAGCTCGAAGACGAGTCCGAAGGCGAGCGTGAACTTCAGAATGAACCCGACGTGGTTCTCCAGCGTGATCATCGGCTGCAGCGTCTCCCGCGCGTAGGAGAGCAGGAAGGCGATGGCGTACGGCGTCACCACCAGGAGTGCGAAGGTGCCACCGGCGATGAACATGAGGGAGCCGATGATGACGAACGGCGCCGCGTACTTGCGCTCGTGCGCGTGGAGACCGGGCGCGATGAAGGCCCAGACCTGCCAGAGGATGCCCGGCGACGAGATGAAGAGCGCGGTGATGAGCGCCACCTTCATCTGCACCCAGAAGGCCTCCGCCGGCGCGGTGAAGACCAGCTTGTAGCCGAGCTTCGTGACCGGCCGCGCCAGGAAGTCGGTGATGCGCTCGCTGAAAGGGAACGCGATGACGAGGCCGGCCAGCAGCACGTAGAGGCTGCGCATGATGCGGACGCGCAGCTCGCCGAGGTGCTCCAGGAACGGCATCTTGTCGTCGACGGAGCGCGGCCGAAACACTACCAGTCCTTCACGAAGTGCCGCAGGGCGCCCACGCCCCGGCCGGCCGCGAACCCCTCTCGGATCGCCGCCGTCACATAGGCCTTCGCCTCCCTCACGGCGGCGTGCAGGTCGCGGCCGCGCGCGAGACCGGCCGCGATGGCGGCGGAAAACGTGCAGCCCGTGCCGTGCGTGTTGGCGGAGTCGAGATGCTCGCCGGCGAAGCGCGTGCAGGTCCGGCCATCCCAGAGGATGTCGGTGGCCGAGTCCTTGAGGTGACCGCCCTTGACGAGCACATGGCGGGGGCCGAGGGCATGGATGCGCCGGGCGGCCACCTCCATGTCCGCCTCGGATTCCACCGGCACGCCGGCCAGCGCCGCCGCCTCGTGCAGGTTCGGCGTCACCACCCACGCGAGCGGCAGCACCTCGCGCACGAGGGCGGCGCGCGCGTCGGGCTCGAGAAGCGCGTCTCCGGACTTGGCGATCATGACCGGGTCGAGCACGACGTGCTCCACGGCGTGCGCGCGCAGCCGTTCCGCCACGACGGTGGCGATGTCGGCCGTGGAGAGCATGCCGAGCTTCACGGCGTCGGCGCCGAAGTCGCCGAGGACGGCGTCGATCTGCCGCGCCACGAACTCCGGCGGCAGGTTGAAGACGCCGCTGACGCCGACGGAGTTCTGCGCCGTCACCGCGGTGATCGCCGACATCCCGAACACCCCGAACGCGGAGAATGTCTTGAGGTCTGCCTGGATGCCTGCGCCGCCGCCGGAGTCCGACCCGGCGATGGTCAGGGCCTTCGCGACGTGCACGCGCAGAGTATAACAGGCGACGGGCGAGGCCGACGCCGGGCCCGCGGATCGCTCAGGCGGGAATGACGATGGTGAACTCGCCGCGCGGCGCCGCCGACCGCAGGCGCTCGAGGTGGACGGCCGGTGTGGCGCGCACGATCTCCTCGAACTGCTTCGTCAGCTCGCGGGCCACCACGATCTCGACGTCGCCGAAGACGTCGGCAATGGCCTCGAGGGCGGCCACGATCCGGTGCGGAGATTCGTAGACGACGATCGTCGTCTCGAGATCGCGCAGGGCCTTGAGGCGGTTGAGACGGCGACCGGGCTTCACCGGCAGAAAGCCGTCGAAGACGAAGCGATCGCCGGGCACTCCCGCCGCCGACAGCGCGGCCACGACCGCAGAGGGGCCCGGCACCGGCACCACGGCCGCGCCGGCCGCGCGCGCGTCGCGGACGAGCATGAACCCGGGATCGGAGATGCCGGGGGTGCCGGCATCGGTGACCAGCGCCACCGAGCCGCCCTCCGCGAGCCGCCGCAGCAGCTGGGGGCCCCGCACGAGCTTGTTGTGCTCGTAATAGCTGACGGTGGGGGTATGGATGTCGAAGTGCGCGAGCAGGCCGCGCGTGCGCCGCGTGTCCTCGCAGGCGATGACGTCGACCTCGCGGAGCACGCGCAGCGCGCGGGCGGAGATGTCTTCGAGATTGCCGATCGGCGTGGCGACGACGAACAGGGTGCCGCGCGCGCTCAGGCGAGGCTACGCAGACTGTTCTTGGGCTTCGGAAACCAGCACGGGTCGCTCATGGTTCATGATGACCTCGCGCGTGATGATGCACTCCTTCAGGCCCTGGATGGACGGCAGCTCGTACATGATCTCGAGCATGACCTCTTCCAGGATGGCGCGCAGACCGCGCGCGCCCGTCCCGCGCTTGAGCGCCTCGCGCGCGATGCAGGCCACGGCGTCGTCGGTGAATTTGAGGCGGACCTTCTCGAGGTCGAAGTACTTCTGGTACTGCTTGATGATCGCGTTCTTCGGCTCCTTGAGGATCCTCACCAGCGCGGCGTCGTCGAGATCGTGGAGGGTCGCGATGACGGGCAGCCGGCCGACGAACTCGGGAATGAGCCCGTAGCGCAGCAGGTCCTCGGGCTGGATCAT
>JBIOXS010000051.1:0-23022 GCA_044869815.1 Candidatus Rokuibacteriota bacterium | reverse complement strand
CCAAGTGGCAGCGCATCTGGGAGGAGCAAAAGCAGTTCCGCGCCGTCGAGGATCCGAGCCGCCCGAAGTTCTATTGCCTCGAGATGTTTCCGTACCCTTCCGGTCGCATCCACATGGGTCATGTCCGTGTCTACGCGATCGGCGACCTGCTGGCCCGATACAAATGGATGCGCGGCTTCAACGTCCTGCACCCGATGGGCTGGGACGCATTCGGCCTTCCCGCGGAAAATGCCGCCATCGAGAATGGCGTTCATCCCGCGATCTGGACCTACGAGAACATCGACTACATGCGCTCGCAGCTCAAGAAGCTGGGAATCTCCTACGACTGGGATCGCGAGGTCGCCACCTGCGACCCGTCCTATTACAGGTGGGAGCAGCTCGTCTTCATCAAGATGCTCGAGCGCGGCCTCGCGTATCGGCGGCGCTCGACGGTCAACTGGTGCCCGTCCTGCCGGACGGTGCTCGCCAACGAGCAGGTGGAGGCCGGGCGCTGCTGGCGCTGTGACTCCGAGGTCACCCTGCGCGAGATCGAGGGCTGGTTCTTCAAGATCACCGCGTACGCGGACGAGCTGCTCGCCTGGTGCGATCGGCTCACGGGCTGGCCCGAGCGCGTCATCACGATGCAGCGCAACTGGATCGGCCGCAGCGAAGGCGCCGAGTTCGACCTGGCCATGGCCGGACGCGCGGACGCGAAGATCCGGGTGTTCACGACGCGGCCGGATACCGTGTTCGGCATGACCTACGCCGTGCTCGCTCCGGAGCACTCGCTCGTCGATCGCCTGGTGAGCGACGAGGGGGAACGTCGCGCGGTCGGCGACTTCCGCGCCGAGGTCGCACGCGAGTCCGAGATCGAGCGGCTCGCCGCCGACCGTCCGAAGCGCGGACTGCGGCTGCGCGCGAAGGTCGTCAACCCGTTCACCGGCGCCGAGATCCCGCTCTTCCTCGCCGACTACGTCCTCATGGGCTACGGCACCGGCGCCATCATGGCCGTGCCCGGCGAGGATCAGCGCGACTGGGAGTTCGCGCGCCAGCATGGCCTGCCGATCATCGAGACGGTGAAGCGGCCGGAGGGGTGGATCGGGGAGGCGTACGCCGGCGACGGCGTGAAGATCAACTCCGGCTTCCTCGACGGCCTCGGCGTCGCCGACGCCAAGCGCAAGGCGATCGACTGGATCGTCGAGCGCGGCATCGGCGTGGCCAAGATCAACTATCGGCTTCGCGACTGGGGCATCAGCCGCCAGCGCTACTGGGGCGCGCCGATTCCCGTGCTCTACTGCGAGCGCTGCGGCATGGTGCCGGAGGCCGAGGAGAACCTGCCCGTCGTGCTGCCCCGGGACGTCCAGCTCTCCGGCAAGGGCGGCTCGCCTCTCGCCGACGTCGCCTCGTTCGTCAACGCGACGTGCCCGAAGTGCGGCGGCAAGGCGCGACGCGAGACGGACACCATGGACACGTTCGTGGAGTCGTCCTGGTATTTCCTGCGCTATGCCTCGCCGCGCTACGACAAGGGCATGTTCGAGCGGGCGGCCGCGGAGTACTGGATGCCGGTCGATCAGTACATCGGCGGGATCGAGCACGCCGTGCTCCACCTGCTGTACGCGCGCTTCTACACGAAGGTGCTGCGTGATCTCGGGATGGTGAAGGTCGACGAGCCGTTCACGGCGCTTCTGAGCCAGGGCATGGTCATCAAGGACGGCGCCAAGATGTCGAAGTCGAAGGGCAACGTCGTCGATCCCGACGACCTCATCCGGACCTTCGGGGCCGATACCGCGCGCCTCTTCTCGCTGTTCGCGGCGCCCCCGGAGAAGGATCTCGACTGGAACGACCACGGGGTCGAAGGCGCCAGCCGCTTCCTCAACCGCGTCTGGCGATTCGTCTTCACCCATATCGAGGCGCTGAAGGCGGCGCCGCGCCGCGCGACGGCCACCACCGACGAGGGGCGCGCCTTCCGCCGCACCATCCACGAGACGATCAAGCGGGTGACCGACGACATCGAACGCGACTTCCACTTCAACACAGCGATCAGCGCGGTGATGGAGCTGGTCAACGCGATGTACGCGTTCGAGAGCGCGTCGTCCGACCGGATGGCCCGCGGTGAGCGCGCCGGGTTGCTGCGCGAGGCGGTGGAGACGGTGATCCTCCTCCTCGGGCCCATCGCGCCCCATGCCGGCGAGGAGCTGTGGTCCGCGCTCGGGCACGACGAGAGCCTCTTCACGCAGCGGTGGCCCACGCCGGACACGCGCGCGCTCGCGCGCACGGAGGTCACGCTGGTCGTGCAGGTGGACGGCAAGGTGCGCAGCCGGCTGCAGGTGGACGTCGACGCGCCGGAAGAGCGGGTGCAGCGTCTGGCCCTGGAAGACGACAAGGTCCGCCCGTGGGTGCGGCAGCGCGCCGTCGAGCGGGTGGTGGTGGTGACCAACCGCCTCGTCAACATCGTGACGCGCGCGTGACCCGCGCCCGCCTGCGCGGCGCCGCGGTGCTCGTCCTGGCCTGCACGCTGACCGGCTGCGGCTACTCGTTCCACGGCACGCTGCCGGATCACGTCAAGACCATCGCCGTGCCCATCTTCATCAACCGTACGCAGCAGCCTGCCGTCGAAGGCGTCATCACGCGGGCCATCGTCGACGCCTTCGCCACCAACGGCCGGCTGCGCGTCGTCCGGCTCGAGGACGCCGACTCGGTCCTCGAGGGCGAGGTTCTCCAGTACACCGTCGGCGCCATCGCGGTCGATCCCTCGCTGAACGTGCAGCAGTATCGGCTGGGCGTGACGCTGAACCTCCGCATGCGGGACGTCCGGCTGAACACGCTGCTCTTCGAGCAGGCGAGCTTCAGCGAGCAGGCGGACTTCCTGGTCGCCGGCTCCGTGGCGCAGACGCTGTCGATCGAGGCGGGCGCGCTCCAGCAGGCGGCGACGCAGATCGCGCGCTCGGTGGTCAGCCTGGCGCTCGATCGGTTCTGACGGCGCGGCGGCGATGGAGTACGCCGCGTTCATCCGATCGGCGGCCGGCGGACGACCGCCGTCCCTGGCTTTGCTCCACGGCAACGACGCGCAGTTGCTCGACGACGCGCTGGCCGCCGCCACCCGCGGTCTCTTTGCCGACGCCTCGCAGATCGCGCTCGGACGTGAGGTGCTGGAAGGGGCCGAGGTGAGCGGCGAGGCCGTGGTCCGCGCCGCCAGCACGCTGCCGTTCATGACGGCGATGCGCCTGGTGGCGGTCCGTCGTGCCCAGGCGCTCGCCGCCCGTGCCGCCGACGCGCTGGCCGCCTACGGCCGGGATCCGAATCCGTCGACCGCGTTGCTTCTCCTCGCCGACGAGCCGCTGGGCGCCTCGCGCGATCGACGTGCCGACCACTGGCTCCTGCAGTCGATTCCAACGGCCGCGATCGTCACGCTGCCGGCGCGCGAGGGCCGCTCGCTCGAAGCGTGGCTGCGGGAGCGGGCGGCGGCGGAAGGGCTCACCGTCGGAGAGGACGCCGCGCGACTCCTCGTGCAATGGGTCGGCGACGACTCGGCCGCGCTGCTGGGCGAGGCACGAAAGGCGGCCCTGGCCGGCGGTGCGCGGAACACGACCGTCGGCGTCAAGGAGGTCACGGCCGTCGTCGGCGAGCATCGCCTGAGCGGCGTGTTCGACCTCACGCGGGCCGTGCAGCGGCGCGAGATCGGCCCCGCGCTGCGGACGCTCGATCGCCTGCTCGCCGCCGAGGAGCCCGTCCGCCTGCTGGCCCTCCTCGTCGCCGACGTCCGCGCGACCATGACCGTCGCCGATCTGGCGGCGCGCGGGCAGGCGACGGAGCAGATCGCGCGCGTCGTGCGCAAGCCGCCGCAGGTGGTCGACGCCATCGCGCGCGGCCCTGGCTCCGCTCCCCGCGCGACGCTGGCGCGCCGCCTCGCCCGGTGCTGGGAGGCCGAGCGCCGGCTGAAGTCGAGCGCGGACGCGCGCGGAGAGCTCGCCGTCCTCGTCGTCGATCTGTGCCGGTGACGCCGGCCCTCGCGGCGGCGCTCGCGCTCCTCGTCCTCCTCGGCGGCGCCGGCGTGGCGCGCGCCGCCTGCGACGAGTGCGTGACGGCCGGGGCGGGGCAGGCGTTGCTCGAGGTCCCGGCGGGCACGTCGCTCGCCGGATTCGGCAGCGTCGCGCGGCGGTTGCTCGTTCCCGACGTGCTGGGTCGCTATCCCCACGCGTTCTGGCTGAAGCCGAGCGTCGGCCGGCGCGACCCGCTCGGGGCGCGCGCGCTGGTGCTCGAGCGCGACGGGCGACGGGTGACCTGGCTCACGCTCGACGTCGTCGGCATCGACCGAGCGACGATGCGCGCCATCGCCACGCGGCTCGGCGCCGGCGCCGGCACGCTCCTCGTGTCGGCGTCCCACACGCACTCCGGTCCCGGGGGGTACGTCGACTCCGCGCTGGCCGGGATGCTGATGATGGACCGGTTCGATCCCGCCGTGCGCGAGACGATCGTGGCGGCGGCGGAAGCGGCCATCCGTGGCGCGGAGGCCACGCGGGCGCCGGCCCAGGTCGCGCTCGCGAAGCTCGACGGCCCCCACGTCATCACGAGCCGGCTCGGCCAGCCGCTGGACCACGAGCTCATCGTGCTCGCCGTCCGCCGGCCGGGTGGCGCCCCCGTGGCCGCCGTCTGGAATTTCGGCATTCACGGCACGATGCTGGGCGCCAAGAACCTCGCCCTCTCCGGCGACGTCGGCGGGGTCGCCTCGCAGCTGATCGAGCAGCGGCTCGGCGCGCCCGCGCTGTTCGTGGCTGGCGCGCTCGCCGACGTGAGCCCCGCCCGACACGGGGCGGCGGCGCTCCAGACCGTCGCGGCGACGCTGGCCGAGGCCGTGCTCGAGGGCTGGCGTGCGGCCGTTCCGCTCGCGCGCACGACGCTGACGACGCGCACGACCACGCTCGCCTTGCCGGCGCCGCGTCTGTCGTTGCGCAACTGCATGGGCCGATGGGTTCCGCGCACGCTGACGGTGCCGCTCGGCAGCATGTTCCCGCGCGACGCAACGCTGACGGCGGTCGCGCTCGGCGACCTGGCATGGGTCGCCCTCCCCGGAGAGCTGCAAACGGCGCTCGGCGAGCGCCTGAAGGCGAAGGGACGCGAGCTGTTCGCCGACGTCTTCGTCGCCAGCGTGACGAACGATTACCTCGGGTACTTCGTGACGGCGGCGGACTACGCGCGCCCGGCGTACGTCACGTGCGCCTCGGTGTACGCGGCCGACACCGGCCAGGTGGTGACGGAGCGAGCGATGGATCTGCTCTCCGAGCTTCGTGGGCGCCCGCGGCCGGCGGCGGCGCGGGCGCCGTGACGCCCGCCGCGCCCTACTTGGCGGCGACGAGCCGGCGGGCCAGCGAGGACTTCTTGCGCGCGGCGGTGTTGGGGTGAATCACACCCTTGGTCACGGCCTTGTCGAGGGCGCGGATGGCCTCGGCGATGGCGGTGCGCAGCTCGCCGCCGTCGGTGGCGCGGGCCGTCTTCACGGCCGTGCGAACCTGCGAGCGGATCGTGCGGTTGCGGAGTCGCCGCCGCTCGTTCTGGCGGATGCGTTTGATCGCGGACTTCGTGTTCGCCACCTGATCGTTCCTCCCGGACGCGCGCGTCGTGGCGCGCGTCGACAACGCGCAGAATCATGCCGCACTTCGTCGGGCAATTCAAGGTGACGGAGCCCCCGACCGTCGAGCGCCAGGTGGTCGGAGCCCTCGGCTCCATCGGCGCCGCCACGCTGGCGAGCCGGGTGCTCGGCTTCGTGCGCGACATGGTGGTGGCCCGCGCCTTCGGGGCGGGTCCCGTGACGGACGCGTTCTTCGTCGCCTTCCGGATCCCGAACATCCTGCGGCGGCTGCTGGCCGAAGGCGCATTGTCGACGGCCGTGATCCCCGTCTTCACGGAGTACGCGTCCACTCGCTCGCGGGAGGACTTCCGTCGGCTGGTGCGCGCGATCCTCGGCGCCGCGCTCGTCGTGCTGGGGGCGACGGCGGTGCTCGGCATCATGGCCGCTCCGTGGATCGTCCGCGCGATCGCCCCCGGCTTCGCCGCCGACCCGGCGCAGGAGCGCTTGGTGGTACTGCTCACACGCGTCATGTTTCCGTACGTCGTGCTCGTCGGCCTGTCGGCGCTGGCGATGGGCGTTCTCAACGCCGAGCATCGGTTCTTCGCGGCCGCGCTCGGGCCGGCCGTGCTGAACGTCGGCATGATCGCCGGCGTCCTCCTGCTGTCCGGGCGCACGGAGCCGCCGATCGCCGCCCTCGCCCTCGGCGTCCTCGTCGGCGGCGTGGGCCAGCTGCTCGTCCAGGTGCCCGATCTGCTGGCCACCGGCTTCCTCGTCGGCCCTTCCGGCGAGCTCCGGCATCCGGCGCTCGCGCGCGTGGCGCGTCTGCTCGTGCCCGCCGTCTTCGGGCTGGCGGCGGTGCAGGTGATGGTCTTCGTGAACACGGTCCTCGCCTCGCTGCTCCCGGCCGGCGCCATCTCGTTCCTCTACTACGCCGACCGCGTGATGGAGTTCCCGCTCGGCGTCTTCGGCATCGCGCTGGCATCGGCGTCGCTGCCGGCGATGTCCCGACAGGCGGCCGCCGGCGACACGCGCGCCCTGGCGGGCACGCTCAACTTCGCGCTGCGGCTGGCGGTCTACATCTGTGTGCCGGCCACGGTCGGCCTGCTCGCGCTCCGCGTGCCGATCACGCGGATCCTGTTCGAGCGCGGACGATTTGGTCCCGACGATACGCTGGCCACCGCCGAGGCGCTCACCGGCTATGCCGTCGGCCTCGTCGGCTTCGCGACGACACGGATCGCCGCGCAGGCGTTCTATGCCGTCGGCCAGCCCGGCGCCGCCGTCCGCCTCGGGGTGCTCGCGGTCGCCGCCAACATCGTGGCGGCCGTGGTGCTGATGCGCGTGCTCGGACACGCCGGCCTCGCGTACGCGGCCTCGATCGGCGCATACGTCAACGTGGTCGCGCTGTTGTGGCTGGCGCGGCGCCGGTTCGGACGCCTGGGGGGGCGCGCGCTCCTCGTCTCGGCTCTCCGGGCGCTCGCGGCTGCGGTGCCGCTGGCGGCGTGGTGCGTCGCCGCCGCCACGCCGCTCGCGGTCCGGCACGGCATCGTCCTCGATGCGGCGCTGCTCGTCGCCGTCGTCGCGGTGGGCGGGGCGCTGTTCTGGCTCGCCAGCGTGGCCCTTCGCTCCCCGGAGCGTCTGGCCCTGTCTCGGGTGTTGCCGGGGCGAGGGACGCGTTGATATAATCCGTCGTGCACTTTGCGGTCGTCGCAGTCGAGGGGCCTCGCCGGTACGAGGGAGGCGTCCCCCGGACGGCGCGGCCGGTCCGGAGACCCCGGTGGAGCGCGTGAGCGTGGCTCGACGCGCCCACGCCTATCCCCAAGTCAGCCTCACCGCAGCCGATCTGGTCGATACGCCCGTCGTCGCGGCGCCACCCTCCATCACCGTGGGCGACGCCCTGCGCCTGTCGCGTCGTCGGCACGCGCGCGTGCTCAGCTGCGGGGCCGCCATCCACGTCCTCGTCGAGGATCTCGCGCGCGCCGAGACCCTCGGACTCGACGACCTCCCGGCGGCCGAGGTCAGCCGGCCGCTGCCAGTGGTCGACGCCGACGAGCCGGAGCTCCGTGTCCGCCGTGTTCTGGCGGACGGCGCGCCGATGGTGATCGTGCGGGGTCGCGCGGGTGGCGCCGTCGCGCGCGGGACGGTGTCGCGCACGATCTCGCTCGTCGCGCGCGTCAACGCCGCCCTCTCGCCGGAGACGCGCGAGGCCCTCGGCGCCGTGACGCGGCTGGCGGCTGCGCACGGCGCGCGCGCGTTCCTTGCCGGCGGGCTCGTGCGCGACGTGTGGCGGGGCGAGAGCAACGCGGCGCGCGACCTCGATGTCGTCGTCGAGGGCGATGGCCCGGGCGTGGCCCGGGCGCTGGCCAACGAGCTTGGCGGCGCGCTCGTGGAACACGAGCGCTTTCTCACGGCGTCCGTCGAGACCCCGCGGCACGGCCGCATCGACGTCGTCACGGCGCGCGCGGAGCGCTACGAGCGTCCGGGGGCGCTGCCGCGCGTCCTGCCTGCCTCGATGGCGCAGGATCTGCGGCGACGCGACTTCACCGTCAACGCCATGGCCGTCGAGCTCGCCACCGGCGCCTTCGGCCTCCTCGATCCGCTCGGCGGCATCGCGGATCTCGAGCACCGTCGGCTGCGCGTCCTGCATCCGCTCTCCTTCGTCGAGGATCCGACGCGCATGCTGCGCGCGGCGCGGTACGCGGCGCGGCTCGGCCTCACGGCCGATCGGTGGACGCTGCGCTGTCAGGCGCTGGCGCTGCGCCTGGCGCCGTACCCGGCGTTGTCCGCGTCGCGATTCGCGGCGGAGCTCGAGCGGCTGCTCCGCGAGCCGTCCCCGGCGGCCGCGCTGACGCTCGCCGTTCGCGCCGGCGTCGTCCGGATCCTCGATCCGCGCTGGCGTCCGGGGCGCGCGACGGCGATGCGACTCGCCGCGCTCGACGCGACGCTCGAGTGGGCGACCGCGCATCGGCTCGCCTCGCCGCTCACGGTGGCCGTGCTCGCGCTGGCGGGCGAGCAGCGCTCGGCCGTGGCGACCGCGTTGCCCGAGCGCCTCGGCCTGAGCGGCGACCTCCTGTCCCGCGTCCGCCGGGCGCTCGAGGACCCGCCGGGCCTGACCGCGCGCGTGCGGGGGGCCGGCTCGCGCAGCGAGACGGCCCGTGCGCTTCGCGAGGCCGGCGGCGTCGCGCTGGCGCTCTTGCACCTGACCGAACCGGCGATACGCGAGCGCCTCGAGTGGTACGTGCGCGACGGACGCACGGTGACGCCCGAGCTCAGCGGCGACGACGTGATCGCGCTCGGCGTCGCCCGCGGTCCGCGGGTGAGCGAGGTGCTGCAGGCGCTTCGGGACGGTCGCCTGGACGGACGTTTCGTCGACCGGCAGGCCGAGATCCGCTATGTTCGATCATTGACATTCCGCGACGAAAGGAAGGGATGACTTGGCGCCGAAATACATCTTCGTCACGGGCGGTGTGGTCTCCTCGCTGGGCAAGGGCCTGGCGGCGGCCTCCATGGGGGCGCTGCTCGAGGCGCAAGGATACCGGGTCGGCCTGCAGAAGATGGATCCCTACATCAACGTCGATGCGGGGACGATGAGCCCGTATCAGCACGGCGAGGTCTTCGTCACCGACGACGGCGGCGAGACCGACCTCGACCTCGGCCACTACGAGCGCTTCACCTCCGAGCGGGTCTCGCGCGACCACAACATCACCACCGGCAAGGTCTATCACTCCGTCATCACCAAGGAGCGGCGCGGCGACTATCTCGGCCGGACGGTGCAGGTCATTCCCCACATCACCGACGAGATCAAGGCGATGATCCGCAAGGTCGGTGGCGGGCTCGACGTCGTCATCGTGGAGGTCGGCGGCACCGTGGGCGATATCGAGGGGCTGCCGTTCCTGGAGGCGATCCGGCAATTCAAGAAAGACGTGGGCAAGGACAACGTCCTGTACGTGCACCTCACGCTGGTGCCGTTCATCCAGGCGGCCGCCGAGCTCAAGACGAAGGCCACCCAGCATTCCGTGAAGGAGCTGCGGGCGATCGGGATCCAGCCCGACATCCTGCTCTGCCGCACCGATCGCTACCTGCCGCCGGGGATCAAGTCGAAGATCGCGCTCTTCTGCGACGTCGAGGAGGAGGCGGTCATCACGGCCAAGGACGTGGACACCATCTACGAGGTCCCGCTCGTCTTCCACCGTGAGGGGCTCGACCGGATCATCGTGAAGGCGCTCGGCCTCGAGGAGCGTCCGATCGATCTGGGGCGATGGGAGGACGTGGTGCACCGCGTGAAGTCGCCGACGTCGACGACGCGGCTGGCCGTCGTCGGGAAATACGTCGAGCTCAAGGACTCCTACAAGAGCCTTGTGGAGGCGCTCGCCCACGGCGGTATCGCGCATCAGGCCAAGGTCGAGATCGCCTGGGTCGACGCCGAGCACATCGAGCGCGACGGCGCCGCCGCGCACTTCGCCGACGTCGACGGCATCCTCGTGCCCGGCGGCTTCGGCGACCGTGGCATCGAGGGCAAGATCGCCGCCGTCCGCTACGCCCGCGAGCAACGCGTGCCGTACTTCGGGATCTGTCTCGGCATGCAGTGCGCGGTCATCGAGTTCGCCCGGCACGTCTGCGGCCTCACGGCCGCGAACTCGTCGGAGTTCGCGCCCAACGCCCCGCATCTGGTCATCGATCTGCTGCCGGAGCAGCGGCATCTGGCCGACAAGGGCGGCACCATGCGGCTCGGGCTCTATCCCATCCTCTTGACGGAGGGCAGCCGCGCCTGCCGCCTCTACGGCGAGGGGATCATCCGCGAGCGCCACCGGCATCGCTACGAGGTCAACAACGACTACCTGAAGACGCTCGAGAAGAGCGGCCTGCACGTCTCCGGGATCTGGGCGGAAAAGCAGCTGGTGGAGATCGTGGAGATCCCCGAGCATCCGTTCTTCGTCGCCGGCCAGTTCCACCCGGAGTTCCGCTCGCGCCCGTGGGATCCCCATCCGCTCTTCGCCGGATTCGTCAAAGCTGGCCTCGAGTACCGGAGAGCGCGGTGACGACGACGCGCGAGGTGAGCGTGGGTCCAGTCCGCATCGGCGGCGGTCGACCACTCGCGCTCATCGGCGGTCCGTGCGCGATCGAGGACGAGAAGCACGCGCTCATGACGGCCGAGCGCCTGACGAAGATCGCCGCCGACAAGCACGTGCCCTTCGTCTACAAGTCGTCCTACGACAAGGCCAATCGCTCCTCCGTGAACGGCTATCGCGGCCCCGGCCTTCTCGAAGGCCTGCGAATTTTGAAAAAGGTCCGCGACACGCTGCGCGTGCCGGTGCTGTCCGACGTCCATCAGGTCTCGGAGGTCGATCCGGCCGCCGAGGTCCTCGACGTCCTCCAGATCCCGGCCTTTCTGTGCCGTCAGACCGACCTGCTGCTGGCGGCCGCCGCCACCGGCAAGCCCGTCAACGTCAAGAAGGGCCAGTTCGTGGCGCCGCGGGAGATGAAGAACGTCGTCGACAAGCTCCTGTCCAAGGGCAACGAGGCGATCCTGCTCACCGAGCGAGGCAGCTCGTTCGGGTACCACAACCTCGTCGTCGACATGCGGGGGCTCGCCGACATGCGCGAGCTCGGGTATCCGGTCGTGTTCGACGCGACGCACTCCGTGCAGCTGCCGGGCGGGGCCGGCGACCGTTCGGGCGGCGAGCGAAAGTACGTTCCGGCCCTGGCGCGCGCGGCCGTCGCCGTCGGCATCGATGCGCTGTTCATGGAGATGCACGAGGATCCGGACCGCACCCTGCGTGACGGCCGTCCGCTGTCGGATGGACCCAACATGCTGCGCATCGACGACCTGCCGCGGCTGCTCGACGAGCTGCTCGCGATCCACGGAGCGCTTCGCCGATGAGCGGAGCGCCCCCCGTCGACGTCCGGGCCATCGCCGCCCGTGTCCTCCGCATGGAGGCCGACGCCATCCTCGGCCTGGTGGCCAAGCTCGATGCGCGCTTCGAGCGGGCGGTGGAGGTGCTGCACGCGTGCACCGGGCGCGCCATCGTCACCGGCATGGGGAAATCGGGCATCATCGGGCGGAAGATCGCGGCCACGCTCGCGTCGACCGGCACGCCGTCCTACTTCCTGCACCCGGCCGAGGGCGTGCACGGCGACCTCGGGATGGTCGCGCGCGGCGACGTCGTGCTCGCGCTGTCGAACTCCGGCGAGACCGACGAGGTGCTGGCGATCCTGCCGCCGCTCAAGCGGCTGGGAGTGCCGATCGTGCTGCTGACCGGCAATCCGGCCTCCACGCTGGCGCGCCAGTGCGAGGTCGTGCTCGACGTCAGCGTCAGCGAAGAGGCCTGTCCGATGAATCTCGCGCCCACGTCGTCGACGACGGCGGCGCTGGCCGCGGGCGACGCGCTCGCCATGGCCTTGCTCGAGCTTCGCGGATTGCGGCCCGAGGACTACGCCGCGCTGCACCCGCGCGGCACCCTGGGCTGGCGGGCGCTGTTCCGTGTGGCCGACCTCATGCACACGGCAGACGCCGTCCCCCGTGTGCGCGCCGACGCGACGCTCGAGGATACGATCCTAGAGATGACCAAGAAGCGGTTCGGCATGACGACCGTCGTCGACAGCGCCGGCCGGCTCACCGGCGTCATCACCGACGGCGACCTCCGCCGCCTGCACCTGCGGACCCAGTCCATCGCCGGAGTGCGGGCCGGCGAGGTGGCCTCGAGCGCGCCGAAGACGATCGGCGCCGACGAGCTCGCCGCCAAGGCCCTCGAGGTCATGGAAGCCTGGGCCATCACGAGCCTTATCGTCCCCGACGCCGACGGCCGGCCGGTCGGCGTGATCCACATGCACGACATCCTCAGGGCGAAGATCGTCTAGCGTCGGTCCGTCGTCTCGTATTTCGTCTTGCTGGCGAGCGTTTGTGATAGGCTGGTACCGAAATTGCACATGCCCAACCTGGCACGCGGCATTCTCGTTATCGTCGTGGCGTTCGTCCTGCTCCTGACAGGGACACTGATCTTCAGGAGCCGGTCGGCCACCGTCGAGCCCATCGGCCCGTCACCGTCCAGCGCGGATCTCAGGATCAAAGAGGTCGACCTCGAGGAAGAGACGAAGGGCGTTCGATGGCGGCTTCGCGCCGAGCAGGCCCTCATGTTCGAGCAGGAGGGACGCACGTCGCTGCGGCGCCTGGTGGTGCGGGTCTTCCAGAAGGACCGCTCGTGGACCGTGGTGGGCGACGAGGGCGACATCGATCAGAAGTCGAAAAACGTCGAGATCCGCCACAACGTCGTGATCACCTCGGACGACGGACTCCGGCTGGACACGAGCGTGATCCGCTGGGACGCTGAAGGAGGGCGGTTGTGGACGGATGCTCCGGTCACCTTCCAGCGGGACGGCTCGACCGTTCTCGGCACTGGAATGGAGATGACGACGGCAGACGAGGCGACCACCGTGGCCGGGCGCGTCCGCGCGATCTTCGCCCAGCGGTCCAGTAGGTGAGTGTCCGCGCGGTGGCCGTCCTGAGCCTCGCCGCCCTCGCCGTCATGGCGGGCCGCGCCGATGCGGCGCCGGCGGGCCCCAAGCCCGGCGCGCCGGTGGCGCCGAAGGGCGCCGCCGAGGATCGGCCACAGAAGGAGCGCTCGCAGACGCCGCGCGCCGGCAAGGACGACCGGACGCAGCCGGTGACTGTCGACGCCGACAAAATGGAGCGTTTCGGGAAGGAAGGGCTGGTGGTCTTCACCGGCAACGTCGTGGCACGCCAGAACAACTCCGTGCAGTACGCCGAGCGGATGGAGGTCTACCTGGACGAGACCGGCGACAAGATCCTCCGCACGGTGTCCACCGGCGCCGTCCGCATCATCACGCGCGATTGCCGGACGGGAACGGCGCGCCGCGCCGAGTACTATGACCTCGAGCAGCGCGTGGTGCTCATCGGCAACGCGCGCGTCTGGCAGGAGGACAATGTCGTCAGCGGCGACACCATCACGATCTTCCTGTCCCAGGATCGCTCGGTGGTGCAGGGAGGCAAGGACGAGCGCGTGAAGGCCGTCTTCTACCCCAAGGACGAGAGCTCGAACGGCACGCCGCGGGCCAGCCGGCCGGCGGCGGGGACGTGCAGCAACTGAGCGATGGAAGGGCTGGTCGCGCAGGGACTCCAGAAGTGGTTCAAGACCCGCAAGGTCGTCGACAACGTGTCGCTCGACATCCAGCGTGGCGAGGTCGTCGGGCTGCTCGGTCCGAATGGAGCCGGCAAGACGACGTCCTTCTACATGATGGTCGGTCTGCTGCCGACCGAGGGTGGACGGATCTTCCTCGAAGGTCAGGAGATCACCTCGCTGCCGATGTACCAGCGCTGCCGCATGGGCGTCGGCTACCTGCCGCAGGAGTCGTCGGTCTTCCGCAAGCTCACGGTCGAGGAGAACCTGCTGGCCATTCTCGAGACGCTGGATCTGCCGAGCGAGGATCGACGTCAGCGCGCCCGCGAGCTGCTGGCCGAGCTCGATCTGACGGGGCTGGCGCCGTATCCCGCCTACACGCTGTCCGGCGGCGAGCGCCGCCGGCTGGAGATCACGCGCGCGCTCGTCACCTCGCCGCAGTACCTGCTCCTCGACGAGCCGTTCACCGGCATCGATCCCATCGCCATCGGCGACATCCAGGAGATCGTCGGCCGGCTGAAGGAGCGCGGCATCGGCATCCTGATCACGGACCACAACGTGCGGGAGACCCTGGCGATCACCGATCGCGCCTACATCCTCTACGATGGCAAGATCCTCGTGTCCGGCACGGCCAACGAGATCGCCCATAATCCGATAGCCCGAGAGATCTACCTCGGCGAGAAGTTCGCCCTGTAGGTCCGAGGGCACGAGAACCGCCTATGGCAATGGAAGCCCGACTCTCCCTCCGACAGAGCCAGCGGGTCGTCATGACGCCGCTGCTGCAACAGGCGATTCAGCTGTTGCAGCTGAGCACGCTCGAGCTCCAGGAGGTCGTCCAGAAGGAGCTCCTCGAGAACCCGCTGCTCGAAGAAGTCCAGCCCGAAACCACGGACGCTCCCGACGGCCAGGCGGCGCCCGACGTGCCGACCGCGCCCCCCGCCGAGCCGCTCAGCAGCGAGGCGGCGCCGGCGCCGACCACCGAGCGCCAGACCGACGACCTGCCGTTCGACCTCACGGCCGTGATGTTCGACGACCACGAGGAGCGCTCGCTGGTGGCGCAGGAAGACCGCGAGGACCTGCCGTTCGAGAACATGGTCCGCTCGGTCAATTCGCTGACCGACCACCTCGACGAGCAGCTGCGCTACGCGACCGACGATCGGCTGGTGCGACGCATCGGCGAGGAGATCATCGGCAACCTCGACGAGGACGGCTACCTCCGCGCCGAGATCGACGAGATCGCCCAGCGCTGCAAGACCACGGCGGAGGAGGTCCAGAAGGTCCTCACCATGGTGCAGGCCTTCGACCCGCCCGGCGTGGCCGCCCGCAACATCCAGGAGTGCCTGCTCATCCAGCTGAAGGCCGATCCCAACCCCGATCCCGTATCGGTGGAGATCGTCGAGGAGCACTTCGAGGACCTCAGCCGCCGCCGCTATCCCGACATCGCCCGCGCCCTCAAGCTGCCCCTCGATCGCGTGATGGAATCGGTCGAGGAGATCATGGGGCTCGAGCCGAAGCCGGGACGGCGCTTCGGCGGCAACGACTCGCGCTACATCGTGCCCGACGTGGTCGTGCACAAGATGGGCACGGAGTACGTGGTGGTGTTGAACGAGGACGGCATCCCGCGACTTCGGGTGAACTCGCTCTATCGCTCGTTGCTGCGCTCGTCCTCGGACGGGGAGGCGCGACAGTACGTCGACCAGAAGCTCCGCTCGGCCCTCTGGCTCATCAAGTCGGTGGATCAGCGGCAGCGCACGCTGCGCAAGGTCACCCAGTCGATCGTGAAATTCCAGCGTGAGTTCCTCGACAAGGGGCTGCCGTACCTCCGGCCGCTGTCGTTGCGCGACGTCGGCGAGGACATCGGCATGCACGAGTCGACCATCAGCCGCGTCACCACCAACAAGTACGTCGAGACGCCGCAGGGCCTCTTCGAGCTGAAGTACTTCTTCCACAGCGGCATCGCCTCCGGCGACGGCGAGATGGTGTCGTCGGTGAGCGTCAAGAAGATGATCCAGGACCTCCTGGCCAACGAGGACCCTTCCAAACCTCTCTCCGACCAGGAGGTGGCGCTCATCCTCAAGGGCCGTGGCCTCACCATCGCCCGGCGCACGGTCGCCAAGTACCGCGAGGAGCTCGGCATCCTGCCGTCGCACCAGAGGAGGCTCGCACCACGGCGGCGATGACGCCGGTCTCCTTCGTGGTGATCACCGGCCTCAGCGGAGCCGGCAAGAGCTACGCGATCAAGTGCTTCGAGGACATGGGTTTCTTCTGCGTCGACAATCTGCCGACCACCCTCATTCCGACCTTCGCCGACCTCGTGGCCCGCGCCGATGCCCCCAAGCGCGGCCGCGTCGCCCTCGGTGTCGACGTGCGGGAAGGCGCGTATCTGTCGCACTTCCTAGAGGCCCTCGCCGAGCTGCGCACGCGTGGCCATACCGTCGAGGTCCTGTTCCTGGAGGCGGGCGAGGAGGCGCTGGTGCGCCGCTATCGTGAGACCCGCCGGCGGCATCCGCTGGCGCCGGACGGCAACGTGCTCGACGGCATTCGCGCCGAGCGAAAGGCGCTCTCGACGGTGCGCGAGGTGGCCGACCGCATCGTCGATACCTCCGCGCTCACTGTTCATCAGCTCAAGGACTTCCTGGTGGACGCCTACGTGGCGCCCAAGGCGCGCCCCGGCCTCGCCGTCTCGCTGGTGTCCTTCGGCTTCAAGCACGGCGTCCCGATCGATGCCGACCTCGTGTTCGACGTCCGGTTCCTGCCGAACCCGCATTTCGTCGAGGGCCTGCGACCGCTCGACGGCCGCGACGCGCGTGTCCGCGAGTTCGTGCTGAAGCACGCGGAGAGCCGCGAGCTCCTGCACCGGATCGCGGACTTTCTCGGGTTCGTCCTGCCGGCCTACCAGCGCGAGGGCAAGGCCTACCTGACCATCGCCATCGGGTGCACCGGCGGCCGCCATCGCTCCGTCGCGCTGGTCGAAGAGCTGCGCCCCCACGTCGACGCGCTCGGCCTCACCCCGACGCTCGTGCACCGGGACATCGATCGCGAGTAACGCCGCGTGAAGCCGGACCGCCTCTCGTTCTGCTTCGGCGTCCACAATCACCAGCCGATCGGCAACTTCGATTCGGTGCTGGCGGAGGCGACCGAGCGTGCGTATCGGCCGTTCCTCGAGCTCGTCCGCCGACGCCCGGAGGTGCGGCTGAGCGTGCACTGCACCGGCAGCCTGCTCGCCTGGCTGCGTGCGCAGGCTTGCCGGACGTTCGACCTCCTCGGCGAGACGGTGGCGACCGGACAGGTCGAGCTCCTCACCGGCGGCTTCTACGAGCCGATCCTCGCCATCCTGCCCGACACGGACAAGCGCGGGCAGATCCAGCGGCTCACCGAGTACCTCGCGCGCGAGTTCGGCGTTCGCGCGCGCGGAATGTGGCTCGCCGAACGCGTGTGGGAGCCGCACCTGCCAAAGGCGCTGCGCGAGGCCGGCGTGGAGTACGTGCTGGTCGACGACACTCACTTCGCCCTGGCCGGGCTCGATCCGGAGACGCTCGGCGGATACTACGTCACCGAGGAGCAGGGACATCCGCTGGCCGTGTTTCCCATCAGCCAGCGGTTGCGCTACCTGATTCCGTTCGCGGAGGTCGACAAGACCGTCGAGTACCTCGACGGGCGACGCGCCGGCACGACGGCGCTCACCGTCGTCGACGACGGCGAGAAGTTCGGCGCGTGGCCGGGGACCCACGACCACGTGTATCGCGACGGCTGGCTCGACCGGTTCTTCGATCGGCTCGCGGCCACGCCGTGGCTGCGCCTGGCCACCTTCGCCGACGTGCTCGACAGCCTGCCGGCGTCCGGTCGCGTGTACCTGCCGACCGCGTCGTACCGCGAGATGGGCGAGTGGGCGCTGCCCTCGGCGGCGGCGGCCGCGCTCGAGCGGGCACGCCACGAGCTCGCGCCGGTCGACGGCGCGCTCGCCTCGCTGCTGCGCGGCGGGTTCTGGCGGGGCTTCCTCGTGAAGTATCCCGAGGTGGCCGACACCTACTGGAAGATGCTCCGGCTCTCCGGCGCCCTCGTCGAGGCGGAGCGCCAGCGGCCCGGCGATCCGACCCTGGCGGCCGCGCGCGAGGCACTGTGGCGTGGCCAGGCCAACGATGCCTACTGGCACGGCGTCTTCGGCGGCTGCTATCTGCCGCACCTGCGGCGGGCGGTCAAGAGCGCCCTGCTCGAGACGGAACGGAGCCTCGACGCCATCGTGGGCGTCAGCGTCGGGGCCCAGAGCGCCGACGCCGACGGCGACGGTGACCACGAGGTCCTGATCCGCACGCCTGAGCTGTCGGTGACGGTGGCGCCGGCGGAGGGGGGGAGCGTGACCGAGCTCGCGTATCTGCCCCGCGCGCTCGATCTGGCTGACGTGCTCACGCGCCGGCAGGAGGCATACCACGCGCGGCTCACGACGCACGCGGCGCAGCGGCCGGACCGCGCGCGCACCATCCACGAGGCGCCTGCTCACAAGGAGGCCGGGCTCGCCGCGAGACTCGCCTACGACCCCTTCCGTCGCGCCTCGCTGCTGGACGGCCTGTTCGCTCCCGGCGATCCGCTCGATCCCGTCGCTCCCTGGGCGGCCGCGCGGCTCGCGCTCGGTGACGCTCGGCTGTCGCACTCGCTCGAGCGCACGGACGGCCGGACGGTGGTGACGCTGACGTCCGAGGACGGTGTCCCGGCCGGCTTCGTCAAGCGCGTCGCCGTCAGCGGCGCCACCGTGCGCGCCGACTATCGCCTGCGATCGCCCGATGCGGCGCGCTGGGCGATCCAGTGGAACCTCACGCTCACCGGCGGCGATGCCCCCGGCCGATATCTGACGCTGCCCGATCGGCCCTCGCTCGCCAGCAGCGGGAGGATCGACGGTCTCGACACAGTCACCCTCGTCGACGAGTGGATCGGCGCTCGCGCGGAGCTCACGTGGAGCGCGGGCGCGACGCTCGCGTGGGGACCGGTGGAGACCATCTCGGTATCGGAGGCCGGCTTCGAGCGGATCTACCAGGGCCTCGCCGTGCTCCTCACGTGGCCGCTCGAGGCGACGACGGAGCTGTGGACGGCGATGACCGTGAGCGCGACGTGACGCCGCTCGACGATCCCGCGGCGCTCGCGCGGCTCGATCCCAACGGGGCGCGCACGGTTCTCGCCGAGTTCCCGGCGCAGTGCCGGCGCGCCTGCACGCTGGCGAGCGAGCCGTCGCTGCGCGCCCCGCGGCCCCGTGTGGTCGTGGTCGCCGGCATGGGTGGATCCGCCGCCGGCGGCGACCTGCTCGCCGCCTGCGCCGCCGAGACGGTCGACGTCCCCATCCTCGTTCATCGCGATTACGGCCTGCCCGCGGTGGCCGATCCGCAGGCCGTCGTGATCGCATCCTCGTACTCGGGCGAGACGGCCGAGGTGCTCTCCGCCTTCGACGTCGCGGTGGCGCGCAAGGTGCCCGTCGCCGCCGTCACCGCCGGCGGCGCGCTGGCGCAGCGGGCGGCGGCCGCTCGCCGGCCCCGCGTGGCGCTGCCGCCCGGGCTCATGCCGCGCATGGCTCTCGGCTATCTCTTCTTCCCGGCACTGCCGCTCCTGGCCGGCTGCGGCGTCCACGTGGTGCCCCCGGACGAGATCGAGGAGGCGCTCTCGACCCTCGAGACATTCGCGCGAGAGCTCGTCCCCGGGCGGCCGGCGAACGACAACGAGGCCAAGCGCCTGGCGCTCTCGATCGCCGATCGCCTGCCAGCCGTCTATGGCGGGCCCGCGACCGGCGCCGTCGCCTATCGCTGGAAGACCGACATAGAGGAGAACGCCAAGACCTTCGCGCTCGCCGGCGCCTTGCCCGAGATGAACCACAACGAGATCGAGGCGTGGCACTCCACGGGCGCCAAGGACATGCACGTCGTCCTGCTGCGCGATCGTGGCGAGACGCCGGAGATCGCGCAGCGCTTCCGCGTGGTGCAGGACCTGGTGGGGCCGTCGGCGGGTGGGGTGAGCGAGGCGCGAGGACGCGGACAGGGGCGACTCGCCCGACTTCTCACGCTGACCTATCTCGGGCAGTGGACCAGTTACTACCTGGCCATCCTGCGCGAGCGCGATCCGTGGAGCGTGCCTCTGCTCGACGAGGTGAAGCGACGCATGCGAAGGCCGGCCTCTCCTTGAGAGCGCCGGAGCGAACGTGCTACAGTGGCGCGTCTTTACAATCGAGCGACACCGTCGCCCGATATCATGCCGACGAGCGGAGGGCAGCCGATGGCGCGTGATGAGTACCTGTTCACGTCGGAGTCGGTGACCGAGGGTCACCCCGACAAGATCGCCGATCAGATTTCCGACGCGGTGCTGGATGCGATCATCGGACAGGACCCGACGGGGCGGGTAGCGTGCGAGACGCTGCTGACCACCGGGCTCGTCGTGGTGGCCGGCGAGATCACGACGAACTGCTACGTGGACATTCCCCGCGTGGCGCGCGAGACCATCAAGCAGGTCGGCTACACCCGCGCCAAGTTCGGCTTCGATTACGAGACGTGCGGCGTCATCGCGGCCATCGACGAGCAATCTTCGGACATCGCGATGGGCGTCGACAACCTGGGCGCCGGCGATCAGGGCCTGATGTTCGGGTACGCCTGCACGGAGACCTCCGAGCTGATGCCGCTGCCCATCACGCTCGCCCACAAGCTCGTCATGCGCCTGACCGAGCGGCGGAAATCGGGCGCGCTCGACTACCTCCGCCCCGACGGCAAGTCGCAGGTCACGGTGAAGTACGTCGACGGCAAGCCGGTCTCGGTGGACACGGTGGTGATCTCGACCCAGCACAGCCCCGACGTGACCAACGAGCGCATCCGGCAGGACGTCATCGAGCAGGTGATCTTGCCGACGATCTCGGCCGACCTCATCGACGCCCGTAAGTGCACCTTCCACATCAACCCGACCGGGCGGTTCGTGACCGGCGGCCCCATGGGCGACACCGGGCTCACCGGTCGCAAGATCATCGTCGACACGTATGGCGGCTCGTGCCCCCATGGCGGCGGCGCGTTCTCGGGCAAGGATCCGACGAAGGTGGACCGCTCCGCCTGCTACATGGCGCGCTACGTCGCCAAGAACGTCGTCGCCGCCGGGCTGGCCGAGCGCGTCCAGGTGCAGGTCGCGTACGCGATCGGGGTGGCCGACCCCGTCTCGATCATGGTCGACACCTTCGGAACCGGAAAGGTCCCGAATACGCGGCTGGAGGCGCTCGTGCGGCGGCACTTCGACTTCACGCCGGCCGGCATCATCAAGCATCTGAACCTGCGGCGCCCGATCTACAGGAAGACGGCGGCGTACGGGCACTTCGGCCGCTCGGAGCCCGAGTTCACGTGGGAGCGCACTGATCGGGTGAAAGACTTGAAGGAAGACGTCTAGCTTCACCTCGGAGGGGCCTCGGTGGCCCCCTCCGATACCTCCCCCCAGAGATCGAGGCGGCGGCAAAGCCGCCGCTCGAACGCGGCACATCTCGGCAGTGAGCGACAGTTAAGGAAAGGACGAGCGGGGAATGGTTGAGCATGACGTCAAGGACGTGTCGCTGGCGGCGGAGGGGCGGCGGAAGATCGAGTGGGCGGAGCTGTCGATGCCGGTGCTGCGGCAGGTGCGGGAGCGATTCGGCAAGGAGCAGCCGCTGAAGGGAATCCGGCTGGGCTGCTGCCTGCACGTGACGAGCGAGACGGCGGTGCTCATGCTGACGCTGAAGGCCGGCGGCGCGCAGGTATCGCTCTGCGCGTCGAATCCGCTCTCGACGCAGGACGACACGGCCGCGGCGCTGGTCAAGGAATACGACATTCCGGTCTTCGCCCACAAGGGCGAGGACAACAAGACGTACTACAAGCACCTCGAGTCCGTCCTCAGGACGCGGCCGCAGGTGACGATGGACGATGGCGCCGATCTCATCTCCCAGCTGCATGGAGAGACGAACCTCGGCCACGACGTCGTGAAGGAGGTCATCGGCGGCACCGAGGAGACCACCACCGGCGTGATCCGGCTACGCGCGATGGAGAAGGAGGGCGTGCTCGCCTTTCCCGTCATCGCGGTCAACGACGCCGACACCAAGCACCTGTTCGACAACCGGTACGGCACCGGCCAGTCGACCATCGACGGCATCCTTCGCGCGACGAACATCCTCCTCGCCGGCAAGACCGTCGTCGTGGCGGGCTACGGCATGTGCGGGCGCGGCGTGGCGACGCGGGCGAAGGGCATGGGGGCCCACGTCGTCGTCACCGAGGTCGAGCCGATGCGTGCCCTCGAGGCGGTCATGGACGGCTTCCAGGTGGCGCCCATGACGAAGGCGGCCGAGATCGGCGATGTCTTCGTCACCGTCACCGGCAACACGTCCGTCCTCCGCAAGGAGCACTTCGCGCGCCTGAAGGACGGAGCCATCCTCTGCAACTCGGGGCACTTCAACGTCGAGATCGATCTCAACACGCTGGCGCAGCTGGCGCAGTCGCGCAAGCTGGTGCGACCGTTCGTCGAGGAGTTCGAGCTCGGCGGCGGTCGGCGCGTCTTCGTGCTGGGCGAGGGGCGACTCATCAACCTGGCCTCGGCCGAGGGCCATCCGGCGGCCGTGATGGACATGAGCTTCGCCAACCAGGCGCTGTCGGCGGAGTTCATGGTGAAGAAGGGCAAGACGCTCGAGCGCAAGGTGTACGTCGTGCCCCGCGAGATCGACCTCGAGATCGCCCGGCTCAAGCTGGCCTCCATGGGCGTCGAGATCGATTCGCTGACGCGCGAGCAGGAGTCGTATCTCGCATCCTGGCGGCACGGCACCTAGGGCCCGCACGCGCGCCTCGCGAATGAGCCGCCCGCAGCCGATCGCCTTCGTCGTCGTCGCCTTCCTGGCGCTCGGGCTGCTCGGGCAGCTCATCCCCCTCTACACCGACTGGCTCTGGTTCCAGGAGGTCGGCTACACCCAGGTCTTCACCACCACGCTCTCGCTGCGCGGCACGCTCTTCGCGCTCGTGGCCCTGGTGGTGGCGCTCTTCCTGTGGGCGAATCTCACGCTGGCGGCGCGGACGGCGGCCCCCGACGTGCTCTGGGAGCTGGAAGACCAGCTCGGACTGCCGGGGCGCGTGGTGATCGAGCCGCTCATCCGCCGCTTCCTGCCGATCGTGCTCGCCTTGATCGCGATCGTCTCCGGATTGCGGGCGAGCGCCAACTGGGAGACGGTGCTCGGCTACGCCAACGCCACCGCGTTCAACACCAAGGATCCGGTGTTCGGCTACGATCTGTCCGTCTTCGTCTTCCTGCTGCCGTTCTGGCGGCTGCTCCACGGCTGGGCGCTCGCGCTCATCGCGGCCACCATGATCCTCACGCTCGCCG
>JBIOXS010000050.1:0-5943 GCA_044869815.1 Candidatus Rokuibacteriota bacterium | reverse complement strand
CTCTTAGAGCGCTCCAAGAGCGCGTCGGAGAGAGGAGAGCGAGAGCGTGGAGAGAGAGATCGACTCGGGTCTTCCCGGGAGGCTGGCGGCCGCACCCATCTCGTGGGGCGTCTGCGAGGTGCCCGGGTGGGGGTTGCAGTTGACGCCGGACCGGGTGTTCGCCGAGATGGTCGAGCTGGGGATCACGGCCACCGAGCTGGGGCCGCTCGGGTGGCTGCCGGAGGACGGCGCCGCCGCGCGCGCGGTGCTCGACCGCTACGGCCTGCGGCTCGTCGGCGGGTTCGTGCCCGTCGTCGTCCACGAGCCCGACGTCGCCGCGACGCGCGATCACGCGCGGGCCGCGGCCGCCCAGTTCGCCGAGGCCGGCGGCGAGGTGTTCGTGGCCGCCGTCGTCCAGGATCTCGACTGGTCGGCGCCCGTGGCGCTGGACGCGGACGGCTGGAAGCGGGCGGGCGAGCGTCTGCGCGAGCTCGCCGAGCTGGCGTCGGCGCAGGGCGTCGAGCTGGTGCTGCATCCGCATGCGGGCACGGTGCTCGAGACCGCGGCGGACGTCGAGCTGGCGCTCGAGCACACCGACGTGCCGTGGTGCCTGGACACCGGTCACCTGCTGATCGGCGGCGTGGACCCGGTGCAGTTCGCCGGCGCGCACGGCGACCGCGTCGGGCATGTGCACTTCAAGGACGTCCGCACGGACGTCGCCGAGCGCCTCCGGTCGGGGGAGCTCACGCTGGTGCAGGCCGTGCAGGCCGGCCTGTTCCAGCCGCTGGGGGACGGGGACGCCCGGATCGACGAGGTCGTCCGGGCCCTCCGCCGCTCGGGGTACGAGCGCTGGCTCGTCCTCGAGCAGGACCTCGCCATCACCGGGTCGGAGCCCCCGGTCGGCGGTGGTCCGGCGCTCGATGTCTCAAAGAGCATCGAGTTCCTGTCAACCCTGGCTCCGGAGGAGGAAGAGGTGATCAACCGATGAAGCGGTTCAGCAGCGCCACGGCCGTGGTACTCGCGCTCGCCTTCGTGATCGCTGCGTGCGGCGGCTCGGACAACAAGAAGCCCGGTGCCTCGTCGGGTGGTGGCAACGTCCAGCTCACGCAGGGCGGCGACCTCACGATCGCGATGGTGACCCACAGCGACGAGGGCTCGTTCTGGTCGGTGGTCAAGAAGGGCGCGCAGCAGGCGGCCAAGGACGAAGGCGTCAAGCTGATCTGGAGCCCGTCGAACAACGATCCGCAGAAGGAGGCACAGCTGATCGACGCCGCGGTCTCGCAGAAGGTCGACGGCCTGGCGGTGTCGGTGCCGAACGCGGACGCGCTCAAGGGCCCGCTGGCCAAGGCGAAGGCGGCCGGAATCCCGATCATCACGCTCAACTCCGGGCTCGAGGACTACAAGACGCTCGGCGCCATCACGCACGTCGGCCAGACGGAGACGATCGCCGGCAACGCGGCCGGCCAGAGGCTCAAGGCCGCCGGCGTGAAGAAGGTCATGTGCGTCATCCATGAGCAGGCCAATGTGGCGCTCGAGCAGCGCTGCCAGGGCGTCAAGCAGGGCTTCGGCGGCGCGGTCACCAACCAGCAGGTCAAGGGCACCGAGGACATCTCGACGACCCAGACCGAGATCCGGTCCAAGCTGCAGGCGGACAAGTCCTATGACGCGGTGATCACGTTGAACCCGGACATCGCCGCCGCCGCTCAGACCGCGATCAAGGGTGCGAGCTCGCAGGCCAAGCTCGCGACGTTCGACCTCAGCCCGCAGGTCATCAAGAGCATCGCGGCCGGGAAGATGCTGTTCGCCGTCGATCAGCAGCAGTACCTGCAGGGCTATCTGCCGGTCGTCTTCCTGAAGCTCTTCAAGACCAACGCCAACACCGTCGGCGGCGGGCAGCCGGTGCTGACGGGCCCGGGGTTCGTCGACAAGAGCAACGCATCGACCGTCGAGAAGCTGGCCGGGCAGGGCACGCGGTGAGCCCGGCGACCGCTCCGGCGCCCACGGGCATCGAGCCGGCGCCGCTGGCCGACGAGCGGCTGGCCCACATCAGCACGCTGGCGCGCGTCTTCCGGCGCCCGGAGATCGGGGCGCTGCTGGCGGCGATCGTCGTCGCGATCTTCTTCTGGACGCAGAACTCGCTGTTCCTGCGGCTGGACGGGATCGCGAACTGGACCGACGTCGCCTCGACGATCGGGATCCCGGCCGTCGCCGTCGCGCTGTTGATGATCGGCGGTGAGTTCGACCTGTCGGCCGGGGTGATGACCGGCTCGGCCGGGCTGATGATGGGGGTCCTGGCGACCGAGGTCGGCATGAACATCTGGCTGGCGATCGTGATCACGCTCGCCTGCGCGGCGTCGGTCGGGTTTCTCAACGGCTACATGGTCATGCGGACGAAGCTGCCGAGCTTCATCGTCACGCTGGCGACCTTCTTCATCTTGCAGGGCGTCAACCTCGGCGTCACGAAGGCCATCACCGATCAGGTGTCGGTCGGCGGCATCGACCTGGCCGCGGGCTACGAGAGCGCGAACAAGATCTTCGGCGGCAGCTTCTGGTCCCCGCACGACTTCCGCATCTCCGTGCTGTGGTGGATACTGATCACCGCGCTCGCGACCTGGACGCTGGCGCGGACGCGCGTCGGTAACTGGATCTTCGGCGTGGGCGGTGACGCGAACGCCGCCCGCAACATCGGCGTGCCGGTCACGCAGGTGAAGATCTCGCTGTTTGTGATGACGTCGTTCGTCGCGGCGCTGACGGGCATCATGATCGCGTTGCGGCTCGCGTCGACGCAGGCCGGCCAGGGCATCGGTGAGGAGTTCCAGTACATCATCGCGGCGGTCGTCGGCGGCTGCGTGCTGACCGGCGGTTTTGGCTCGGCGATCGGCGCCGCACTCGGCGCGACGATCATTGGCATGGCGTTCATCGGGATCCAGTTCTCGGGCTGGAACACCGATTGGCGCTTCCTCTTCCTGGGCGTGATCCTGCTGGTCGCGGTCCTGGTCAACAACTACATCCGCAAGCGTGCGGAGGGGGCTCGGCGATGACGGCGATCACCACCGGAACGGGCAACGGCGCGCCGCTGCTCGAGGTCCGCCACGTCTCGAAGTACTTCGGCAACGTGGTCGCGCTGAAGGACATCAGCGTCGGCGTCAACGCCCACGAAGTGACGTGCGTGCTGGGCGACAACGGGGCCGGCAAGTCGACGTTCATCAAGATCCTCTCGGGCGTGCACCGCCACGACGAGGGCGAGCTGCTCGTCGAGGGCGAGGAGACGCACTTCCACAACCCGCGTGAGGCGAAGGAGCGCGGCATCGCCACGGTCTTCCAGGACCTGGCGACGGTGCCGCTGATGTCGATCTGGCGCAACTTCTTCCTCGGCTCGGAGCCGCTGAAGTCGATCGGGCCGCTGAAGTACGTCGACGTCAAGTCCGCGCAGACGATCATGCACGAGGAGCTGCGCAAGATGGGTATCGACGTGCGCGACCCGGACCAGCCGGTCGGCACGCTGTCGGGCGGCGAGCGCCAGGCGGTCGCGATCGCGCGCGCCGTCTACTTCGGCGCGAAGGTGCTGATCCTGGACGAGCCGACGTCGGCGCTGGGCGTCAAGCAGTCGGGCGTCGTGCTGCGCTACGTCGCGCAGGCGCGCGACCGCGGGCTGGGCGTGATCTTCATCACCCACAACCCCCACCACGCCTACCCGGTCGGCGACCGCTTCGTGATCCTCAACCGCGGCCGGCTGATGGGCGACTGGCGCAAGAACCAGATCACGCGCGACGAGCTCGTCAAGCAGATGTCCGGCGGCGCGGAACTCGACGCGCTCGAGCACGAGCTGCAACGCACGCTGCCCGCGGAGACGCTCACATGAGCACGACGGCACAGCCGCTCGGCGCCCCGGCCACGACCGGCCGGGCGCGCCGGCGCATCGGCGTGGGCGTGATCGGCTTCGGCTGGCTCGGGCAGGCCCACAGCCGCTCGATGCTGCGGATCCCGACGCTATTCCCCGAGCGCGACTTCGACCCGGAGCTCGTCGTCTGCGGCGACACCGCGCCGGAGCGCATCGACGACGCGGTGCGGTCCTTCGGCTTCGGCCGCGGCACCGCCGACTGGCGCCAGGTCATCGAGGACCCGGCGGTTGATGTAGTGGTCATCGCCGCGCCCAACATGCTCCATCTCGAGCTCGTCGAGGCCGTGTCCGCCGCGGGCAAGCACGTGTTCTGCGAGAAGCCCGTCGGCGGCACGCCGGAGCAGACGGTGCGCGCGGAGAAGGCCGCGCGCACCGCCGGCGTGATCAGCGGCGTGGGCTACAACTACCGCTGGGCGCCGCTCGTGCAGTACGCGCGACAGCTGATCACCGACGGCCGCCTCGGCGAGATCACCAACTACCGCGGGCGCTTCTTCTCGATGTATGGCAGCGACCCGCTCGGCGTGCTCTCGTGGCGCTTCCTCGTCGACCAGGCCGGCCACGGCGTCACGACCGACTTGATGAGCCATTCCGTCGATTTGGCGCACATGCTGCTCGGGCCGGTCACGCGCGTGGTCGGGACGACCGAGACCTTCATCAAGGAGCGGCCGCTACCCGGCGCCGGCGGTACCCACTATGGGCGGGGGCGCCTCGGGGACCCGGTGGGCGCCGTGACGAACGAGGACTACGCCGGGATGCTGTGCGAGTTCGCCTGCGGCGCGCGCGGCACGTTCGAGGCGAGCCGCTCGATCGTCGGCCCGGAGAGCCAGATGGCGTTCGAGGTCTACGGCACCAAGGGCGCGCTGGGCTGGAACCTGGAGAAGCTCAACGAGCTGCAGCTCTACCTCGTCGGGGAGGAGCCGCACACGGGCTACCGGACCGTGTTCGGCGGCGACCGCTTCCCGTACCACGGGCACTTCGTCCCCGGCAGCGCCAACGGCATCGGCTTCGAGGACCTGATCGTGATCGAGGACTACGAGTTCTGCCGCTCGGTCGCCGAGGGCCGCGCGCACCGGCCCGGCTTCGAGGAAGCGCTCGAGTGGGTCAGCGTGCAGGCGGCGCTGCTGCGGTCGGCCCAGTCGGGCGGCTGGGAAGACGTCGTCTCGCTGCGGGAGGAATCATGACCGCGACCAGCACCACCACCGTGCGGATCGGCGTGATCGGCGTCGGCCGCATCGGCCGCATGCACGCGGAGCTGCTCGCACGCCAGATCCCGGGCGCCGCGCTGACCTGGGTGCACGACGCGCACGAGGACAGCGCGCGCGAGGTGGCGGACATGCTGCGCGTCTCCGCCGCCGGCGAGGTCGACGAGCTGCTCGGCGCTCCGGACGTCGACGCGGTAGCGATCTGCACGTCCACGGACACGCACGCCGACCTGATCGTGGCTGCGGCGGAGGCCGGCAAGGCGATCTTCTGCGAGAAGCCGGTGTCGCTCGATCTCGTCGAGGTCGAGCGCGCACTCGCGGCGGTCGAAGCGGCCGGCGTGCCGTTTCAGATCGGCTTCAACCGCCGCTTCGACCCCGCCCACGCCGCGGTGGCCGCCGCGGTGGCGAGCGGCGAGCTCGGCGAGCCGCAGCTCGTGCGGATCACGAGCCGCGACCCCGCGCCGCCGCCGCTGGCCTACATCCACACCTCCGGCGGGATCTTCCTCGACATGACCATCCACGACTTCGACATGGCCCGGTTCGTGGTCGGCAGCGAGGTCGTCGAGGTCTACGCCCGCGGGGCGGTGCGGGTCGATCCGGCCTTCGGCGACGCCGGCGACGTCGACACCGCGGTCGTCATGCTCGAGCACGCCAACGGCTGCCTGACCACGATCGACAACTCGCGCCAGGCCGTCTACGGCTACGACCAGCGCGTCGAGGTTTTCGGCTCCGCCGGCATGGCGGCGTCCGAGAACCCGCTCGCGCACAGCGCGATCGTGCGCACCGCCGAGGGGATGCGCTCGGCGACGCTGCCGTACTTCTACCTGGAGCGCTACGTCCCGAGCTACTTGCGCGAGTGGG